>NZ_JBEUMS010000012.1:0-218445 GCF_040543805.1 Arcicella rosea
CAAAATTGTCAGGAGTCTCCATAATAAAGTGTGTCTGAGTAAAAGTAAAAAAATAAACTTAAATTTAAACTGACACAGTTCGGTGAACAGACTCAGAACAAGTGAAAGCTACTTTAGTCATTATCAACCAAGGTCAATAAAAGAAGCTTTTCGAAAAAACAACCCAATTCCTGATAATTTTAAAACTTTGAGCGAATTATGGGATTGGCATAAACCATTAATTGAAGCAGAAAAAAGGAAGAAAAATGAAAGCTGACACAAGTGGTTTTACTCATCTCGTTCAAGACTATATCTTGGACGTTTGCTTTAATTCAGTTTCAAACGGAATTAAAGTTTATCACAAGTGACGCTTTGCTTAACACTTGGGCTAGTTATGTCAATATCCTCAGAGCCTGACATCGAACAAAAAAGCGGTCAAAAAACTAATTTTGACCGCTTTTTTTATACTAACTATTATACCCCAAAATACTTTCTGGAGAGTCATAGAAAATTAAATCTCCTGATTTCTTCCCTACTTCTGCCCAAGCCTGATTTTCTATTTTCATCCCAACTACTGCACAAGTTGGCATTGCACCAATATCTGCATGTGTTAAGTACTCTGCAAAATAACTAATACTTGGATTATGCCCCACAATCATCACGTGGTTAAGATTGGCGGGAATGGCATTCACTGCATCTAAATAATGTTTTGGCGAGCTTTCATATAAATCACTCAATACATAAACTTTCTCTTCTGGAATACCCAATTGTTCACAAAGTACTTTTGTTGTCATTTGTGTACGTTCGGCATTTGAAGTAATGATTAAATCAATTGGGCTGATTTTGGTAGATAAATTTCTGCCCATTCTTGCGGTATCAATCATACCACTTGAGGTAAGCGGACGAACAATATCGGGACTTACTGAATCTGAAGCTTTGGCATGGCGAACCAAATATAATGTCTTTGTCATGTTGATTAATTAATGTCTATCTACCTACAACCGTTCCTAATTCTTTGGCGATTTCTTTTTCTATTTGCTTGGCTTCCATAAATAAGCCTAACAAATGCGTTTGTTCATCGGCATCCGAAGTTTTGGCAAGTTTTTGCATCAAATCCTTCATTTGCTGTTCGTTGTATGCTTTTTTCAAGCGTAAAATATTCTGAAAAGCTAAATCTGCCAACTTATCGTCTTCTGTCGGTACAATGATTTCGTGTTTCAACCAAGCTTCCGAAGCTGCATAACGTTCGGTAACTAAATTGATGGCTTCTTGTTGAATAATGGGATTAATGTGTGCAATAAAAAACTTAGTATCTAATACAATTCCCTGAATGAATTTCTCACGACACATCGCTAAAAAATTATCATAAATTGGGGTAGTAAAATTCATGCCATCAATTTCTGATAAAATATATTGCATTAAAGTAACACCTGGGGCAACACCTGGATCTACTTCTTTTACGCCATGACTCACCAATAGTCGCACACATTCTCTTTCTTGCAAAGCAATTCCTGTTGGTGTTACTTTAGTGTTTGGCGGAATATTAGCAGGTGTGTTGGATACTGGAGTACTTGTACTTGGAACAAAATCTGTTGGAAAACCTGAAAATTCATCTTCTTCCGAAAAACTTGGTAAATCATCGAAATTTACATTCGGTTGTGAAGTTGGTTGACTAAGTGTTACGCCAGCAGGTAAATCATTTTGCAATCGCTGACGATTGGCATCTCTTTGACTGTCTTTTTCTCGCTGTTTACTTCTTTCAAAGGCAATTTTGTTACTTTCAGTAATTAAAATTGCTTCATCAATCTGCATTAAACTCGCTGTTTTTTGAAAGAAAACAGACCTTGTGATAGAATCAGGTATTTTAGAAATACTCCCCACCATGTCTTTTATCAACTCAGCTCTTTTGAATGGGTCGCTTCCCGCTTCTTTGAGGAATAATTCTGCTTTGAAAGTAATAAAATCGCTAGCGTTTTTGTGGATATATTCTACAAAAGCATCTGAACCGATTTTCTGAACATAACTATCAGGGTCTTCGCCTTCTGGAAAAACGACTAATTTTACATTCAGCCCTTCTTCCAAAATCATGTCCATTCCTCGCAAAGATGCCTTGATTCCCGCAGGGTCACCATCATACAAAACGGTGATATTTTGCGAGAAACGAGCGATTAATCGAATCTGTTCTATCGTCAAAGAAGTACCCGAAGACGCTACTACGTTTTCGATTCCTGCTTGATGCAAAGAAATAACATCCGTATAACCTTCTACCAAATAACAAACATCCTTGGTTCTGATAGCATTTTTGGCTTGGAAAATACCATAAAGTACATTCGATTTATGATAAACTTCTGTTTCAGGCGAGTTCAAATACTTTGCCTGAGATTTATCATTTTTCAGAATTCTTGCTCCAAAAGCAATTACTTTTCCCGAAACATTATGAATAGGAAATGTTACTCTATTTCTAAAACGGTCGAATGTTTTTTGGTTTTGCTGAGGATTTTCTTGCTCATTTTGCTTCAAAATCGTCAGCCCAGCCTTCACCAAAATATCTAAATTATAGCCATTTTTTAGGGCTTCTTTGGTAAAAGCATCCCAGTTTTCAAGGCTGTAACCTAGTTCGAAAGTACGAATTGTTTTATCTGAAAAACCTCTTTCTTTAAAATAAGGATAAGCAATTGACTGCCCTTCTTCATGTTGAAAAAGGTTATTTTGGTAATAATTCTTGGCGTAATTAAGAGCAATTAATAAGCTTTCACGCTCGTTTTGGGCTAATTGCTGTTCGTCGGAAAGCTGTGTTTCTTGGATTTCGATGCCATACTTTTTGGCTAAATGTCGAAGTGCTTCTCCATATCCCAAGCCTTCAATATCCATGATAAAACGGATAGAATCGCCTGCTTTTCCACAACCAAAACATTTATAAATTCCTTTCGCTGGCGAAACTGAAAAGGAAGGAGACTTTTCGCCATGAAAAGGACAGCAAGCCCAAAGGTTTGCGCCTTTTTTCTTCAAAGAAACATAATCGCCAATTACATCGGCAATATCAGCACTTTGTCGGATTCGTTCTATGGTGGCTTCATCTATTCGCATAATTCAAAATTACATCTTTTTGATTTGAACAAATCATTTTTGATTTAAAATCGTCAAGAATCTGTATTTTTGAAAAATTTCAAATCAACATCAGCAACATGAATTTATCTTGTCAAAAACATCTTTTTAGCCTCGAAGAAGGCACACATTATATCAATTGTGCCACGATGGCACCCAATTTAAAATCGGTAGAAGAAGCTGGCATTCAAGGAATTTTACGCAAATCGCAACCGCAGTATATTACTTCTCAAAGTTTTTTTGAAACGACCGAACCCGTCAAAGAAGCATATTCAACATTGATTAATTGTCCCGAACCCCAACGCATCGTTATTCTTCCCTCATCGTCTTACGGCATGGCGATTGTGGCAAAAAATCTTTATCGAAAACCTAATTTGCAAGCGGGACAAGAAATTGTGATGGTCAGTGAAGAATTCCCTTCAGATGTTTATGCTTGGGAAGAAGTTTGTGCAGATAAAGGTTTGGTCATGAAAGTAGTGTCTCCGCCTGAAGGATTAGAAAATCGTGGAAAAATCTGGAATGGAAGGTTGTTAGAAGCCATCACGACTAATACTTGTTTAGTAGTGGTGTCGCCAACACATTGGGCAGATGGTACTTCGTTTGATACTGAAATTATCGGAAAGCAATGTCGTTCGGTGGGTGCATTACTCGTTTTAGACGGTACGCAAAGTATCGGAGCGATGCCTTTTGATGTACAAAAAGTACAACCAGATGCCATTATCAATCCCGGATACAAATGGCTTTTAGGTCCATATTCGGCAGGAGTGGCATATTTCGGTGCTTATTTTGATGAAGGAACTCCTTTAGAACGCAACTGGATTAATAGAGTAGGTTCAGAAGATTTTAAAAACCTGATAAATTACCAAACTCAGTATAGAAGTATGGCTGACAGATATAATATGGGCGAAAAAAGTAATTTTATCTTAAACCCAATGTTAGCGGCGGCTCTAAGTCAAATCAATACTTGGGGGGTAGATTCTATAAATCAATATTGTGATGAATTGTTGAAAGAACCTTTGAAGCTTTTACAAGAAAAAGGCTATTGGGTAGATGAAAAACCCTACAGAAGTAGTCATTTGGTAGGGATTAGGATTCCGCCAAAAGCTGATTATCTAACCATACAAAAGGCTTTGCAAGAGCGTAAAGTATTTGTTTCGTTCAGAGGCGAAGCCATCCGACTAGCCCCACATGTTTATAACGATGCCAATGATATTGATGTGTTGATGGATGGGTTATTGAAGGGGATTTAAGGGGTGGTTTAAGATTTTAATTAGTTATTGGGCTTGATATAACCAATGATTCGTATCAGAATACCAATTTTGGTTATAAAAGGATAAAATTTTCTTCTTTTAGTAGGAAAATTGATTAAAAAAGAGGAAAATTTTATCCTTTTAGTAGAAATGTTGCTACTTCAAGTAGAAATTTTCCTTCTTTTTTGCGGATAATTGCGGTTTTTAGTGCCAACTTTCCTATTTTAAGTACCAAAGTTCACTCTTTAACTATCAAATGTCCCTCTTTTTTGCGGAATTGTTCGGTTTTTATAAGCATTGTTCCCTTTCACTCATGGCATGACTGACAGAATATTTCCATATTCAAAATAACTCCATGAGTCATGCCATGAGTATTTTAGGGTATTTACTCGACTGACAGAATCTTTCCCTACTCAAAATAACTCAATGAGTCATGTCACGAGTATTTTAGTGTATTTACCCAACTTACAGAACAGGATTATCGGATATAAGTATTAGCTTTAATTTGTTTAAAAACAATCAGCTTTTCATCTTTAATCATCTTCTTCGGTAATGAGAAAAATATTGATTCTCCTCTTCGTTAGTGTTCAGTTATTGGCTCAAAAGCCTGTTGTTCTTCCAAGAAGTACGCCTGAAGCAGAAGGCGTTTCGTCTGAAGCTATCATCAATTTTTTGGAGGCTGCCTCAAAAAGTAAACATGAATTTCATAGTTTCATGATGCTTCGCCACGGGAAGGTCGTGGCTGAATCTTGGTGGAATCCTTATCGTAATGATTTAAAACATACCATGTATTCGGTGAGTAAAAGCTTTACAGCTACGGCGATAGGTTTTGCGGTATCGGAAAAGAAAATTACGGTGGAGGATAAAGTAATTTCGTTTTTTCCTGATGATTTGCCAACACAAGTAAGTCCGTATTTGGCAGAATTGAAGATTAAAGATTTGTTGACGATGAGTGTGGGACATCAAACTGACCCAACTGGTGAAATTGGTGCTAAAAATGAAAACTGGGTGAAGGCATTTTTGCGTACTCCGATTGTGAATAAACCGGGTTCAAAATTTCTGTATAATTCTGCCGCTACTTATATGCTTTCGGCAATTGTGCAGAAAGTAACGGGTCAAAAAGTAATTGATTATTTACAACCAAGATTATTTGAACCTTTGGGAATTACAGGAATCGACTGGGAAGTTGACCCCAAAGGCATTAATACTGGCGGTTGGGGAATCCGTTTGAAAACCGAAGACATGGCGAAATTTGGGCAATTGTTTCTGCAAAAAGGATTGTGGAAAGGCAAACAGATTTTGCCTGCTGCTTGGGTGGAAGAAGCAAGTACCATGAAAATCATGCAAGACCCAAATGCCACACAAGCTAAAAAAGATTCAAGCGATTGGCTACAAGGTTATTGCTATCAGATGTGGCGAAGTAGAAATAATGCTTACAGAGGCGACGGTGCAAATGGTCAATTTATCATTGTATTGCCAGAAAAAGATGTGGTGATTATTGTTACTGCCGAAGCTCCCGATATGCAAGGAGAGTTTAATTTACTTTGGAGATACCTTTTACCAGCGATTAAAGACCAGAAATTGCCCGCTAATCCTGCAATGTTAGCCAAATTGAAAGAGAAATCGACATCTTTAGCCTTACCGATTCCTAATAAAAATGTTAGTTCAGGTATAGAATCAAAGGTTTCTGGCAAAACTTTTGGCATGGTAACGGGCGATAGAAGTTTTGAAAATGTAAAATTCGATTTCAATAATGGTGTTTGTAAAGTAAGTTTCAAAACAGATTCGGCTACGCATCAAATTCCGTTTGGAGCAGGCAAATGGGAATTGTCTGAAACTACCAAATTTGGTCCATATTTAGTAGCTGCCGCCAAAGCCAATAGGGTAGGACTTCCAGCTTTTAAAGTAGCGGGAAGTTATACTTGGAAAGACGAAAATACATTAGCCTTAACACTCCGTTATATCGAAAGTCCACATACAGAAACGATTATTTGCTCTTTTGATGGCGATAATGTTTCGATAGATTTCCAAAGTATTTTTAATATCAATCGTAAAAGAACCATTTCAAAAGGTATTGTATTTACGCCAAAAGCCAATGCACCGAAATTAATCGTCAGAGGTGATGACATGGGTTATGCACATTCGGGGAATGAAGCCTTGATAAAATCGTACAAAGAAGGCATCGAAACTTCGATAGAAGTAATTGTGGCTTCGCCGTGGTTTCCAGAAGCAGTAAAATTACTGGCTGAAAACAAAAGAGTAGATGTTGGTTTGCATTTTGCTATTACGAGTGAATGGGACAATGTAAAATGGCGACCACTCACCGAAGCCAAAAGTTTAAGAAATGCCGATGGATACTTTTATCCGATGCTTTTCCACAACAATAATTATCCAAAACAAGCAGTGCTTGATAATGATTGGAAAATAGAAGACATTGAAAAAGAGTTAAGAGCGCAAATAGAAATGGCATTGAAGTATATTCCAAGACTAAGCCACGTTTCTGGACACATGGGAAGTACTGCTTTTACACAAGAAGTAAAAGATATGGCAAGAAGAGTAGCCAAAGAATACAAATTGACGATGGTGGATGTAGATTCGATGAAAGACCTAAAAGTAGCCTACACAGGTTTTGATTTCAACAATAAAAATACCGAGCAAAGAATAGAAGGATTCATCGGAATGTTGGATAAACTAGAAGACGGCAAAGCGTATGTTTTTGTAGAACATCCTGGTTTAGATAACGAAGAACTCCGTGCAATTTCACATATTGGTTATGAAGATGTAGCACAGGGTCGTCAAGATGTAACGACGATTTTTACCAGTGAAAAAGTAAGAACAGCGATTCTTCAAAAAGGAATTCAATTAGTAAGTTATAAAGAAGTAATAGCAGGAAGTAAATAATTGTTGGAAAAATATTGACCTTTTGCATCAATAAAGCATTGTTTTAAACTAAAATTGTCAATTTTGATGAATTATTGAAAAGGCTAATAGTTTAAAATGAAAAATTTCTTAGCAGGATTATTCTTTGCGATGCTTTGGGCTTCCGCTTCGGCAGCCACCAAAATAGGGCTTTTATCGGCTCAACCCTTTGTAATTGGTACTTGTAGATTTTTCTTGGCGGGCATATTAATGATGGTTTATAGCCATCTCGTCAAGAAAAATCCACTACCAAAAGCTAAAGAATGGAAACAAATTGCGATTTATGGTTTCTTGAATGTTACTGTTTATTTAGGCTGTTTTGTGGTGGCACTCAAATACGTTTCTGCGGGAATCGGCAGTTTGGCTGTAGCGACCAATCCATTAATTATCAGTATTTTGTCTGCTTTTTGGTTAGGTCGTTCAGTAAAACGTACAGAAATATTGGGTTTAGCCTTGGGTATTTTAGGCGTGGCGATTGCTACTTATCCACTTTTTCAACAAAGTTATGCAAATGTTGAAGGGCTACTCATTCTTTCAGCAAGTATGATTGCCTATTCGGTAGGAACAGTTTATTATTCAGCGCAAGAATGGCATTTGCCTTTATTTACCATTAATGCTTGGCAAGTATTGTTAGGTGGGATTTTCTTGTTGCCCATTACTTATTACTTTACCGATTGGTCACAGAATGTTTATGATTTTAATTTTAGCATGTCTGTACTTTGGTTGGCTATTCCAGTATCCATCGGGGCGGTGCAATTGTGGTTATATCTCCTTAAAATAGACCCAGTCAAAGCCTCACTTTGGCTTTTTCTTAATCCTATTTTTGGTTTTATTTATGCGGCTGTTATTTTAAATGAACCCATCAGTAGTTTCACTTATATCGGTACTTCTTTGGTGATTGCGGGTTTATATTTGGCGCAACGAGAAAAACTAAATTCCTAAATACATTAGAATTCCCTGCTATTTTTTGTATTTTGGTATTTATAATCCTTAATACTTTATGATTTTATCTGCCTTAGTGTTTAGAAATTTCCTTAAAATACTCTTTGCTTCTGTTTCCTTATTTGCCTGTAATTTGATAGACAAAACATCAAATTTATTTGAAGATAATTCGTGGAAAGACTTCACTTGCGATACTGCCCAACACGTTAGTGAATTAAAGATTTATACTTTAGCACAGCCATATTACTTAGCCGATACTTTACTGAAACAAGCCTTGAAACCCAGAAATATTTATGTAGCTTTTGCGGATGCTACAGGTAATATTCAAACAATGGCTTTGCAGGCTGACAGAGAGGAGACTTCTCAATTGCTTCAAACAACAGCTTTTCCTACTTTAAATACTTCTTGGCAAGAACAAGCTTACCTTTGGGCTTTGGTCAAACAGCCCAATTATTTATATAATCGTTGGGAAAATTTACTGACAGATGAGCGTAAGATTTTTCTTGAAAAAAGAGATTCTATCGTAGCGATTATGAAAGAAAAACACCGTTCTATTAAAGTAATTTCTGACTTACGTTCTACAAGCCGTCAATTACATTATTTAGGAAAAAAAAGAACAGCGACGCCACTTTCAATGCACAATTTTGGCTTGGCGGCAGATGTAGCCATTTATACACGTCGTAAAAGAATTTCGAATAATCTTGCATTGTATCGTCCACTAGATAGTTTAACCGAAGCTTACGGACTTACTTGGGGCGGGAATTTTGTAGGTTTTATTGATTCTGGACATTTACAATTGTATAAAAATGGAGCAGAATTATTGAGGAAACATCCTGAGTTAGTTTTTGAATTTGAACCTTTCAGACCACAGTATAATGCTTGGATGAATAAAATGATAAGTTTAGGAAAAGAAAGTAAAGCAGAAGATACCAAAGAATTATTGCAGGAATTGAATAAAATTAAACAAGATCAGCCTTGCCAATGTTTGAATATACAAGGTAAAACGCCTTATGCTTTGATGGAAAAAATTCAGGCACAATTGGCAAATTCAGATGATTATCAATACGAGAATGACTTATTATTGGTTGGCGATTTGGCTTCGCAAACGGTGACTTTAGTAAGTGCAAAAAATAAAATTACTTTTCCTTTGGGCTTGTGGAAATAGCAAATGCTTGAATGGGTAGCAATAGCTTTAAATGGCATGGATGGCGGTATCCGATGCCATTTTATAAAGCCATTGATTTTTCAATTTTATTGAAGTCGAGTGGTTTCTCGATGAATGAATCAGCACCAACACTTGAAGCAAGCTCAAACAAATTCCCCATCGCACTAATCATAATAATTTTAGAATTTGGTGAAAGAGATTTAATTTCTTTTACACGGTCAATCCCAAAACCATCAGGTAAGTTATTATCTAAAAATAACCAATTTGGTTTTACTTCCAAAGCCTTTCCAATTCCTTCTTGAAGCGTTAGTGCATAGTATGAATAAATTCCTTTTCTTTTAAGAAAATGTTTTAATAAAAGACAGGTGTCTTTCTCGTCATCGATAATTAAAGCTACATTTTTCATGACATTTGGCAGTCCAAATCGTTTCGTCTTGTCAGCCTTTTAAACAAAATTGTTATAGGGAACAGCATAAGATTTCTGATGAACTCTTTTAGTTACACTTTTTTGAATAGACATTGTTAAAAAATCGTGCCAGAGATTAATTGATTAGGCAGAATTAAAAAGATAAATTCCACAATTTGAGGATACTGTACCTCAAAACTATCCAAAAAAACAAGCACAAGGTTTAGGTATGAAAATTTTGAGATTTAGAGAAGAAATGATGCAATTGAATAGATTTGATAAACTATTCAGCTAAGGTATTAAAGATTCACGCTAAAACAATTTTTATCATGTCAAACAACGCAAAAATTATTATTGGAATTGCTGCCGCCGCAGCGGTAGGTGCAGCAATTGGATTAGTGTTTGCCCCAGAAAAAGGAGCTGATTTGAGAAAAAAAGTAAAGAAAAATGCCAACACTTGGGCTGATGAATTATTGACCCTAATTAAAAAAGGCGAAAATCAAGCTAAAGGTTTAGTAGATGATGCTGAAAACCGAGCAAGAAATTGGAAAAATAAAGCGAAAGATGAATTTGACGAAATCGCAGAGACGGCAACCGGTTCTGTAAAATCAATTCAAAGAGATGTAGCAGCGATATAGTTTTTTAAGCTGACCAAGTAATTAAAGGCTTGGTCAGCTTATCATTTACTCTTTGATTTTCCTAAAAATTTGTTTCTAACTTAATTCTTAAAATGATGGCAGCCTTTGAACAAACAAATGATATTGCTGAAGACATCTTCGAACACGCTAGTGATTATGTTGAGGCTCGCTGGAAGTTAGGAGTATTGAATACCTCATCAAAAGCAGCCAATGGTATTGCAGACCTTGCAACGATTTTACTTTTTATTTTACTTTTTATGATTGTCTTATTATTTATGAGTTTGTCGGTGGCTTGGGTGCTGGGACAATACTTCAACAGTGTGGCATTGGGCTTTTTTGGTGTTGGTGTTTTTTATGTAATAGCAGGAATTTTACTTTGGTTTATCAAAGACGAATATATTAAACTGCCTTTGGTTAATTCTTTTTTAAAGAAATTTTATAGCGAAGATGAAGATAGAAAATATTGAACAGCTAAAAGTCGAAAAGCTAAGGCTTGAAAATGATATTTTAATAGCCAAGGCAAAACTTACTGAAGATATTAAAATGCTTCAGACTGAAATTCAACCCGTTCGACAAATGGTTGATGTTTCTAAAAATCTATTTGTGGAGAGTAACCGCAACAATAGCCTCGTAAATATTGGGCTAGATTTAGGAGTGGATATGCTACTAAGAAATACACTTTTACGCAGTTCATCTTGGTTGGTTCGACTTGCCGTTCCTTTTTTTGCCAAAAATTTACTGAGTAATTATGTTGCCAAAAATAAAGATGAAATGGTGAATCAGTCAGTTGCTTGGTTCAATGAAAAGACTAAGCCCGAAAATACTTTGCAGCTTCCACAAGCCAAAGCAAAGCAAGGCTTGCTGGAAAAATCTTTACTTTGGGTAAAAAAAGTTACCAGCGAAAAGCCTACAGAAATGATTGAGCATTCGGGAAATCAGCCTAAACTAGCCATTACTACATAATAGCAGGTGGAAGTGTTACGATTTCTAACCAAAACTTTGTCATAGTTGACAGAATTTCAGTGAGTTCAGTAAACGAATTAGGTTTTACGATATAAGCGTTCGCACCCGAAGAGTAACATAGATTTACATCTTCTTCCGCTTTTGAAGTCGTCAAAATGATGACTGGAATTTTCTTGAAAAGTGGATTCGCCTTGATTTCCTTCAAGGTTTCTCTGCCATCTTTTTTAGGCATATTCAAATCCAAAATAATGATTGAAGGCTTAGGGAAAGTATATTTATCAGCAAATTGTCCTTCATTTTTTAGATATTCTAGTACTTCAACGCCATTTTCAACAAAATGAATGGGGGTGTTCGAGGTACAATCCTCCAAGGCTGATTTTACCAAAAACTTATCATCATCATCATCATCAGCAATTAAGATATTACATCTTTTATTCATTTTATCAATTTTTAAGCAGTTATCGGGAAATAGACACTGAAAGTGGCTCCTTCGTAGGGATTGCTATCGGCAAAGACAAAACCATTGTGGTTTGTCATCACTCTTCTGCAAATCGCTAAGCCAACACCAGTACCTTGATAGGTATTACGGTTATGTAAACGTTGGAAAATTACGAATATTTTCTCGGAATATTCACCTTCAAAGCCAATTCCGTTGTCCTGTATGGAGATTTTATGGAAAAAACGCTCTTCATGAACACTAGATAGCTGAGGTATCGTATTTCCTTGAACGGTAGAGTATTCGATGATAGTATGTGGGTTTACGCCTTCTTTCGTATATTTCAGAGAATTGCTGATTAAATTCATAAAAAGTTGATTCATCTGAAAATTATAGGCTTTCAATTCTGGAAGCTTTGCAATAGAAAATGTAGCTTTTTTCTGAGTAATGATTTCAGAAAAATCACTCAATACATTATCAATAATTTGGTTGAGATTCACAGAAGTCAAACTATGAGTTTTATGATTTACTAATCTTGAAAAGTTCAGTAAATCATCAATCAATACTTGCATTCTGGCTGCTGAGGTAGAAATCTTATCCAATGTTTCCTTTCCGTCATCGTTCAAAAACATTTTTTGTTTTACTTGCAGTTTATCACAAAATGCCCTGATTTTTCGGAGTGGTTCTTGTAAATCGTGCGAGGCTACATAAGCAAATTGCTCTAGTTCAGAATTTGAACGGTTCAATTCTTCAATTTTACTTTCTAATGCTTGCTGGAATTTAAAACGGTTTTTAAGTTCAGTATAAACTAAGTAAAAAGAAATTAACAAAAGAGCAAAAGAAGCAACAGCCAACATGATTTGATAAATTGGCAAAAGCGATTGCCCATGTATTTTAGAGCGTACTCTGGTTTCAAGAATCGATTTTTCGTTATTTTGAAAGGTAGAAATCCAAATTCTGAGATTATCCATTGCCTTTCTGCCCTGCTCAAATTTATTGATTTCTAAAGGTCTATTATTTTTGATAGTTTCAATGTTATAATCAACATACTTAATTTTCTCATAAACCATTTCTTCAATTTTTGCCAAACTTCTTAACTGTACAGGATTATCCGCCACCAAAATCTTTAGTGTATCCAATCTTGAAAATACTTTTGCTTTCCCTTCTGTATAATGAATTAAATTGCTTTTTTTCCCAGTGATGATATAACCTCTTTGTCCTGTTTCCACATCTTTCATGGAAGAAATAAGTTCTTCGCTTACCCACAAAACCGATTGTGTGTGTTCCACAAGTTGAGTATATTCCGTATTCTGAGCGATTTGTTCGAAAGAAACCCATGATAAACCGCCAAGCATAAAGGCAAAGCCTATAAATGAAGCTATGATGAACTGTAGGGTCTGAGATTTTTGCATCGTTTTAAAATAGCTTGTTAAAGCAACATGTTGATTAAATAGTAATGGAAAATGTTTTAAATTTTAAGCGAGAACACAAGTAATAAGAAGGAATCTTCTTTTTGGCAAATAAGTTAATTTAAAACACTTTCTACAAAGTGTGGATTTTTTTACACAACTTGTACCAAAGTATCGCAATATGTTATTTGTCTGTTTTCAGAAATAATAAAATATATAATTTTGCTATAAAATATTTGCTATATAAGTAATTGATTTTCAGGTGTTTGTTTATTTTGTTTTTGATTTTCTGAAAAAAATAAATCAAAAACAAAATTACGGCTCATTAATTGAAATTAGGTAGTAGTCTCCTAAAACTATGTCAACATGATGAATTTATCACAGAGCCAGCGTCAGACTTTCAAAATTACGCCTTTGCAAATACAAATGCTTAATTTTTTGCAATTATCAACGCTTGAGTTAGAAGAGCGTATCAAAAACGAATTAGAAGAGAATCCATTATTGGAGGAAGGTGCTACAACTTCTGACGATTCATCCGATGATTTTGAAGCTGATGGCGATTCAGATGAATTCCCAACACTTACTCAGCCTGATAATGATTATGCCGATTGGGATGAGTATGCTCATGATGATATTCCTGATTATAAAACCAAAGTAAATAACCATAGTGAAGACGACGAACTCTACAGTTTGCCTCTTGCACAAAATACTGATTGGCGAAGTGAGCTGAAAAGTCAAGTACATTTTTTGCCTTTGAATGAAAAACAAAGTGTTTTAATTGATTATATCATTGACTCATTGACCGATGAAGGTTTTTTAACCTATTCAGCAGAAAACATTGCAGATGATTTTTCTTTTGCCAATGGTGTTTATGTAGATATTGATGAGGTAGAAAAGTTATTGAAGGTACTCAGATTGATGGAACCTGTTGGAATCGGTTCGGCTGATTTACAGGAATGTTTGATGAGACAACTTCAGCATAAAAAAGAAAAAGGCTTAGAAGTCTCTTTGGCAATTGATATTGTGGCTTTTAATATGGATGAACTTGCGGTGCGTAATTATGAAAAAATTATGCGTTTAAGAGAAGTAAGTTCGGATGAATTAAAAATGGCTCTTGCCCAAATCAGTGCATTGAATGCCAAGCCAGTAATTGATGGAGAAACGTCGTCTATTGCCATTAAGGATAATATCATTCCAGACTATATCATTACTTATGAAACCAATATGTATGGCGATACGCAAATAGATATTGCTTTGAATAATAGCAGAATTCCATCTTTGAAAATTAACCAAGATTTTGCTAGTTCAATTGCTTCAAGTAAAGATAAAGCTGCTAATCAATATGTTAACAGTAAAATTAATACGGCTAATTGGCTAATCGAAGCCATTCAGCAAAGAGAAATGACGATGTTGAAAACGATGCAAGCCATTGTTTTTTTTCAGAAAGAATTTTTCAAAAATGGTGATGTCAGTAGTTTGAAACCGATGATTTTGAAAGATGTGGCGAGCCAAATTAATATGGATATTTCAACGATTTCAAGAGTAACGAGTGGGAAGTATGCACAGACACCTTTTGGGATTATCAATTTAAAAGATTTATTTTCAGAAGGAATTAAGATGGATTCTGGCGGCGAGGTTTCAAATCGTGAAATTCAGCAAGCTATCGCCAATTTAATTGCTAATGAAAACAAAAAAAGTCCATTCAATGATTTTCAATTGATGGAACTGCTGGCTCAACAAGGCTATCATATCGCCAGAAGAACAGTAGCTAAATACAGAGAAAATTTGAATATTTCTTCAGCACAACTCAGACGACAATTATAAAACGCTGAAGAGTAATTAATAACGAAGTTGATTCATGGAAATACGGTTTGTGGTAATTTCATAATTGTCTCTTTCCTTTAATAATAAAACTATGCAACGGATTTTAGTAATCGACGACGATACAGATATATGTTTACTTCTTCGTCGTTTTTTGACCAAAAACAATTACGAAGTTGCTATCGCTCATGATGGCAGTACTGGCTTGGCTTTGCTTCAAGAATTCAGACCTGATTTAATCATGACTGATTTCAGATTGGGCGATACCGATGGCGGTACTATACTTCTGAAAATTAAAGAAAAATTTCCTTTTGTGCCTGTATTGATTATTACGGGTTATTCAGACATAAAAATTGCAGTGAATGTCATGAAAATGGGTGCTTATGATTATATCACAAAGCCACTTTTTCCAGACGAAATTTTACTGACCATCAAAAAAGCCTTAGAAAGTGTAGAAACTGAAAAAGGAAGTATGCAAGATTTGGGTGAAGAACATGATGGTATAACGACTTCACATCAAAAAAAGAAAAGCTCGAAACCTGCCAATTATATTTTTGGCGATGGAGCAGAATCAAAATTCTTGATTCGTCAGATTGAACTTGTTGCGCCAACCAATTATAGTGTACTGATTTATGGCGAAAGTGGTTCTGGAAAAGAAGCCATTGCACAAGAAATTCATTTACATAGCAAAAGAGCGAATCAGCCTTTTGTGGCGATGGACTGTGGTGCTATTTCTAAAGATTTAGCTGGTTCAGAATTGTTTGGACACGAAAAAGGTTCGTTCACAGGAGCATTAAACCAGAAAATCGGACACTTTGAAATGGCAAATGGTGGAACGATTTTTTTGGATGAAGTTGCTAACCTTCCTTATGAAGTACAAGTACTTTTATTGAGAGTTGTTCAAGAAAGAAAAATGAAACGAATTGGAGGGACAAAAGAAATTCCTTTAGATGTTAGAATTTTGGTTGCCTCTAATGAAAAATTGATTGAGGCTTCTAAAAAAGGTAAATTCAGAGAAGATTTATATCACCGTTTTAATGAATTCAGTATTGATGTTCCGCCACTTCGTGAACGTAAAGCTGATATTATGACTTTCGCTAAGTTTTTCTTGGATCAAACCAACGAAGAGCTTGGTAAAAAAGTAAAAGGTTTTTCGAATGATGTTATTGATAATTTTATGAATTACGCATGGTATGGTAATCTTCGTGAAATGCGAAATGTCATTAAAAGAGCCACTTTATTAACCGACGGAGAATGGATTGAATCAAAAACATTGCCTTTCGAAATTTCTAATTACGCAAAATTACTCTTTACTGAAACCTCAACTCCGCCAGTTACAGTTTCAGTGCCAGTTGTAGAAGTTGTTCATAATGTTTCAGAAAGTAATGCTTCGAATGAAGTTGTCTCTAAACCTTCCTTGAAGTCGGCAGCGATTGAAGCTGAATATGATATGATTTTGAAAGTACTAAAAGAAGTAAATTTCAATAAAAGTAAAGCCGCCAGAATTCTTGGAATAGACAGGAAAACACTTTACAATAAAATGAAAGTTTTTGAATTGTAAGCTGCTGCAAAGTTGGATTATTTCCTTGCTCAAGTTTTCTGAAATTACACAAGTAGTTTCTTTAATAATAGAAATTAATGGACGTGCCTAATCATTTTTTTGAAGTATTTAACACTGATAATCAGTCTGATTTTTTGAATGGCTTTCTGGAAGCCATACCTAGTTTCGTTTATCTGTTAAATTTAACAGATAAAAAAGCCGTTTACCTCAATGCCAAAACTGAAATTGTTGCTAACTATTCACCAGAAGAATTATTAACGACCGACCTTTCAGTTTTTCCAATCGAAAATTTCAGTTCTTCCGAACATCTGTTTCAATATTTACAAAAAACTTTTGAAGACGTAGCCATTAATGCAAGTGAAAGCTTTATCCTGAAAATTGTTAGTAAATCAGGCAAAAACATCACGATTAATAATAAGTGTACTTTAATTAAAAAAGACGTTTCGAACCATCCAAGTATGTTATTGGTTTTGGCGGATGATATTACGATTGAAAATGAATTGCTCGAAAAAACGAAGCAAGTTCAAAATCAATCGAATGAAACAGAGCGTTTATTTAATTATGGAAGCTGGGAATGGAAGGTTAATAATGATTACGTAATCTGGTCGAATGGGTTATTTGAAATATTCGGATACGATCAAGCGGCTTATGAAAGTTCTCAGATGCCTTATGGTACTTATCAAAAGCATATTCCTGAAGAAGACGTACAACGAGTACGAGAGCTGTCGTTGAATGCCATAAAAGAGAAAAAAACTATTTATGAGTACGAACATGAAATCATAGATTTAAAAGGAAATAGAAAACAAATTGCAGTAAGAGGAAGGTGCTTTTTGGATGACAAAGGTGAAGTAATGCGAGTAATTGGTACTTCGCAAGACATTACTGAAATCAAGCAAATCAAAGGAGAATTAGAAACCAAGGTTGAAGAATTGTCTGTAGCTTATGAAGAACTCAAGAAAAACAAAGATTTATTCAAAGAAGCAGAAGCTTTGATGAGTTACGGAAGTTTTGAATGGGATGTTAATAAAGATGAAATACAATGGTCGGATGGTTTGAAAAAATTGTACTCTGGAAGTGATATTTCTAGGCTACCTGTAAAAATTAATATTGAATTTTATTATGCCAGAGTACATGATGATGATATTGCCAATGTTAAAAAAGTAATTCAAGAAGCAGCAGAACAAAAACAACCTTATGCTTTTGAACATAAAATTGTTGATTTAGACGGCGTTGAAAAATACGTTCAAACGAAAGGTTGGGTAAGTTCAGACGAAGCAGGAAAAGTATTGAAGTTTATAGGAAATACAGTTGAAGTAACAGAACTGAAAGCTTATGAAAAGGAATTAGAACGAAAGTTAGAAGAACTCAATCACTCCAATCAAGAATTAGAGCAATTTGCCTATGTGGCTTCGCACGATTTGAAAGAACCTCTGCGAAAAATAACGGCTTTCGGTGATAGGCTTAATCAAAAATACAAACAACAACTAGACGATGATGCTAGTTTTTATTTGACAAGAATGATTGATTCTGCCAATAGAATGGAAGTATTGATGGAAAATCTACTCTCGTACTCTCGTTTATCAAGAAAATTAGTCGCTTTTGAACAAGTAGATTTGAATAAAACTCTTGAAAATGTTTTGAGCGATTTAGAACTCAAAGTAGGAGAAACGAATGCACAAATTCATGTAGGAACAATGCCGACACTGGAAGCTTCTGCGCCGAAAATGCAACAATTATTTCAAAATTTAATTAGCAATGCCCTGAAGTTTGTAAAGGCTAATCATTCACCCAATATTTGGGTCGATGCCAAGGAAGCCACAAAAGCAGAACTAAGTAAATTGGGCTTAGATTATAAAAATAAGCGTTATTATAAAATTACAGTTAAAGACAGTGGCATTGGCTTTGAGCCAGAATATGCCGAACGAATATTTGTAATCTTTCAACGATTACATGGCAGGTCAGAATTTGAAGGAACAGGATTAGGTTTGGCAATTTGTAAAAAAATTGTTGAGAACCATCAAGGAATTATCTATGCTGAAAGTGAACTAGGAGCAGGTGCAACGTTCATTATGTATTTGCCAATACGCCAGGCATAAACAGTAAAACTATGAATCAAAAAAAAAGTATCGTAATTCTCGTCGCTGATGATGATCCTGACGATAGAATGATGACTCAGGAGGCATTAGAAGAGAATCATATTATCAATCAAATTAAATTTGTTGAAGATGGAGTGGATTTGATAGATTATCTTCGACAAAACGGTAAATTCAATAACTCAAGCGAATTTCCACGCCCAGATCTTATCCTATTGGATTTGAATATGCCTAAAGTGGATGGGAGAGAAGCGCTTAAAATCATAAAATCGGACCCTGATTTGTGCAAAATCCCTATCATTGTGCTTACTACTTCAAAGTCGGATGTTGATATTATAAAAAGCTATGATTTAGGTGTAAATTGTTTTATATCAAAACCTGTTACTTTTACCCGTTTTATAGAAGTAATTCGCACAATCGGACAATATTGGTTTGAAATTGTTCAGTTACCAGATTGATAAAAATAAATCATGAAAGATAGTACTATTAAATTATTATTGGTTGATGACGACGAGGATGATTTCTTGCTTACAAGTGATTATCTCAAAGATATTGAAAATCAAAAATTTGATATAGATTGGGCATTTTCATTTGATAATGCCATCGAAAAAATCAAAAAAAAGCAATATGATTTATGTTTTTTTGATTTTTTATTGGGTTCTAAAACGGGTATTGATTTACTCAAAGTAGGCATTGAACATGGCTTAAAATCGCCAGTGATTTTGTTGACTGGTAAAGGCGATCAACGCATTGATGTTGAAGCCATGACACTCGGTGCTTTTGATTATTTGGTAAAAAGTGAATTAGATTCCGAAAAGTTAGAACGTTGTATTCGTTATTCTCTCGAACGTGCCAGTACACTTTCTACCCTTCGTGAAAGTGAGCGAAAATACAGAAATATTTTTGACCAAACCAAAGAAGCCATCTTTACTGCTCGTTTAGATGGTACATTCAATTACTTCACACCCTCTACTGCCGAACTCTTTGGTTATACCGAAGAAGAACTCTATCAGTTAAAAAGTTACTCCGTTTTTGTTCGTGCTGCCGACCGCCGTCAATTCATCAATCAATTGGAAGCTGAAGGTGAAATCAGTGATTTTGAAGTACTTTTGGAAACTAAATTTGGTGAAAAAAAACAATGTTCAATTCACTGCAATCGCCAATTAGATAGTGATGGAAATCCTTATTATTTAGGTATTATTCATGATATTACTGCTAGAAAAAAAGAAGAGCGAGATTCTTTACTTTTTCAAAAAATGGCAGCTACTGGGCGTTTGGTTCGTACTTTGGCACACGAAGTTCGTAATCCTTTGACGAACATAAATCTATCAATAGAGCAAATGGAAGTTGATTTTGAAGATGAAGACGCCAAGTTTTTTATTGATATAATCAGAAGAAATAGCCAACGAATCAATGATTTAATAACCGAATTATTGAATACTTCCAGACCTTCAGAAGTAACTTTTAGTCGATATACTTTACAGGAAATTCTAGAAAGTACCATTGAACAAGCAATAGATAGAATCAACCTGAAAAATATTAAATTAATCAGTAATTATCCTTCTGATATTTGGATTGATGTTGACAAAGCAAAAATTCAGATTGCGCTATTAAATATTATTATCAATGCTGTGGAGGCAATGAAAGAAGGAGAAGGCATTCTGAAAATTCAAGCTACGCAAAGGAATAAATTTGCCATCGTTACCATCGAAGACAATGGAGTAGGAATTAGCCAAGAACATATTGAACGCCTTTTTGAACCTTATTTTACTTCAAAAAACAATGGTATTGGCTTAGGTTTAGCCGCAACATTGAATATTATTCAATCTCACAAAGCTAGGGTGGAGGTTGAATCTGAATTGGGAAAAGGCACAAAATTCATTATCACTTTCACTCTGGTATCGTAGTGTCTTCGGGCAGTTTTTTCTTGGAAGTAAACATTAAAATAGTTGAAGCCATAATTGTACTAATAACTACAATGACGATTCCTAAAATAGCACTAAAAACAATGTATTTATAAAATACTTCTGCTTGATAACGAGCTAAAAGAATACCTAATAATGCCCAAATAACGGCTAGCCCTATGTAGCCGTTTCTTAAATCAATTACGAGCAAAAAGGTAATAAAACTACCCGCTAAAATCATGATACTTGCCCAAGACTGTCCAAGTATATAACCGTCAGTCCAGCCAAAATGAACCAGAAAAGCTGTTGCATTGGCGATTGTCGCAATACAAATCCAGCCCAAGTACATTCCGAAAGCAGCTTTCAGAATAATCTTTGTATAGCCACTAAGATACACCTGAGTAGTTTTTATATGAAGATTTATTTTAACTAATGATATTAAAATTCCAATCATGATAAGCATCGACGCAATCATGAACTCAAAATGCCAAGCCAAAATCCAAAGTGAATTCAAAACGGCATTAACGATAAACCAATAACCAACTCCATTCACAACAAGCCCTAAAGTAGTATCGGGTTTCTTTTGGAAAAGAGATTTTGACTGCTCAATACAAAAGAGCAACAAAAGAAAGTAAATAATTCCCCAAATAGAAAAAGTAATACCAGCTGGAACGAATAAATTAGGGTATTGATTCGATAATTGTCCAGTCGTTTTACCATTCAATGGTAAGCCATTTGCCAAACCATTCATTATTACCATTACAATAAAGAATACAAAATTCAGTACTTGTAATGCTTTTATTTTAATAGGATTAATCGTGTTAGTTTCCATAAAATTATGCTTTTTGTTGAACTGTGGACTGTTTTTTTACTTCAAGTTCTTGTTTTAAAATAAAAACAGCATTGCTA
Organism: Arcicella rosea; assembly: GCF_040543805.1. NCBI lineage: Bacteria > Pseudomonadati > Bacteroidota > Cytophagia > Cytophagales > Flectobacillaceae > Arcicella > Arcicella rosea. Next base: position 21,501 of record NZ_JBEUMS010000012.1, read on the forward strand.
TTGGGTTGAATAGGAGTACCGTATCTCAGTGTATATACTTTAGTAAATTCTGCGCCGAAGTATAAAATGATAGAGGAATAATACACCCACAAAAGGATTAAAACAATCGAACCAGCCGCACCGAAAGCTGTGCTAACAGTTGACTGTCCAAGATATACACCTATCAAAAACTTCCCAATCATGAATAATAATGAGGTAATACCTGCACCCACGAGGGTGTCTTTCCATGAAATTTTACCATCTGGAAGTACTTTGATGATGACCCCAAACAATAGGGTAATAATTGCCCAGATAACCAACGTATTTACCAACATAAAAACGAATACTGTAAAGCTACTTTCAAAATACATTTGCAATTGCTTATCGAATAAACTCAATAGTGCATTAATTGTTAAAGAAATTAATAAAAGAAAGCCCAATGCCAAAATCAGCGAAAAAGAGAGGAAACGATTGATTAAGTACTTTACCCAGCTATTTTTTGGTTTTGCTTTTAATGACCAGATGAAATTGATGGAATCTTGAATTTCGGCAAAAACACCAGTTGCACCTATTAAGAGTGTAACAAAACCAATGATAGCAGCCACGCCAGATTTTTTAGACTGCTCTGCATTTTTAATTAATTCCTGTACCTGTTTGGCAGCTTCGTTACCAATCAAGTTGTTGATTTGCCCAAAAAGCTCGCCTTCTATGGCTTCTTTCCCTAAAAAAATACTTGCTACGGAAATTACTATCAATAGCATTGGTGCAAGCGAAAATATCGTGTAGTATGATAAAGAAGCGCTTAGCTTTGTAGCATTGTCATTTGAAAATTCTCGAAAAACTTCTCCTGTAAAACTAAATAATTCTTCGATTTTTTCTTTGAAGGAGTATTTCATTATTTGTATTATTTTGATGTTATTGTATTGCGTAATATTATAATACCAGTCCTTTTTTTGTTAAACTGTAGAAAATGCTCTACAATTTTTAATGTTGAGGTTTTAAATGTTAGATTTTTATTTCTGGTATGGAAATTTAGGCAAAATTATTGTTAGTAAAATGTTACTTATTGTATTTTTTATCGTTTCAAGTAATTGAAAATCAACAAGTAATTTTTATATGTATAATTTTTGTAAAGTATTAGTAGTGAAAAATGTTTTTTATAAGATTGCCCTTTTATTAGTATTGAGCTGGGCTGTTAGCGTTTTTGTATTAGGAATTAAAGGATTGATTCATCTTTTTTTAGTATTTGCTGTAATTGTAATTTTAATTTCAATTATCAAGCATGAAATGTAATTATTCTAATTTTTAATAAAGTGCTGAGAATATTGATTTTTGGTAAGTACTTTCGTTTTCAGTCAATGCAAGTATTATTAAGGATTATGGTCTTAAAATTTCTTTTTTTCTTTGTTTGGTAATCATGCCAGATGATAAGTAGGCTAAAGGGATGTAAATTAATACAGCCCTTTTTTATTGAGAATGATAAATGTTTTAAATTACAGTTATAATTCTTGCACAAAAAGTTAATTGCTATTACAAAATATAAACTCTATTCCGATGGCTCAACGATTTCCCTTTATTATAAAATTTGCTTTCTCACTCATTTCTGTCACTATTCTGGTGTATTGGATGATGGTTTTGCAAGATATTTTAGTGCCTTTTTTTGTAGCTGTCATTCTTTCGATGGCTTTATTCCCATTATCTAATTTTTTGGAAAAAATTGGCTTAGGGCGTACTTTATCGATTACTATTTCATTATTATTTTTCTTAATGATAACCGTGGGAGTAATTTGGCTGGCATCTACCCAAATAGCAAGCTTTAGCGAAATGTTTCCACAATTAGAAAAACGATTTGAACATTTGTTTTTACAAGGTCAACGTTGGACGGAAGAACATTTTCATGTTGGACGAAAAACACAGAATGCTAAATTGCGCCAGTATGGAACAGGTATTTTAAGCAGCGGTGGTTCAGTTTTTACTTCTGCACTTTCAATGACGGGCAACATGATTGGGAATCTTTCATTGATACCGATTTACATGTTTTTCCTGTTGTATTATCGAGATTTCTTCAAATTGTTTTTTTACAGAGTTTTTAAAAATACAAGTAAATATTCCATTGATACTGTACTGACAAAAATCTATGAAGTAGTGCATAGTTATTTAAAAGGGCTTATTACTGTAACCATCATCGTGGGAAGTTTAAATACTTTGGGCTTACTAGCACTTGGGATAGATTATGCCATTTTCTTTGGTTTTTTGGCAGCGGCTTTATTGATTATTCCTTTTGTGGGTATTTTGATAGGTTCAATTTTACCAATTATTATGGCTTTAATTACCAAAGACTCACCGATGTATGCAGTAGGGGTAGCAGGCGTTTTTATTTTTGTTCAGTTTTTAGAAGGAAATTTTATTACACCTCAAGTGGTTGGTTCTAAAATAAGTATCAATGGTTTGGTTGCAATTATTGCTTTGTTACTTGGTTCGGCGTTGTGGGGAATTGCTGGTATGGCGCTTTCTTTACCAACAGTTGCTATTTTAAAAGTAATATTCGACTCTGTGCCAGATTTGAAACCATTTGGCTTTTTATTGGGCGAACCAGACCATAATAGAATCATGAAAGAAAAGAAAAAGAGAATGTTGGAATTTGTGCCAGAATTGGTTGAAACCATTACAGAAACTACTGAAGATGTAAAATCATTAGTAAAAGGGAGAAAAAAGAAATCAGAGTAAAAGACATTCATTAGCATATTTTAAAGGCTTTATCATGGCGAGTATCATTTTGATACTCGCTATTTTTTTTACCCAATATGATACGATAGGTGATAAATTTCCCCCGAATTGTGGTGCTTTAACCTCATAAGTTTCATTCAGCTTTATGGTATGTATTTTTTATGATATTAAACAAATACAGAAATCTATCAACAGTGGTATTATCATTTTCCTTGTTGATTTAGTGTATAGAGAGCCATTTTTCTATATGAAAACAGATGGTTGTGTATAATTTTCTACACAATTCCCCATAAATCATAAAAATGAGGCATTGCTTGCCCGCTTTTTTTGAAGGCTCAATTTTTTTTAAATTGGTATATTTTTTTTGTTTCAAATTAAATCATAAAAGAATGAAGAATTTAATAATTGCTTTTATTGTCGTTTCGACCTTTTTCTCTTGTTCTAGAAATGAGAAAAAAGATATAGCCGAAAAAACACAAGATGCTCAAGACCTTGTTGAATCTAAAGCCGACAGCGTAGTGGATGATTTGAAAGATGGAGCTGAAGAGGCTAGCCAGAGTATTCTATTAGAAAAAGAAGCCTTGGTAAGCAAAATTGATGATAAAAAAGACGAAATCAACAAAAAGCTGAAAGAAGCTGATGAAGAAATAAAAAATGCTACAATTCAAGAAAAAGCCAGATTGGCTTCCAAAAAGAAAGAATTACAGAATTCTTTGGATGAATTAGATAAAGCATTAAATGATTTGAAAAGTGAGAAAAAACGTGATTGGAAGGACTTTAAAAAAGATTTGAATAAGCAAATTGATAAAATTCAAGAGAAGATTCAATAGTTTATTTAATCCTTTTCACGAAAAAATATTAGTCTTTTTCATAGTGGTTAGATTGTGATAAATGGGGAGTGGTACTCTACTCCCATATTTTTAATCTAATCAGTATGAATAAGTTAAAAGTGGTTATAGCATAGTTAAACAGGGAAGTTGAATGGATTTCCCTGTTTCTTTAAAACTTAGTTTTGACTACTTCAAAGATTATTAATTTAGTAATGGTTAGGTATTCGATAAAGGATAGGGAGAATCCTCCCTTTGCCTTTTTACCAAAAAACATTACTGAATTTGCCAAAATAGATAGGGTTGTAGCGTTGAGTTGGCATTTTTTAAGAGAATCTTTATAGATAACAATACTAATTAAGCAGTTAGGGTTTTTGGTTAAAGGAACAGCTTCTATAAGCTATTCCTTTTTTGTTTTATAGTGAAAAATTTTAATCTTGCTTTCCAAAACATTCATTTTAAATACTTAAATTACCCCGAAATAGGGACAAAATTACCCTAAAATACATAGTTTAGTCGTGGAATAATTTATGTAGTATTTTATAAACAATTTCTAAAAATTAAGATTTATGAAAAACTTACTAGCTGTAAAAGCACACTTATTAATACTATCGTTAGTATTAATTGCTTTATCAACCAATGCTCAAAAATCAGATACTATTAAGCGAACGGTTGTAGTAGAAATAGATACCGTCGTGAAAGGAGCGAAGCAAAATGTAAATAAAGTAGCAACAGAAAAGTCTGGAGAAGTAGTTACTTCGGCAGATGCCAAGGTTCAACCTGTATTTTACAGAGGCTTATTAGTGGTAGAAGGTGGTATTATGTACAAAGATAATGTACTCCCTGTTTTATTAGCGGGCGAATTTGGCTTGGCAAGAAACATTGGTTTAGAAGCCAGAACTTGGTATGGCAAAAATGGAATATATGAAGACGGTTTCTTGGGAGTAGGTTTGAACTATCACTTCTCTGGAGAAGATAACCAAAAGCCAAGTAAGTTTGACCCTTACGTCGGTGGAATGTACGGTAAAATCTTAGACGGTTCTGGAACAGCATTTTATGCACAAGCTGGTGGAAGACTTTTCTTATTTAAGAATTTAGGTGCTTTTGCTAACTTAAATGTAGGACTTGTTGGTAAACGAGGAACAAATTTATCGTTCGGGCTTTCTTATAAAATACATTAAGAGTAATTAATATTTAAGCAAAAGCCTCTTCAAGATTATTTGAAGAGGCTTTTTGTTTAAAAAGGATAACCAATGGCAATATTTAAAACCAGATTTTCTTTTCGCCATTCAGGATTTCCCAAATTGAAATCTTTTAAAACCCATCGTTCATTTTCAGGTAAATATGGTTTTCTGACGGGCGTTGCTAAATCAAAACGGAGTACTAAATAACTAAAGTCAAATCGTAAACCAATTCCAGTACCGATGGCTACTTGCTTGTAAAAGTCTTTTGTAAAAACAGCGTCAGCACCATAAATATCTTCATCTTTTTGCATCCAAACGTTTCCTGCATCCACAAAAATAGCTCCATGAATGTATTGATTAAACTTTGCTCTTAATTCGCTATTAAATTCCAATTTAATATCACCAGATTGTCCACCAATGGTTTGTTCTAACAATGAGCCTGTTCTCAAATAACTTCCCGGTCCGATGGTTCTTGCTGGAAAGGCACGAATACTGTTATTCCCGCCTGCTACATATTGTTTAACTGTTGGCAAAAAATAAGAATTTCCGTAAGGTAAACCATAACCTACCAAGAAACGATTTGCCAAACGAAGGTTTTGTGTTAAACGATAACCGTATCTAAAATCAGCATCAAATCTTGCATATTGTGGATAAGTAACTCCAAAAACAGTAGAAACAGAAGCATCATTGTTTGAACCTAATTTTGCCAATAAACTCGCTAAATTTCCTGCTACTTCAACACCGCCAGTGAATGAAAAGTTGTGTCGGCTACTGGCTTTGTTTTGTGGCATATACGAGAATGTATAAGCCGTACTCATGATAATTTTATTATCCAAAATCTCTTCATACAAAATCGGGTTTCGGAAATACTCTAGTGCAAAATCTTCACTAAAATTAGAAGCTTTTACTAAATTGACTAAAAGTGGTGTTACAGAATGTTCAATGGAAGCATTTTGTTTCCAAGCATAAGTCAAAGACGTTCTGAGCGAAGTAAGGTTGTACAAACCACCTCTTTTGAGCTGCTCGTAGCCAATATTAATATTTGTTTTAGGTAAAGCTTGGTTTTTAGCTGGATTGATCGTTACAAATGGGATGGTAAATCTTGGCAATGAAAGATTACTTTCTATTGAAAAACGAGTCGTATTCAAAGCCCCAAGTGTACTGCTTGCTCCACCAACTTGGAATTCCAAACCTGCATTTGCCGTAATTTTTAATAATTCTGCTCCTTTAAAAGCATTTTTGTTGAGCCACGAAATACTAATGTTTGAACCCGTGTAATTATTTGATTTTGTTGTTGCGTTTAAGTCGGCTACAACAGATTTTGCTTTTAAAGGTGTCAAGAAATAAAATACATCTAGCAGTGCTGAATCTGAACGAGGCACTAATTCAAAAGTATTTTTAACAAATTTGAAATTTCCATTTAAGTTGATTAATCTCGACAAGGATACGTCTTGAATAGCACTTCCATATTTTCCTCCACGACGAAAACCAATCGCATCTGCAAAAATTTTAGGTCGGAATGAACCTGTTCTATCGAATATTTTGATGCCTTTATAATTACTTTCTAAGTCTTTAATACTATCGTTTACTGCACTTTCGCCATAATCAGCTAAAACGTGTACATCTCTGATAAAGTACATTTTTTTAGCAACCTGCGAGGTCGAAGGTTTAACCTCAAAACTAAGATTTACTTTATGATTAGCCAATGAAGAATCTGCCTTGATGATGATAAAATCGGGTCTGAAATAATAGAAACCTCTTCTTTTTAGCAAATTGTCAATTCTTTCTCGTTCAGCACTAATGAGGTCGAATTGGTAAGGTGTTCCTTTTTTGATTAAAGACCTTGCTTGTGCAGCTACAAAGGCTTTTCCGAAAGCAGAAGTATCTTTAGTGGAAAATTTAATGGTATCAATAATGTATCTTTCATGTAAATTGATGGTGTAATTTGCCGTCGCTTTTCGTTTTTTTTCAGTCAGTACTCCAGAAGCTGAAGAACGGAAATATCCTTGATTATTCAGTAATAAACCAATTTGTTTGGCATTGGCGCCAATTACACTTTTACTTGCCAATACTGGCGGTTCGCCAAATCTTTTTCTGAAAAAACTTTTAAATCCTGATTCACTTTTTGGCTCACCGAAAAGGTAATAAAACCAAACTTTGTAAGGAAAACCTAAAATTGCAGAATTCGGCTTGGGCTTTACAAAAGCTTCAAGCTGTGTTTTTACGGTAGCAATTTCTTTTTTATTGACAGCTGAGTCGGCTTGCATTTTAATATTTGCGCCAACGTAAAGGCTTTCGCCAGCGGGTAATTTTTTAGTAACCGAACAGCCAGAAATGAACAATGCTGTGCATAAAAATAGGAGAGACAGTATCTTTTGTAAAGACAACTTTTTCCCGAATGTTGAAGAATATGTAAATGTTTGATTATTCATGTTGATTTCTTGCTGGAGAAAAGCTATTTACTTTTTGGCTTTTTGAAAATTTCTTTGAAAGTCCCATATTCTATTGTCACGGTGAAACCTACGCCTGTTTCAACCACAAAACCATCTAAAACAGACTGGAACTGATTTTTTCTGAATGCTTTGAAAAGATAACGGCCATCATTTGTTAGTTTGTAGTTGACAGTAATGTTATCAAATACTTCTGCTGAGTTCCTCGTGATGCTCGTTTTGTTTTCTAATTCAAAGTTTCTACCTACTTTAATTTCAATTTTATCATTGAAGAAAGCTTTCGACAAACCCAAACTTAAATCTGTTCTAGCACTTGATTTTCCATTGAAAAAATCTTGTGTTGATGATAAATTCACGTCTAAATCAACACCTTTGATTAGGTCGGAAGCCAACATGTCTAATTGGTCGGAAAGTAATTTACTCACACTTTGTCGTGCCAAAGCTTCTGGATTTGCACCGCCGCTGCTAGAGAAAAAGTCGGAAGATTTTTCTGAGAAAAATCTATTCAAAATCAGCAAAGCAAATACTTGTTTGTTTACTTCGTTAGCGTCTAGCTTGTTCAAGCGGTTTTGTACATCCGTAATCACTGAACTGCTGACTAATTTTTGTGTTTTTGAAGGACGAATTTTGAAGGAAATATCTGGTTTTGTCAATCGTCCAGCCATCGTTAATAAAACATCAAATTGAATTTTTTGTCTGAAACGAGTGTCATCATCCGTTTCGTTTGACATCAAATCTAGCGGAGCAGTTTCGGTATTATAAACAGCCGTAATGTTTACTTCTGCATTCATTGGGTCGCCAGACCAAATAATATTACTGCCTTTTTCGATAGAAAATTGTCGCTTTAATACTTCAAAGGTTAAGCCATAACTGCCTTCTGTTAAATCGTAAGAACCTAAAATAAATGGTTGTCCATCAGCACTTAATCCAGCGTTTAGTCTGGCATTTCCTTTTACTTTAAGATTGTCGCCATTCAATTCATCAACCACAATGGTAAATTCAGATTTATCGTCAGCTTCAATATTCAATGACATTTCCGAAACGAAATCGTTCATGAGTGATACTTTTGTCGTAGAATCTTCCTTGACGAGTGCTTCGTTTTTATGGTTGACAAAAACCACAACTCCGTCACTTTCGCTTTGTTCGTCGAAGCTTTCGGGAACGATGATAGAAATATTACTATTTTCACGTACTTTAATATCGCCTTCAATTTTAGCTGCCGCCGAAATTCCCTGAACCGATAAACTAGCGTCAACAAAGCCTTTTCCGTAGAAAAAATCATTGTCTTTTCGGCTAGAATTCAACACCATGAAGTTTTTGGTATTAATCGTTAAATCATATCTAACTTCTGGAATATTTGCCAGCGAAATATTTCCATCAATTTTCAATGGTTGATTTAAGGTATCACTGAGTGTAAACTGTTTGAGTTGAATTGTTTTTCCTTCAAAAAACAGTTTTTGTTTGTCAATCAAATAACGGCTACCCAATTGCGTAATGTTGAAGCCAACATTGCTAAAACCTAAATCTCCAAGAATTTGTGGTTGAGTACTTGAGCCTTTGATGGTGGCTTGCCCTTGTAAAATACCTTTGGCTTGTTTCAATTGCCCAAAACTGAAAGCCTGTACTGTTTCTGCACCAAGTTTATTGATGGATAATTTAAAATCGAGTGGGTTTTCGCTATTGAGGTAATAATTTCCAGTGAGTTGTAAGTCGTTTTTAGCACTTAATAAAGTAACTTTTGCGGTAATTTTTTCAGCAGTTTCGTTAAATACATTTACGTCTAAGTTCCCTATTGGACTTTGTTGAAAAGTAAAATCTGTCACCTTTACATCGCCAGTAAAAGATGGCGACGCCATGTAATTACTCAGTAAAATTTGTCCGTCAATTTTACCACTAGCCATCAATGAATCTGTCACGAAAAGTGTAACAAAGTTCTCAATTCTGAAATTTTCGGCTGTAATATTAATGGGTCCATTGGCCTCTGTAGAAGTACTGTTGACGAACAAACGCTGTTTTTGTTGCTCCATTTGGAAATGATTGACGAGTAAACCCGCTTTTCCATATTGCACAAAACCCGTTGAATCAACTTCCCAATTTTTATAATTTAATTTTAAACCGCCTTTAACTAATCGGACTCTATATTGATTGTCAAAATTCTGAACTAAACCTGCTACTTCATTTCTGTTTTGGTCGATAGAATCTTTAAAAATAGCTTTAAAAGTTGCCGTATTATTAGCTACACTTCCATTTAAAAATGTCTTTCGGATTCTAAAGCTATTCATTTCAACACCCGAAAGTCCGGCTTGATAAGTCAACTTTTCAGCATTTGCACTCAGGTTTACTTTTACATTGGAAACTTTGATGGTATCATATTCCAGATTGGGCGAAAATATAGACATTTTCATCAGCGTATCAGTCTGACTATTCAGTAAAGCCGAAAAGCGAACAGTATCAAGTTTGGTAAGACCGGGTAAAAAAGCCTTGAAAACTGGATGTTTTACCATTTTTGCCTCAATAGAAAGTTTGTAAGGCTCGGTAATTGGTGTGAAAGTAATATCAGGAATTGTAAAATAGCGATTGATATTGCTGATGAAAATATCAGATAGTTGTAAATAATTAAAATCACCTTTGATATTGGCTATCAAGAATGGCGATTGAATATCAAACCTTCTGCCATCTTTCGTATTTTGGGCAGTCAGCGTTGTGTTTTCAAGTTTAATGGGCTTACCGTCTTGATAGATTGTTGCCTCGTGAATTGTTATTTTTCCATTTGGATTGTTTGGGTCAGTTGATGGCATATCTACATCAATATCTCCATGAATTCCAATGTTATCGGCATAAAATCCTAGTGGTTTTAGATTTAATTCAGCAATTTCAATATTCCCTTTTACGCCTGGAAAATTTTGAGATAAATCAACTTTTGTGTCGATTTTTAATGAAATGTTTGGATCAGTAATATGCGCATCGATTTGTGCGATTTGATTAGCGATATTAGTCTGAAATACTAAATTTTTATAATTATATCCTTTTACTTCCGCTTGCTGAATAGTGCCTTCAATAGCAGTATTCATCGTTTTTAAGTCTAAACCTTTCCCTTTTACTTTTGCATTGAGCGTTAGCTTGCCTACATTTCCTGTTTGTTTAATGAATTTGCCCATTTCAAAAGCATCCAAACTCATTACACCTTCATATTGCTGATTTTTATCGGCAGTAATATTGACCAGTTTTCCGTTAAAAGAAGCACCGCCCATATCGGTTTTTACTTTGGCATTAATGGCTAAGTTTTGGATTTTTCCATTGATTGTTCCTACTAAATTTACTTTTTGTGGCAACTCTATATTACTAGGAATACTATTGGCTGGTGCTAGTTTTAAAATATCATTTTTAGTAAGAGAAACCTCTTTGATATTCAGTTTTAAAGCCATTTTATTGGCGTCTGGCAAACCAGTAATTACTCCTTGTAAATTGGCTTTAGTTTGTCCGAACCCAGTTAATGAAAACTTGCTAACATTTAAATTATTGACTGTTCCCGTTGCTAGTCCATCAACTTTCAGTAAAACTTTTTCATTGCCTTTAAAAGGAGGCATTTGAGCAAAATCTGGCATTAACAATAAAATATCTTTGAAAGCAATCTGACTATTTTTGAGATTAAGTTTGATTTTTGAAGCACCAATATTTTTACTGAATTGCTCAAAAGATGTGTAACTCAACGATAATTCATCTCTTAAAATCGTGTTGGGCGTTTTTACATAGAGTTTCTTCAAAAACGTCTGACGATTGGTATAGGCAAAATCTGTCTGGAATTTTTGTAATTCAAAACCAGATTTTTCTTTGAATGAACTTGAATACAACCAACCAGAAATATTGTCGGGAGAAAAACGAAAACGTTCTAAATTTACTTTTAAATTATTGATTTTTAAATTATTGTAATCTAATCCTTTTTTTAAAGCAACTTGGTTTTGGTCTTGATACTGAATGTTATTACCATCTAAAATTATTTTATCGACCAATACTTTCCAGTTATTTGGTGACGATGTTTCTGTTTTAACCTTTACTTTTTCTTTCTTTACTTTTTTCAAGAAACTTACTTTTGCGTCGGTATTGTAAAGATTTACCGATTTTAAATGTACTTGTTCGCCTGCTAAGTAAAGTTTGTCGCCTTTTACATTTAATGAACCCAATTTTACGGTATTGACCAACCCCGCACTTTCTTCAGTGATTTTCCATTGAATATTTTTAGCATCAAATTCTCCAAAAGCTAAGTCCAAGCTGTCTGATTTTACAGTACTTTCAGATGTTTTTGTCAACGCTTCATAAATGCGAAGAGATAAGTTTCCGCCATTTAATGATACTTTGTCTAAGTGATATTTTGAAGTACTTGGGTCAATGTCTTTGAAAGAAGTTTGAGCATTTGCTAGGCTGACTTTTGCATCTACGCCAGTGACATCATCGAGATAAGCGATGTTAACTTGTTTAAGAAGAATATTAGATAGCTGATAATTGAGAGGAGTGCCTTTAGTTGTGTCGGTACTTTTATCAGGACTCTCAAATGCTTTTAAGATGTAGTTGAAATTGAAAGTAGTATCTGGAAGTGTACGTTTTAAATTAAGATTGATATTATCTAACTCTATTTTATTGATACTTACCTTGTTTTGTAATAAAGCCAACATATCAATATCCAAACGCATTTTGTTTCCGTAAAGCAATGTATCATTCTGATTATCGGGCAAATAAACGCCTTCCAAAGCAATCCAATCTGGAATGTTGTAGCTTATTCTTTTAATTGAAAATGGTTTGTTGAGTTTCTTTTGAAGATAGAAAACTACTTTTTCGGTTAGGTATAATTCACCAGCGGGCGTTCTGAAATAAAAGATTAGACTTATCAGAATAAGTACTAAACTTAGAAAAATGATGCCTGCTATTTTTACAAACTGTTTCATTTAGTCTTTTTCATGTGGTTTAAAGCTCATTAAAGTATGTCAGCCTTTAATGTCAATTACAAAAGAAAAGGTAATAGGTATATTTTATTTTGATAGACTATTCTTTATTACAAAAAAATATCAATCCTACCTTTCGATTGGATTGATATTAAACCTAAGCATATTAACGTTTGAAAGTTGTTGTTTCAAAAGTTGGATTGAAAATAAAAACATTCGTCAATTTAACCGTTTTTTTATCAATACTACTATAATAAGTACCTGCTGAAGGGTATTTTAAACCAAAATCAGAAGTTGTATAAACGTTATAGTCTTGTGTGATTTCTTCTCCACTTGGTAATTTGTATTTTGCTTTCGTTAAGAAATTCGTGATGTTATCGAAATACAAATCGTGTTTGATGTCTTTCCCTTTTAATTCAATATGATGTAATCTTTGTGCCCCGATAACTTCTAAACCAACATAAGTAGCAATGTAGCCTTTTTGCTCGTAATTCAGAAAAGGTAAAAGGAAATCATCTACTTCTCTTTTCATATTACTTTGTTCTTTAGCACTCAAATCTTTCACATCATAAACGATGGCTTTATCACGGCTTCCCGTCGGAATTTTCAAGAAAGCATCTGCTGTACCTACGCCATAAATAAAACTACGTTTCATGATAGTTTTGGTCTTTAGCATAGATTTATCCGTTAATGAAGCCTTCACTTCCATATCATAATCTGTTGCAGCATTGGCTACGAACGACTGTTTCAACGTATAAGTTTTTACTTTTTTCCAAAGTGGCAATCCGCCAGTACTTTGGTAATATTTATTGAAAATCGTATCAGGCGATTGTGCAAAAGCATTGATAACGAACAAACTCATCATCAAGGTAATGATACTTAATTTTTTCATGAGATATATTTGAAATTTAAGGTTTTAATACTGTTTGTCTATGGAACTCTAAAATACTCACTGATATTGTTTATAGAAAGAAGTGTTCATTATTTTAATATAAATACCGCATAAATAAATGGAATAGTTATATTTTGAGGAAAGATTTTTTTCTTTATAAAACAACACAAGGAATGCCGTAACATTCCTTGTGAATATATGCCCTCTGCCCACCGCTAATTATTCGTCTTTATCTTGTGAAAATATCAATGCTGTATAAGCTGCAATAGATATTGTAGCATAATGTTGCATGTTATCATATTCGCCTGCTTGGGTGTTGATATGATGGGAATCAAAATTATCGAAGTCTTTATCATAGCCTTCCCAATCGCTATTGAATCTTAGTTTCCAAAGTCCTGCTTGTGGAAAACCTATTGCCAAATCTTCATAAGATTTATTCGAAAAATTAAGGATAATGACGGTATTATCGCCTTGTCCACCTTTACTCCATCTTTGAAAAGCAATGATTTTATGCGTTTCATCTACTCTGATAATTTGAGTATTTTGCCCTGTTAAGCCTTCGGTATTATTGTAATAATTAAGGCGAAGTTTTATTAAATCTTTATGTAAACCAGTAAAAGCTTTGAACTTTTCAGCCTTAGTCCAGTCAATCGGGTCAGTATCCGAAAACCATTTATCTTCCAATAATTCTTGTCCTTGAAATAACATCGGAATTCCTCCAGTTGTCATCACTAAAGCAGTACCCAATGATGCTCTTTTTTTAGAAAACCAATTGTTCACATTATCAGAAGCAATTTCTTCTGCTACTCTTGCTTTGCCATTGGCTACCTCATCATGCGATTCTGTATAAATTACTCTTTTAAAAGTATCACCAGAATATTTATTAAGAAGTGCCAAACAAATACTTTCCATATTTCGATATTCGTCTTCTTGCTCAATCAAAGCTTTACGGATAGGATGAACAAAATCAGCATCCCATTGGCTACCAAAACCCAAACCACATTCGTTTCCTAGATGGTCTGTTATGGAATCTAATCCATGTAAATCTTCTGCAATGATTATTTTCCAAGGGAATTTTTCAGCTACTTCGCTATTAATCCATCTGATTAAACTTAATCCTTCTTGTAAAATAGAGCTTGAATCTTCATTGGCTTTTACATTTCTAATGTAGGGCGTCATGTCCATTCTTAGTCCATCTACTCTAAATTCTTCAAGCCACATCATTGCATTATCACGAATGTATTGGCGTACTTCTGGTCTGCCATAATCAGGGCGAGTATCTCCCCAAGGAGTGTTCGCTCGCCAATCATTATAGAAATAAATACCACCCATTCCGTTTTCTTGCCAGCCGTCAAATTGCCAAAGATCCATATCTGTCGGTCCAAAATGATTGTAAACAACATCCAGAATTACAGCGATACCATGCTCGTGTGCAGCTTTGATAAAAGCCTTAAAAGCATCTGGCCCACCATAACTTGATTCTATAGCAAATGGATAGGATGGATTGTAACCCCAAGAAAAATCACCTGGGAATTCAAAAGGAGGCATTACTTCTATGGCATTAATACCAAGGTCTTTTAAATAGTCTAGCTTTTCGATAAGACTGTAGAAATCACCAACCTGTCCTTTGTTTTTTACATGGTAAGTACCCACATGCAGTTCATAGATAACCAATTTATTCCAAGTTGGCATCTGAAAATTATCTTCTTCCCAGTCAAAATTATTGGGGTCATATACAATTGAATTCCCTGCGGAATTAGTTAGTTTGCGTGAATAAGGGTCATTTCGTTTGAGTTCCCCAGATGGTGTTTTTAGATAATATTTATACTCATCTCCTGCTTTTGCTTCAAAAACATTTGTACTCCAATAACCATTTCCTTCTTTTTCAAGGATTGCTTCATTAGGATTCCAATCATTGAACGAACCAATAACACTTACTTCTTGCGCATTTGGTGCCCAAACTCTAAAAAATACTCCGTTGTCGTGGATGATAGCACCCATTCCATCAACGTTTATTTTGTCACTGACTGTATTGTTCGTCTTGTTATTCATCCTTTTCTTGTTAATAGTTGTGAGAAATGTTGTGAGTAATATTATCGTACATTCAGAACTTAAATTTATATGCCAGTTATAAAAACATAATCGGACGTAATTTTTTTGCTACAAATTCTACAAAAAGAAATTTGTTGTGGCTTTTTCTCTACAATTCTAGTGTAGATTTAAAAAATTAATGATAGTTCTGTAATTTTGTAAAATCGGGGAGAATAGCCCTTTTATCGACTCATAACATTGAAGTTTATGAGTATAATTTTTGAAAAATGAGTGATTTAGCTTGGCTTGGAAGAACCAAATTATTAATAGGAGACGAAGGAATCCAGAAGTTACAGAATGCTCACGTTTTGGTGGTGGGGCTTGGTGGTGTAGGCTCTTTTGCCGCTGAATTTATTGCTCGTTCGGGTGTTGGTACCATGACTATCGTTGATGGTGACGTGGTTGATCCTTCTAACAGAAACAGACAATTACCCGCACTTTCTACCACACATGGACAACCCAAAGCAGATTTAATGGAAGAACGTTTGTTGGCAATCAATCCTGAATTGAAGCTGACAAGTATTCGTCAATTTCTTTCGCCAGAAGCGGTTGAAGAGATTTTAACCAATAATAATTTTGATTATGTGATGGACTGTATTGATTCAATCACTCCAAAATTAATGTTACTGACAACGGCACATCAGAAAAACCTTAGAATTGTAAGTTCGATGGGAGCGGGCGGTAAGGTTGACCCAACAAAAATCCGTACCGCAGATTTGTTTGATACTCGTGAATGTTACTTGGCTTCACTTGTCAGAAAACGACTGCGTAAACTTGGTATTCGTTCGGGTATCAAGGCGGTTTATTCTACTGAAAAAATGATGGAAGAATCGTTGATGTTGACTGATGGTTCAAACTACAAAAAATCTGCTTATGGTACGATTTCCTATATGCCAGCAGCTTTTGGTGGCGTTTGTGCGTCGGTCGTTTTAAGGGATTTATTAGGTTTCCCAGTAGAAATGGAAAAGAAATTAAAAGCTTTGGCAAGTCGAGAAAAGAAGCAACAAGAATTAGAGAAAAAACGAAAAGCGGCTAAATAAAAAAGAGAGGCAATTGTTTATTATGACAATTGCCTCGTTTTTTTAACTAAAATTTTTTTCATGTTCCAAGAACAACTCTTGAAGCTTCTTCGTGATTTTCCCAACTTTACCTTCGCTAAATACTGTATTGTCGGTTTGTGTAATAGCAACAATTCTTTTGGTACTTCCAGTTGTAAATACTTCGTCGGCATCGTAATATTCTTGTGTACTTAGGTCTCTTTCCTCTACTACAAAATGCCTTTTAGCGATATTCAGTACGTGTTTTCTTGTTACTCCAAACAATGCGCCATCTACAGGAGTAATAATCTTTTCGTTTTTAATGACAAAAATATTACTTCTTGAAGATTCTGAAATGAAACCATTTTGATGGTACAGTACATCATCAGCACCAAATGCCTTCATTTTGGCTAAAGCCCTGATGGGTGTAATATAATTTAGAGTTTTAATTTCTGGGATTTCTCTTCGGTACTCAACACTCATCAGTTTCATTCCCACATCAGCAGGTTTGAATTCAAATGGTTTTCCCATAACGATTAAATTAGATTTTTCCGCAGGAGTATAACCATCAGCAGAGTAACCGCCCGTCATTACCATTTTCACGCCTAATAAATGTTGTGGATGTAAGCGAATGATTTCTAAAATGATATTCCTGAGTTCATCACGAGAAGCAGGAATTTTTAAACCCATTAAATTGGCAGAATTCTCAAAACGGTCGAGATGGTCTTCTATAAAAATAGCTTTTCCATCAATGGCACGAAAAAAATCAAAAATGCCATAACCTCTTAATAAACCAAGGTCACTAACATGGATATTAGCGTTCTCGGCTGGAATAATTTGTCCGTTTAAAAAAATATACTCTTTCATTTTGTGGCTAATCAAAAGAATCGAAATGTATAATTATCAAATACTTGATTAATCTGATTCAGTAAATAATACTGTTCAGTTATTATAAAATTCCGAAATTAGAAGAAGGAGATGATGAATTTGAAGATGATGGATAACGAAAATAGCAGACTTGATATATTGAAAAACATACCAAGTCTGCTATCATTTATTGAACTTCACAGCTTTTTTCTAAAATATTTTGTAGCCATTCATTAGGCAAATTATCGACAGAATCTTTCAATAAAGCATTCCACTTTTTAGTTACTTCGCTCATATCATCTTTAGTCAGGCGATGTTCAATAACGTTGAAACTATCTTTTTGATAAACAATCACATCAATCGGATAATCAACATCGCTTGCACTTACTTGCGTAGCATCGAACGAAAGAAAACCTAATTTTAGGGCATCTTCTAACGAAGTTTCGTAAGATAAAGTACGATTCAACAAAGGTTTTCCATAATTAGAGTTACCAATAATTTGGTACTTTAAACCTTCGTTAATCTCAATCCAATTACCTTCAGGAAAAATCAAAAACAATTTATGCTCATCATCATGTGGCATTTGTCCACCCACAATTGAATGCAAATTGAAATTATAACCTTCTGCTTTTAGTGTTGCTTTATCTTCTTGGGCTACTTTTCTAATCATATCACCGAAGGCATTAACAGCTTCGTACATATAGTCAAACTTGCAACCTTTTTCTTCAGTAAGTCTGTTAAAATAGATGATAGATTTATCACGGACTGATCTTAGACCGGCCGTCATGATAAAAAGAGAATGGTTACCTACTTCGTGGATAGAAACCTTTTTGTTGGAGTAAACCTCCGTACCAGCGGTAATTCTAGTGTCAGCGATAGCCACGATGCCTCCACGTACTTTAATCCCTAAACAGTATGTCATTTGCACAGTCGATAATTTGTTTGAATCAATTAGTTAATCTCTATTTTGTACAGCAACTACCAAGCGTTAAAATGCAGGTTTAATCGTACAAAATCAGGTATATGTAAAACTAATGATTCCAGCGTTTTTGTAAATAGTGGTTGGCTAGTTATAAGTAAAAATAACTAACATACAAAAGTAAAAAAACTACTTATTGTTCTACCATATTTAAGTGTATTTCTTCTTCAATTACTGGTTTTAAATCAAAATACGTTTGATAGATTGCTTTGCCTACAGCATTATTTTTTTGTTGAAATTCGTCAAGATATTGATGCAAACCCGTATCAAAAATATCTTTAATTTCAGTGAATTCTACTTCAGAACGCAATTTACTAAGTGCTTTTTCAGCAGGATTTGAGTATGAAGCTGTGATAGCAGTGCCTGATATTTCGTACAATGATAATTCTGCCTGACGAATGCAGTGCATTACCGAACGTGGGAATTTTTTATCGAGTAATAAAAAATCGACAATTGCTGTCGGATTCATTACTTGATACTGCTGACGAAACATATTGTAAGCACTCACCGATTTTAATACAGATGACCAAAGCATCAAATCGAGTGGAGAGCCTACTGCACCAATTTCTGGCAAAAGCGTAAAGTATTTTACATCCAAGAATCTTGTCGTTTTATCAGCACGTTCTATCAACCTGCCCAAACGCCCAAAATGCCAACCTTCGCCTCTGGTAATGGTTGAATCAACAATACCATAAAACAATTGGCTACCCGTTTTGATATTCTCTAAAAAACCTTGGTATCTTGCCAATTCCCATGACTTACTTTCGGCAGCAGCATCTTTTACTGTCCAATAAATTTGGTTGACGTACTCCCACATTTCACGAGAGATACTCTCACGAATGGTTCTTGCATTTTCACGAGCTTCAAGCAAACAGGATAAAATCGAGTTTGGATTTTTTACATCAAAAGCCATAAAATACAATACGTTTTCACGAGTAGGCGCATCATAATGCTTTTGGAAGATATAATTATCAGCCGTGGCAATAATCAGCGGTTCCCACTGTTCAGGTACGTCAGGAGGTAAGTCAAGTGCTAAATTGAAGTTTACCGAAATAAAACGGGCATAATTATCGGCACGTTCGATGTACCGATTCATCCAATAGATAGAATTTGCTACTCTGCTAAGCATACATTATGGGTTTAATCCGTTAATGGGAAATTTATAAAAACGATTTACTTCATCAAAGACTGTTTTAAGATACCAAATGAAGTTGAAATAGACATTTTCTTGAAAATTACGTATTCATAAAATTAGAAGAAAAATCTATTTAATCAACACCTTCCGATGGATTTTAGCAAGTTTAAATGGTTTTCAATATTGTGCTCTTTTTTTAGTTATATTTTTCCTTAGAAAATAATTATTCCTTTTTTCAAACTTCATAAATAAAAAAAAGAGGGTATATGAAAATATCGTTTTTATGTTATATTGCAAATAGTTATTTAGCTTTTAGTTAAAATAACCAAATTAATATTAATCTTTTCTAAAAAACACATGAAAAAAATTTTTCTACTTACAATTCTAGCGATGCTAGGATTTAGGGGGCTAAACTATGCCCAAGACAAAACGCTGACTGGAAAGGTCAAAGATGCGAAGGATGGTTCCGTATTAGCCGGAGCTTCAGTTGTTGCTAAAGGAACATCAATCGGAACGGTAACTAACAGCTTAGGAGAATTTACGCTGAAAGTACCCGTCTCGGTGTCTGTCATAACAGTATCATTTATTGGTTATGCTTCCAAAGATGTACCTGTTGGTACTGGTGTTTTGAATGTTTCGCTTGATGTTGCTAGTAATCAGTTAGAAGAGGTGGTGATTTCAACGGGTAGTCGAAACTCTAAAAGAACGATGACCGACACGCCGCTTCCCATTGATATTCTTTCTGCGGCAGATTTGAAAACTACGGGACAAACTTCTTTCGACAAAGCGCTTCAATACCGAGTACCATCATTCAACACGGTGAATACTCCTGTAAATGATGCTACTTCTTTACTTGACCCTTATGAAATTAGAAACATGGGTCCAAGCCGTACCTTGATTTTGATTAATGGGAAACGTAAAAACACAAGTGCTTTAATGTACATTCAGACTTCTCCTGGTCGTGGGGAATCGGGTGCTGATATTTCGGCGATTCCACAACAAGCGATTAAACGTGTAGAGATTTTGCGTGATGGTGCATCTGCTCAATATGGTTCTGATGCGATTGCAGGTGTAATGAACATTATCTTGAAAGATAAATTTGATTATGGTTCGGCTACGCTTACAATGGGTGTTACTGCTAAAGGAGATGGAAAACACATTGGTTTTTCGGTGAACAATGGTTCAAATTTTGAAAAAGGATATATCAATTACACGATTGATTTTAGTCGCACAACTTTGGCGAATCGTCCGGGTACAGTGAGTGCCGAAGCTGAAGCTGATGCAAGCTTGGGTTTTGATGCTCCCTTGGCACAAGTAAAGAGTTTCTTGGCACTTAAACCTGATGCTGGTAACATCAATGGTCAGCCAGAAAATACGGCTGCAAAATTCCTAGTGAATGGTGGATATTCAGTGGGCGAAAAAGCAGAATTTTATTACACGGCGGCTTATGTGTATAAAAGAGTAAACAGTTTTGCGAATTATCGTACTCCGTATTGGCGACCAACTGACAATGGACTTTTAACCCCAGCAGGACAACCTTATTTGGGTTATGTACCTACTTTCCAAGGAGATTTGAACGATTACACTGCAACCATCGGCGTTAAAAGTGAAACAAATGGTTGGAAAACAGATTTAAGTTTTACAACGGGTGGAAACAAACAATTATATACTGTTTCGAATTCTGTAAACAGAAGTTTAGGTAAAGGCTCGCCTACTTATTTTAAACCAGGTGGATATGAGTTTAGCCACAACGTTGGAAATATTGATGTTTCTAAACAAGTAAATGATAAGTTGAGCCTTTCGTTTGGTTCAGAGTTTCGTGCAGAAACCTTTACTGTTTTTGTAGGAGATACTTCTTCTTATGTTGGTTCTGGTGCGGATTCTTTTCCGGGAACTACACCGAACAATGCAGGAACGAATACTCGTTTTAACTTTGGTGGATACGTAGATTTAGGATATGATATTACCGATGAATTTTTAGTAAATGGTACTTTACGTTCTGAACACTACAGCGATTTTGGTGATGCGACAGTTTATAAAATTAGTTCACGTTATAAATTTAGTGATAAAGTAACATTGCGTGGTTCTTATTCTACTGGTTTCCGTGCACCTTTATTACACCAAATTTATCAACAACAAGCACAAGCTAGTTTTGTGCCGGGTCAAGGAATTCAAACAAAAGGTGTTGTAAATAATGTAAGTCCACAAGCTTTTGCTTTAGGAGTACCAAAATTAACTCCCGAAAAATCAACCAACTTTACTGTAGGTTTAGGCTTGAATCCAACGAAAAACCTAAGTGTTACGTTAGACTATTACAATATCAAAGTAAAAGACCGTATCGTTTTAGGCTCTGAAATAGCAGGAACAGATGCAGGAAACACGGCTTTAGATAATATTTTGACATCAAACGGTATTGTTGCAGTAAGCTTCTTTGCAAATGCGTTGAATACAACTACTTCTGGGCTTGATTTTGTAGTTTCTCAGAAGAATATTGAATTAGGAATGGGAAAATTGGGAATCAATTTAGCAGGTAATTATACTTTCGAAAATAAATATACTTCAATCAACAACCCAAAATTGATTGCTGATGCTGGCAAATCAATTTTTGATAGAACACAAGATGCTTTATTGTTTTCATCTCGTCCAAAATACAAAGTAATTCTTGGATTCGATTATTTAATCAAAGGCATTAATATCAATTTGAATAATACTTTATTTGGAAAAACTCGTTTTCATCAAAATGGCTTAGACGCTGATACTGATACGGAGTTTACTCCAGCAGTCGTTTCTGATTTAGCAATTAGTATTCCTTTCTCATCAAAAACTACTTTTACATTTAACGTCAACAATGTGTTGAATGTATTACCAAAATGGGATTTTATTGACCTTAAAACAGGCGTTAAAACACGTTACGATGCTAACAACAACGTACCATCTGCAAAATATTACGAACAATATAATTTAATTACTTTCAATGGACGTTATTCAAGAGTTACTTATGATGGTTCTCAGTTTAGCCAATTAGGTACTATTTTTAACGCAAGTTTGAATATTAAATTCTAATTCTTTAGAAATAACAAAAGAGGTCTTTACTCGACGAGTAAAGACCTCTTTGTATATCAAGTAATGTTGCTAAAAAACATAACTATTTTTTTCAATAGATGCTTCAGCAATTCTTCTGCGGGCTTCTTTGAGATTCATCGGTTCTATTTTTGTAAAGCGTTTTAAGCCCATTAGCATTACACGGAGTTCATCGCCTTCGGCAAAACTTGTAATGGCAGATTTCCCTGCATTATTTGTTTTCTCAACGGCACTGTGTAAATAGATTAATGCGGCATCTTTTTGTAAAGTACAAGCTGCTTCGCCACGTACTGATATTAATTTTTCAACTCTTAGTAGCGTCGATTCTGCGATATAAAGTTCTATCATCATGTCAGCCAAATTCATAATGATTTCTTGTTCTTGTTCAAACTTCATCATGAATTTTTGTAATGCTGCACCAGCCACCATCAAAATGGCTTTTTTCATATTTTTGATTACTTTTTTCTCTGCTATGAAAATACCTTCTTCATCAGAAATACTAAAATCAGGTATCGACATAATCTCTTTGCCAACTTCCATCGCCGCAGGCATTAAGTTGATTTCGCCTTTCATGGCACGTTTTACAACTGTTCCTACAGAAAGCAAACGGTTGATTTCGTTAGTACCTTCAAAAATTCTGTTAATTCTAGAATCTCTGTAAGCTCTATCCATTGGTGCTTCGGCTGAGAAGCCCATTCCACCATAAATTTGTACACCTTCATCAACAATAAAATCCAATACTTCTGAACCATGTACTTTAAGCATGGCACATTCTATGGCAAATTGTTCAACGCCTTTTAGTTTTGCTTGAGATGACTCTACGCCACTTGCTAATAAATCTTCAATGGCATCGTCAATATTTTGACCTGCACGATAACAAGCTGATTCTGAAGCAAATACTTTTACATTCATCTCGGCAATTTTATGTTTGATTGCTCCGAAGTTACTGATTGAAGTACCAAATTGCTTGCGTTCGTTGGCATAATTAACAGCTTTACCAATAATCCCTTTAGAAGCACCGACAACTGCAGAGGCTAATTTGATACGACCAATGTTCAAAATATTTACCGCAATCTTAAAGCCTCCTTCACGAGTATATAGTTGATTCTCAACAGGTACTTTACAATCATTAAAGAAGATTTGACGAGTAGATGAACCTTTGATACCCATTTTTCGCTCTTCTTCATTCATCGTAATACCACCAAAATCTTTTTCAACAATAAAGGCCGTTAACGATTTATCGTTATCAATTTTAGCGAAAACAATAAATAAATCGGCAAAACCACCGTTTGTTATCCACATTTTTTGTCCGTTGATGATATAATGTTTACCATCTTCCGATAATTCAGCTTTGGTTTTTCCAGAATTTGCATCCGAACCTGAATCTGGCTCAGTTAAACAATAAGCGGCTTTCCATTCGCCAGTGGCTAATCTTGGCAAGTATTTGGTTTTTTGCTCTTCGTTACCATAATACAAAATAGGCAAAGTACCAATACCAGTATGTGCTGACAAGGCTACTGAAAAAGAATGCCCACCACCACAAGCCTCAGCTACCAACATTGAAGTATTGAAATTCATCCCAAAACCACCATATTCTTCTGGAATAGCCGTTCCCAATAGACCTAGCTCACCAGCTTTATCCATTAGTTCAACCATCAAATCGGTATTTTTGGCGTAATCAATATCGTCTAAACGTGGATGTACTTCTGTACGAAGGAAATCCAAGCAAGTTTGGGCAATCATTTGTTGTTCTTCTGTAAAATCTTCAGGAGTGAAAATTTGCGAAGCGTCGATGTCTTTAATTAAAAACTCGCCTCCCTTGATGGAAGCTTTATTAGCTGTGATTGTCATGTCTTTATCAATTTAATCTGAATAAAAGCCTAAAATATGATGCTTACGTACTATTTTATGTAAAGATAAGCAATAAAAAAAATGTTATGCAAGCATAACATTTAAAATAATTTCATTCCAGATTTTTTCTTTAGATAAACTCATCTTCGCCAATGTTATCGGCTTTATAACCAGCAGTATCGATATCTACAACTTCGCTGATTTTTTCCATGACTTCAAAGAAAATCTCTAACTTTTCAGCACCAATTTTTTCATAAATCGCATTGTTGAAAATTAATACGCCTTCACGAGCTTTATCTCTTTTGCGTTTGCCTTCTTCGGTAAGATATACCTTTACTACTCTTCGGTCTTCTTCATCGGTTTCTCTTCTAATCCATTTTTTGTCTTCCAAAGATTTTAGCATTCTGGTTAAGCTTCTAGGTTCTAAGCCTAAAGCGGGTGCTATTTTAGTAGCAGGGGTTCCTTTTTTATCAATGTTTAATAAAACATAACCAATTGCCATTGTCATGTCGAATGGAGCAGCAAAAGAATTGTACATTCTACTGATGGCATGCCAACCTGATTTTATGTGATAATCTACGGTTTTATCTGCTTTCATATTGGATGAATTGTTTATAAAAACTTAAGATACAGTATTAGGGAAATTTTAATTGAATGTTATGCTTTGCATAATATGGTAAAAATGGTAAAGAAAAAAATGTTCTGCAAGCATACTACTAAAATAATCATGAAAAACATTTAATAAAAATGCCATTTTCCAATGAAATAAATTCATAGAAAAATGGCAAGAAATTAATGCTGATGTTTATGATATGCTTTTAATTTCTACGTTTAAATAGATAGAATACAATAATCCCCATAGTTAGAAACCAGATTCCTGCAAATGCGGTGTATTCCATTCTTCCGTATTTTATAATAGCCGCTCCACCTACTATAGCACCCATCGCATTACCAAGGTTGAAAGCAAGTTGTCCAAGAGCACCTCCCATCATTTCACCACCTTTTGAACTCAGAAAAAATAATTGTTGAATTGGTGCCGAAAGTCCAAAAAAGCAAGAAGCTCCTATACACAACATTGTTAATGAAACTATAGGTTGGTTACCCCACATGTATAAGGTAACTAATGCCAACGCTAGTACTATTTGTATATAAATGGTTGTTGTTTTAGGGCTAAATTTATCAGAAAGTTTTCCGCCTAGATAATTACCAATGCACATGCTTCCTCCTGATAAAATCATCAATAATGGCATAAATTTCACATCTATTTTGGTTACATCTGTCATAAAAGGGTTAACATAGCTATACCACGCAAAGATTCCAGTATTGATAAGTACAGTAACGATTATCATAAGCCAAGGATTTAGTTTTCTTAAAAACCTAAATTGTTCCCAAACCTTTGTTTTGGGTAGCGGAGGAAGCTCTGGAATCCATTGATAAATGAAATAAATAGAGAATAATCCAATAATTGCATTTAAAAGGAAAAGAACTCGCCATGAAATATAGTGACCTATTAGGTTTCCGAGGGGTACACCCAGTAAATTTGCAACCGTCATGCCCATCATTACTGTTGCTACTGCCGAGGTACCTTTTCCATCGTCAGCTAGTTTGTTGGCTACAATGGCAGCTACTCCAAAAAAAGCTCCATGTGGTAAACCAGAAACAAATCGTCCAATGATAGTTAGTAGATAGACATTACTAGCAGCCGTCAGTAAGCTTCCTAGCACAAAAATACTCAGTAATATTACTAAGATTGTACGCAGTTTTAAGTTACGTGTAATCGTAATGAGTAGGGGAGCTCCTGCACAAACTCCCAGAGCGTAAAAAGCTATTAAATTCCCCGCTTTTGATATAGAAATATTTAACCCTTCGGCTGCGTCAGGTAAGATACTCATCATTAAGAACTCCGCCATCCCAAAAGCAAATGCTCCCATCGACAAAGCATATATGTTTTTTTTCATTTTTAATAAAGTAAGTATTTAAAATAGGATGCAAAAGAACCAAAATCATAGCCATTTAGATTGTTCTAGATTACTCAATTATTGTCTTATTTTTGTATTATTACTAATTTAAAAGCTTCGCAATGACCGATAAAGTGAAATTTGAACAAATAGATGCTGATTTTCAAGCTTCATACCGTTATGTCTGTTCAAAGAAGAACTATAAGGAGGAAATTTCACTGCACTTTCATCCAGAAATTGAAATATTATATGTTAAAAAAGGATCGGGTTACCGTATGGTGGGTGATTTTGTAGAATCTTTCAATGAAGGAGAGGTTATTTTTGCCCCACCAAACTTGCCGCATTGTTGGATGTTCGATCCTCAGACCTGTAATCCTGATGGATCTAGAGAAGTGTTGTTTGTACAGTTTCATCCTTCGTTTTTAAGTAATGGGCTAGCTTTTTTTAGTGAATGGATTTCTTTAGTAAACAGATTGCGCTCTATTCAACATGGCGTGAGGATAGTGGGTGAAACAGCTGAAAAGATAATCATCATATTAAAAAAAATGCAACATGAGGGTAGTATCACCAGACTGACGTCATTGATGAAACTTATAAGTTTATTAAGTAAACAAGAAGATTTTTTAATAATTGGTCCCGCCAACAAGGTGTCAAATGGTATTAGCAAAAATATGAAGCGCATGCAGACCATTGTAAAATACATCATGGAAAACTATAGCGAAAAAATTTCTCTGGAAAAAATTGCAGCAATAGCCTCGATGAGTCCCGCAGCCTTTTGCTCTTTTTTTAAGAAGGAAACTGGAAAAACATTTACTACTTATATCAATGAATATCGTTTAGGAATGGTCTGTTCCATACTAGATACTTTCCCTGATACCAAAATTAATGAAGCAGCATGGAAATGTGGTTTTGCGGACATTAATTACTTTAATAGATACTTTAAGAAAGCAAAAGGAGTTAGCCCACAAATTTGGATGAGGTCTTCTATAAGATAGATACCAATGTGATATAAATAAAAAGAGCAAGCCTTTTTGAGCTTACTCTTCAATGAATATTGTTATAATCTGAAATTTATTTATACTGCGACTTTATTTTATTCCCTTTCATTCTTCTTACTTTTACCTTCATATTGGTAAAAACACTTCTTGAAAGCATAATGCGTACTCTTGGTTTTTTGTAGATTACTAAGTATTTACTTCCTTCGTAATCTATGCGAGAAAACATAGGACTACCATTATTGTCAACCAATTGATAAAAGTATTCTCCTTTTTCACCCGCTACTGGCCCAAATCTTAACGAACTTTCTTCATTACTTTTCTCAAAAGCAATCATTAAATGTCCATTATTTTCAGTTTGTACAATACCGGGAGTATTTTTTTCCAAAGCAATTCTATTGATGTATCTGCCATTTTTAAAAACTACTTTCCCAGATTTGATATTGGCATCTGAAGAAGGTACTTCCCTTTCTAGGTAAAGCGGATTGTCATTATAAAATTGTATTCGAGTGAGGTCAAGTTCATTTTCTTGAAGTTGGTGCATTAATGAACCCGTCAAATAAACATTTTTTTGACAGCTTGCTAAAGTTATAACACAGATGATAAATAGAATCTTTTTCATTACTCTGGCGAATTAGATTGGAGGCGTGACCATAAAAATACTCAAAAAGTTAATCAAAATCCAAATTTACAGTGATTATCAGCATGATAAATAATTTACAGGTGAAAAAGAAGGAAATTAAGAGGATACTTGATGATATTTTATTGGATTAATTCAAAATGGATAAGCAGAATGGAAGTAAGGTGTACAAATACAAAAGTAATTTAAGTATATCATAGTCAACAGAAACCATGATATACTTAAACTTTATAAATGAGTATGATTATGAAACCATAATATTTTCGATTAGATATACTTGTGTACCAAGCATTCTGGCAGACTCGCCCAAAGTGGAAATCTCGATACTTAAATTACTTTTAAAATCTACCAAACAGTATTTATTGATAGCTTGCTCGATTGGGTTACTGATAAATCTGCCTGCTTTAGCCAGAATTCCATTAACAACAATCGCTTCTGGATTAAACAAATGTACTGCTATTGAAAGCCCTTTTCCCATTTCTTTACCAATATCGTAAAGTAAATCAATTGCTAAGGCATCGCCACCGTTGGCAACTTTGATGACGAATTCTATATCAATTTCTTCAAGATTTGTTTTTGCTAATTTAGAGACTTTCCCTTCTTTCAGACATTCTTTAATTCTACGTATTAAGGAAGCCGCCGAAGTAAGGGTATCCAAGCAACCTACTTTTCCACAATGGCAAAGTTCTCCGTTTTCTTTTACTTGAATATGCCCAAGTTCACCAGCGAAACCATTTGAACCTTGAAATACCTTTCCATTTAATACAATTCCTAAACCAACGCCACCCCAGTCCATATTAACAGAGAAAACATTTTGCATTCCTTTAGCCAAGCCAAATTGATTTTCACCAATTATAGTGGCTTGAGTATCATTAATAAGATAAAAAGGTAATGAAAAACTATTTTCAAGCCATTCAACCATTGACTGCGTTTCAGGATTTACTCTTCTGTAAGTATAATTAAAACCACTTCTTGGATTAATTAAGCCCGGCATCGAAATCCCAATTCCGATAAGTTCACTAAGACCAATGCCGTACTTCGCTACAATTTCGTTGATTGAAGCAGCAATTTTATTTAAAATAAGCGGACTGTCCTCTAAACAAAAATGCAAATCTTCTTCAAAGAGCACTTGATTTTGCAAGTTGAGGATGGCAGCCTTGGAACGATGCACAGCAATATCCAATATAATAGTATATCGATTCTTGGGATTCAATGAATATAGGATAGGCTTTCTACCAAATTGTGCTTCGGCAGGACCAATTTCAATAATCCAGTGCTCATCCATCAACTCCTCTAATAAAGCCGTAACCGAAGGCACACTAGAGTGTATCTCTTTAGTTAATTGAGCGATGGTTTTATTGCCATTAAAGTATAAGTCTTGTAATATTTTACGTCTTAAACTATTTTTCTTCTTATCGACAATCGATTCTTTATCAAATACTTCTAATTCAGAAGGTTCTATGGAAGTGAAAGACATGTTTTAATCAATGGAGTTTATGTGAAAAATAAGGTTATCAATTTTGAGCATAATCAACCCTGTAAATCTTCCTAGAAAGGCTTCTTTACTGAGCTAAAAAGCGATAGTTAAAATGGTTTCATTACAAAAGAACAAAAAAATAAATTTCCTTACAACCGAGTTGTCAGGAATGTAAATAATTCGTTCTTTAATTTTTAATATTTTTTACTAATTAATATTTTGTAAAAATATGGTGTAGGTTTAAATTTTTCTCAAAATGGGTAATATATTTCCGTTTTAAAGAAAATTTTGCATTTTTTTTTAGATTTTTTAATAATTTTGGTCAACACTTACAGTATTTTCTTATATTTATTAACTTTTTAATCAAAAAGAGGAAATGAGATATTTTAAATAAAATTATTATATGTTAAATATATGTAAATTTAATTTAAGAAATAGTCTTATTTTGATGAATAATATTAAATAAATTTGCTTGTAATATAAAAAAATAGAGGTGGGCTGTGCAACTGAAATAATCAATTGAATGTCAAATTAATTAATAATATAGTCATGTACACGAAAACCCAAGTCCCGCCCTGAAGCCATCTGTTAAGTATTTTGGCCAAGGTCATGTTTATTAAAAAAGTCTATTTTTCACTGTAATCTTAAAAAAAATGAAAGCATGCAAAAGTAATTTTACAATGTTAATTACTGCATTACTACTCTTTTCAAGCTCGCAACTTTTTGCGCAAGCGATAAAAGGTAAAGTAACCGACAGTAATAAGGTTGGCCTATCAGGGGTTAGTATCCAGATTAAGGGTACTACAAAAGGAACCACCACTGATGCTACAGGTAGCTATTCAATTGGTGCTACTAAAGGTGCAACATTAGTATTTAGTTCAGTAGGATTTGTCCCTAAACAAATTCCAGTAGGTGATGCATCAGTAATTGATGTTACATTAGATGCAGATAATCAATCTTTAGACGAAGTAGTCGTTACTGCTTTAGGTGTATCTAAAGAAGCGAGAAAAATTGGTTACGCAGTAACTAAAATTGATGGTGGTGTAATGACTCAAGCTCGTGAAACTAACGTAGCTTATTCATTAGCTGGTCGTGTAGCTGGTTTGAATATCTCGGGTACAAGTGGTGGACCAGGTTCATCGGCTCGTATTTTATTAAGAGGTATGGCAAGTTTTACAGCTTCGTCTCCTTTGATTGTTATCAACGGTGTTCCAATGGACAATACTCAAAGAGGTGCTGCTGGTGAATGGGGTGGTGCTGACCAAGGTGATGGTATTTCAAACATCAACCCTGATGATATTGAAGACATGACAGTATTGAAAGGTGCTTCAGCATCTGCACTTTATGGTGCTAGAGCAGCAAATGGTGTTATCCAAATTACTACTAAAACTGGTAAAAAAGGTAAAATGTCTGTTGACTACAACTTAAACATGGTTGCAGATCAAGCGATGAATAATACAGACTTCCAATATGTTTATGGACAAGGTATGAATGGGGTACGTCCTTCATCTGTTACTAGTGCATTAAACAGTGGTATGTTGAGCTGGGGTGAAAAATTAGATGGTGCTTCTACTATCCAATTTGATGGTAAAATGTACCCATACTCAGCTGTAAAAGATAATATTAAGAATTTCTATAGAACTGGAGCTTCAGTTACTAACTCTCTTTCAATTTCTAATGCAAATGACCAAGGAGCTTTCCGTTTGTCAATTGCTAATTTAGATAACAAATCTATCTTAAGAAACAGTGGTTTAGACCGTAAAACTGTGAACTTTACTGGTTCTCAAAAAATGGGAGAAAAACTGACTGTAAACTTAATGGTTAATTATATTGATGAAAAAGCAGATAACAAACCACAATTAAGTGATGGTCCTTTAAATGCCAACAACATTCAATATTTAGCAACAAGTGTAAATCAACTAGCACTTCAACCAGGATACGATGTGAATTCTCCATTGGGTGCTGAAATTCAATATAACGATGATATCTATGTAACAAACCCTTGGTTTGTTGTGAATAGATATAATAATGATGTTACTAGAAAGCGTTTGATTTCTTCTCTTTCAGCTAAATATGAATTTACTAAATGGTTGAACGGTCAAGTAAGATTAGGTTATGATTACATGAATGATGGAATCAACAAAATTACTCCAACAGGTACAGCTTATTCAAATGGCTTGAAAGGTGGTTTTGATGAATTATCAAAAGCTACTACTTCTGAATTGAACGCTGATGCTTTCTTATCAGCTTCAAAAGATATCAACGAAGATTTCAGTATTGATGTAATGGTAGGTGCTGCTTTAAGAAAAAATAAATACGATAAAATTTCTATTGGTGGTGGTCCATTCGTAATTCCTTTCTTCTACAGCCCGAACAACGTACTTTCATTTAACAGATCATATAGCTATAACGAGAAAGAAACACAATCAGCTTATTATTCAGTAGATTTCGCATTCAAGAAAATCTTCACTTTATCAACAACTGGTCGTTATGATGCTTTCTCAACATTACCAGTAGGTAATTATGGCATTTTCACTCCATCAGTTTCATTGAGTTCTGATATTACTGACATCGTGAAAATTCCAAGCTTAAGTTATGGTAAAATTCGTGCATCTTATGCAGTTGTATCTGGAGAACCAGCTAATCCATATAGTACTTCTCAATACTACAGTGTTGGTTCAGCAATTCAAGGTATCACTACAGGTTCATTCAGCTCAACACTTCCAAACTTGTTCTTAAAACCATACACTTTGTCTGAATATGAATTTGGTACAGAATTGAAATTCTTCCAAAACAGATTGGGTGTTGACCTTTCATATTTCAATCGTAAAACGAAAAATGAAATCATCAATGGTTCTCTTTCTGATGCAACAGGTTACACTGGTCAATATATCGGAACGGGTTCAACTCAAAACTCTGGTATAGAATTAATGTTGAGCGGTACGCCAATTCAAACTACTGACTTTAGCTGGAAAACATCTTTGAACGTAACTACAATTTCAAACAAAATTGTTGATATTTCTGGTACTGGTGCTACTTCAGAACAGTTAGGTCTTGGTACTTACCGTCCATTAAATGCAGGAACTGCTTTAGTAAAAGGTATGTCTGGTCCACAAATTATGGCTTACGACTACGTAAGAGATGCAAAAGGAAACATTGTTGTTGATGCTACAGGTGTACCAAAACAAGCAGCTACAAGAACGCCAATGGGTTCTGTTTTACCTAAAGTTTATGGAGGTTTTAATAACGAATTCTCTTACAAAGGTTTCAACTTCGCATTCTTGATTGACTATAAATTTGGAAACAAAGTATTATCAGCAACTAACTACTACTCAATCTTCAGAGGTTTAAACCAAATGACTTTAGAAGGTCGTGAAGGCGGTGTTGTAGCAGTAGGTGTAACTGAAAGTGGTGCAACAAATACTATCAACGTTCCAGCACAAACTTACTACCAAAACTTAGCTAGAAGAATTTCTGGACTTAACGTTTTAGACGGAGATTTTATCAAGTTACGTCAAGTTACATTTGGTTATACGCTTACTAAAAAGCAATTAGGTTTCTTACCTTTCCAATCAGTAGGAATTTCATTAGTAGGACGTAACCTTTTAACGTTATTGAAATACACGGATAATATCGATCCAGAAGCAGGATTCTCTTCTCTTATCGGCTATGCAGGTATTGAAGGAAACAGTTTGCCAGCTGCAAGAACTTATGGATTTAACTTAAACATTAAATTCTAAACAACATTCTAATAATATGAAAAAAGTATTAGTATATATCGGACTAACAGCATTACTTTTTCAAATTGGATGTACTTCTGATTTTGAAAAGATTAATACTGACCCCAATGCAACAAGTGCAGAGGTTTTTAACCCTAATTACCTTTTGTCGCAATCTCAATATGAGTACGGAAACACGGGGTATTCTCAATTGCTATATCAAAGTATGTGGACGCAGTCGCTTGCTTCTACGTTCTCTTACTACGGAAATGGCGATAAGTATCTAGCATCAGGAAGTTTCTTGGCTTACCAAGGTAGAATTTTTGGTGAAGACTATCGTTCTGCTTCATTAGCAGTTGAAATGCAAAATCTTACAAAAGATAAACCAGCATTATCTAATTTGTATAATATCGGTGCAATTATGAAAGTAATCAACATTGCACATATTACAGATTGTTACGGAGATGTACCATATACAGAAGCTTTGAGAGCGAAAGAAGCAATCACACTTCCTAAATATGATACGCAACAATCTATTTATACAGGAATGTTGACAGAATTGGAAACGGCTCTTAAAAACTTAGATGTTAATAAAGCTGGTCCTACAACAGACTTGATATACAATGGAGACGTAGCTAAGTGGAAGAAGTTTGGTTATTCATTGATGCTTCGTTTAGCAATGCGTATGACTAAAGTGGATGAAGCTAGTGCTAAAACTTGGGCTGAGAAAGCTGTAGCTGGTGGAGTATTTACTTCAATTGCTGACAATGCAAAAGTACTGACCGACAATAGTACACAAGGAAATAACACAACAGGTGCATTAAGAGTACCTGATGATTATCGTGAAGTGCGTTGGAGCAAAACTTTTATCGATTATTTGAAAGTAACAGCTGATCCAAGATTATCTGCTATTGCAGAGGTTTCTCTACCAGGTTATGCAAATAACTCTAACCAAGATTTAGCTGGTGATAACACTCCTTCAGTTCAAATTGGTTTACCAAACGGTTATGACTTAAACGGTGGTGCTACAGATATTTCTAAACACCCTTTACATCCTGGTGCTTCTGGTACTGGTAGTGATGTGGCTGGTGTTGGTAAATACTCTCGTCCAAGAACAGCGATTTTCTTAGATCGTAGTGGTGTAAACTTCGTATTGACTTATGCTGAAACAGAATTATTATTAGCTGAAGCAAAAGTAAGAGGATGGAATGTGGGTGCAACGTCAGCTTCTGAACACTATAATAATGGTGTATTAGCAGCAACAGCTTCTTTAGCTCAATTTAATACTGCAGCTTCTTCGGATGCAGCTATTAAAACTGCAGTAGCAGCTATCCCAACTTACTTGACTGCGAATCCTTTGAATGTTAGTTCTGTAGCTGCTTCATTGAAACAAATCAATGAGCAAATTTGGGTAACTACTTCAATTACATTTAATTTTATCGAAACTTGGACTAACTGGAGACGCTCTGGCTACCCAGTTTTAACGCCAGTAGTTTATGCTAACAACTTCTCGAACGGAACAATTCCAAGAAGAATTCCTTACAAAGTTGAAGAAGCATCTACTAACCCTACTAATTATGCAGCAGCTGTTAGTCGTTTAGCTGGTGGTGACACTTTCACTTCAAGAATCTGGTGGGATAAGTAATAAACCGCTAATTCTAAAGAGCAAGGTATTTTTACCTTGCTCTTTTAATTGGAAAAGACTTTACTATTATTCAAAAGATTTAGAATTCAGGTTAGCATAATATCCTATTTTTTCTCAACTTCGACTAATTCCTTTTGGTCGAAGTTTTTTATAAGATTTATATGAAGATTCCAGTGATGAGCAAATTTTCTTTCCAAATCCTTTTCTTGTTTTTTGGGTGCTTGATATGCTTTGAAGTATCATCTCAACAAACTTTGTTTCAAAAGCTTGATTCAAAGAAAACTGGTATTGATTTCCAAAATCAAATTGACGAAACAGAAGAGTTGAACGTAATGGCTTATGAGTACTTTTTCAATGGTGCGGGCGTAGCTGTTGGCGATGTAAATAATGATGGTTTAGAAGATGTGTTCTTTACCGCCAACATGAAAGCCAATAAACTGTACTTGAACTTAGGAAAATTACAATTCAAAGACATTACCAAAGCGGCTTCAAAAGATTTGGAAGGTAGAAAAGGAGCTTGGAAAACTGGAGTAACCATGGCGGACGTGAATGGCGACGGATACTTGGATATTTATATTTGTTATTCAGGAAAAGTAGAGGAAGACAATCGCCGAAATCAGTTATTTATCAATCTTGGCAAACAAAAAGATGGTTCTGTAAAATTCATCGAAAAGGCAAAAGAGTATGGTTTAGATAGTCCTTGTTACAGTACGCAAGCGGCTTTTTTAGATTATGATTCAGACGGAGATTTAGATATGTTCTTGCTTAATCATAATGTAAAGAAGTATGATAACATGGAGTTGGCTCGCCTCAGAAATGAAATTGACCCTCTAGCTGGAAATCGTTTATTTGAAAATAAAAACGGACATTTTGAAGACGTTTCTGCCAAAGCTGGTATTCATCAATATCCACTTACTTTTGGTTTGGGTGTTGCCATTTCAGACATCAATAAAGATGGATTGCTGGACATTTACGTTACCAACGATTATAACGAACCCGATTATTTGTACATCAACAAAGGCAATGGTACTTTTCTGGAAGACACCAAAAAGTCATTGCAACATCTGGCTCAATTCTCGATGGGCGTGGACATTGCCGATATAAATAATGATGCTTTGCCTGATATTCTTTCGCTGGATATGCTTCCAGAAGATAATCGAAGACAAAAGCTATTACAATTACAAGAAAATTATGAGTCTTTTGAACTCATGCAAAATCAAGGTCTTCAGAAACAATATATGCACAATATGTTGCAACTGAATCAAGGAAATGACCGAAATAAAATTCCATTTTTTAGTGAAATTGCTCGCCTTTCGGGGCTATCAAGTACCGACTGGAGTTGGTGTCCGCTCATTGTTGATTTTGACAATGATGGATTGAAAGACGTTTTTATCAGTAATGGTTATTTAAGAGATTATACCAACAAAGATTTTTTACGATATTGGGGCGACTACAAAATCCGAAAAGCAATGGACAGAGAACCCATTCAATTGATGGATTTGGTGCGTGCGATGCCTTCAACAAAATTGCCCAATTATATCTTTAAAAATAATGGTGATTTAACTTTTAGTAACCAGCAAGAGGCTTGGGGAATGTCTGCTCCAAGTATTTCAAGCGGAGCAGCTTATGCAGATTTAGACAACGATGGTGACTTAGATTTGTTGATTAATAATATCAACGAAGAAGTTTCTTTTTATCAAAATACAAGTAGAGAAAATGCTCAAGGACATTATTTACAAGTAAATCTTATTGCTGACAAAACCACAAAAACAGTATTGGGTGCTAAAGTATATTTATATGCTGGCGGTCAAGTACAATACCAAGAAGTAAATCCTTATCGTGGTTATTTGTCTTGTGAACCCATGCGTTTACATTTTGGTTTGGGGAAAAATACAAAAGTCGATTCGCTCAAAATCGTTTGGCCCGACCACACCGAACAGTGGCTCAAAGCATTGTCGGCAGACAAATTACTTTCTATTAAAAAGAATAGCGAGCCGATTTCCTCTTTTGAACTTATCGAAGACCCAATTTTTCAGAAAGTATCTTCAAAAATTCCCTATTTACACGAGCCTTTTATTGAAAACGATTTCAAGCGTCAGCCTTTAATGCTGTTTATGTATTCAGCGACGGGGCCAGTACTTGCCAAAGGTGATGTGAACAAGGACGGTTTGGAAGATGTTTTTGTGAGTGGCGATAAAAATCGTAACGGAAAAGTACTGATTCAGCAAAGTAATGGTACTTTTTTGCCGATTGAAAATTTAGAAATTGGTGACGAAAACAATTCCTCTATTGTTGCGGCAGTTTTCTTTGATGCCAATGGCGATGGCTTCCAAGATTTGTACATTGCCAAAGGTGGATATTCACTTTTTGAAGTAAATACACCTTCGTTTCAAGATGAAATCTTCTTGAACAATGGCAAAGGAAAATTATTCCCTTCTACTTACTCTTTGCCGAATTTGAGTGCCAGTAGCAAAGCATTTGTGCGTCCTTGCGACTTTGATAAAGATGGTGACATAGACTTGTTTGTGGGCGGACGAGTACTGCCCGGTCGTTATCCCACTGCACCAGAATCGTTTTTATTAGAAAATAATGGTCAGGCGAAATTTACCATAAAAAATATTCCTTTTGCCAAATTGGGAATGCTGACAGATGCACAGTGGACAGATATTGATGCCGACGGCAGACAAGATTTAGTGATTTGTGGGGAATTTATGCTTATCAAAATTTACTTGAACAAACAAGAAGGTTTTGTGGATAAAACAAGTACTTATTTCTCCGAAGCAGATAATGGTTTGTGGTTTTCGCTGGCTTTAGAAGACGTAAATGGTGACGGTCAAAAAGATATTATTGCAGGAAATTATGGTGAAAATTCTGTCATAAAAGTTTCAAAGCAACAACCTGCTGAATTGTACTTTGCCGATTTTGATGATAACGGCTCAATAGACCCATTCTTGAATTTTTATGTACAAGGCAAATCATATCCTTTTGTAAGTCGTGATGAATTGAACGACCAAATTTTCCCAATGAGAAGACGATTCTCTTCCTATAAAAATTACGCTGACGCTACAATCAACGAAGTATTGACGAAAGATGAAATTGCCAAAGCAACGATTTTAACACTGAATGAAAACCGAACCGTTTGTTTCCTAAGCAGTATCGGAGCAGATAAAAGTATTCAATACAAAAAGAAAGTACTGCCTTTACAAGCTCAATTTGCACCCGTTTCACAGATTTTGGTGAAGGATTTTGACAAAGACGGAAAAAGCGACCTTTTGTTATTGGGAAATAAAACCGATAATCGTTTGAAATTAGGCAGTATGGATGCCAATTATGGTTGTCTGCTCAAAGGAAATGGCAAAGGAGATTTTATCTATCTCAATCAGATTACTTCTGGACTTTCGGTGAAAGGCGACGTAAAATCTTTTGTAGAAATGAACATTGGGGCTGAAAAATATTTAATCATTGCTGCTTTTAACCAAGCACTTCAATTTTATAAAGAATGATTTATCTAAGAAAATTTTCCCTACTGATAGCCTTACTTTGTACTTTTTCGGTACAGGCTTTCAAGGCAAAAAAAGAACCGACAGCCTATTTACAACCTGCTGTTTTCTCTTTGACGATGGTGATGCTCCATGATGTGGTAAATCCGCCAGCGGCAAGTAGATTTTACTCATACAGTTTGTTGGGTGCTCACGAAATACTGGCACAACATGACAAAACGATTCCATCGCCAAGCACTTATATCAAAGGTTTTCCGAAGTTCAGTATTCAACATTCTGGTGAGTACGACTATCATTTAGCGGCTTTGTACGCCATTCTGGAAACAGGAAAAAGAATGTTGCCTTCGGGTTTTCAGTTGGAAGAAGATCAAAAGAAAATTCTTGAAAGTTGGAAAAATGATGGTTATTCAGAGCAAGTCATTACAAATTCTATCAATGTTGCTCAAGAAGTATCACAAAAGATGGTGGCTTGGGCAAAAAATGATGGTTATTTAAAACTAAGTACTTTAAGAAGATACAAACCCATA
Organism: Arcicella rosea; assembly: GCF_040543805.1. Classification (NCBI taxonomy): domain Bacteria; kingdom Pseudomonadati; phylum Bacteroidota; class Cytophagia; order Cytophagales; family Flectobacillaceae; genus Arcicella; species Arcicella rosea. The sequence continues at coordinate 59,999 of NZ_JBEUMS010000012.1, forward strand.
AAAGGAGAGGGGAATTGGTATCCAACTCCACCTGCCTACATGGAAGCCGTTGAACCCAATTGGCGAACTATCAGACCAATGGTAATGGATACTTGTAACCAATTTAAGCCAATTCCGCCAGTTCCATACAGTGCCGAGGAGGGAAGTGAATTTTATAAATTGGCGAAAGCAGTGTATGACATTAGTAAAAACACTACTTTAGAACAAAGAACCATTGCCGCTTTTTGGGATTGCAATCCTTTTGCGATTAATACTTCTGGGCACATGTCGATTGGATTCAAAAAAATGAGTCCAGGGGGACATTGGATGAATATCACAAGTATTGTTTCCACTAAAGCGAAGCTTTCATTTGGGCAATCATTATTATTACAATCTTTGGTAGCCACCACTTTGATGGATGCTTTTATTAGTTGTTGGGATGAAAAATACCGAAGTAATAGAATCAGACCCGAAACGGTTATTAATAAGTTGATTGATATTCGTTGGCAACCACTTTTACAAACGCCACCGTTCCCAGAATATACCAGCGGACACAGCGTAATTTCAACCGCTTCGGCAGAAGTATTGACTTATTTTTTAGGCGATAATTTTGAATACATAGATGATTCTGAAATCTATTTTGATTTACAACCTCGAAAGTTTACTTCTTTCCGACAAGCCGCTAACGAAGCTGCCGTGTCACGTTTTTATGGTGGTATTCACTTCAAAGACTCCATCGAAAACGGGCAAAAACAAGGGGCAAACTTAGGTAAACATATAGTAAAAAAGATGCAGGATTTAGGTGTTTCGTCTTTTGTGAAATAAAGTATTGTAACTAATTCATTCTCAGTTTTCTTATTCAGTATTCTCCATTTTTAAAATGTGGAATACTGAATGTTGATGTATTCGCTCAACGTATGTACTAGGAAGTGCGTAAAAATATTGCCTTCTTTCTCCCCTTTAATACTACTCTTGTAGAGTCATTTGCACAAAAAATAACAAAGTTTTCATGGGTTTTAACTGGTATAATTTTTTTGCTTAATTGTATGCTTGCGATTGCGATTTGAGGAAGAAGTGTTTTTTTGAAATAGAATATTGAATTGAACAGGTTTTTTGCTTTGAATAGGTTGACATTTTGTTAATGGTTAATAGAGGTTTTAATCATCCGTTTTTCACATGAACACAATTATATCATGAAAATCATCAACGAAGAAATACTGAAAGGCTTGCTTAATATCTTCAAAATCAATAGTCAACGGATTGAGGTATATGGCAAATTATCTGAAACAATCTACACGCCAGAACTACAGCAACACTTCAAAACACAAGCAGACGAATCTACTTTGTTACTCAATGAACTCAATTCAATTTTATACCAGTCATTTGAGAATTCAGAAAGTCCTATTCTTTACGAAGACTCTATTATTGATCAATCAGTCTTTTATTTTGGTATGGCTCGTGCTTCTAATAATCCAAGAACCGTCATGGTTTCTTGTCAGTTTGGAGATGAATTTTTGATGAAAGCTTATCAAAAAATACTGGAATTTTTAGAAGTAAAATATATGCCTTCTTTAAATGATATTTTGACAAAACATTTGAAAAGTATCAAACACCAAAAGGTTAATATAGAAAATTTACTTTTGTCTAATTTAACAATGAAGTATTTTAAAATCCAATAGAAATAGATGAACACATTATTTTAGCGACTGAGCTTCATGCTCTGCACGTAGTTTTTCTACTTGTAAAATATTTTCTGTCAATAAAATCCCGGAGGGATTAAATGCGTATGGCAGAATGAATAAAATATACTATTCTTAGACCCGGAAAGAGTCAAATTAATTTCCATCAAAATTAGCTAATCCATTCAAACAGATATTCGTCTTTAAATGCTATTTCAAATTTTTTTAGAAATGAAATATACTCTTCTTTAAAGGTATGTTTTTGGTGATGCTCTTTTTGGTTATTGATATAACCTATGACATTGTCCAGTGCTGAATGGCTGTAAGAAAAAGCACCATATCCTTCTTACCATTGAAATTTTGATGGAGTAAATCTTTTTTCATTAATAAAATCATTTGATGATTTTTTAATTTCTCGGACTAAATCTGATAAACAAGATGATGGCTTTAGCCCAATCAGAATATGGATATGGTCTGGCATTCCATTGATAGCCAACAATTTTTGTCCTTTATTTTTACAAATTCCAGAGATGTATTTGTAAAGTTCTTCTTCCCAGGTAGAATGGATTAAACTGTTTCTGCTTCTTACGGCAAAAACTACTTGGATATAGATTTGTGAAAATGTTCCTGCCATTTTATTAGAAGGTAGTGTGTATATTATTATTCGTTTTTAAATCCCGAAGGGATTAAATGTTTATAGAAAAGACAAATTAGGAGTCCAATGACCATGAAATGGTCAAATATTTATAGAGTAAAACAGATAAAGGATACGACTCCATCGGAGTCGAACAATCTTCTCATTTTTTGCTATAAACATTTAATCCCTTCGGGATTTAGAACTAAATAATCCTTTTGGTTTGAATGTTTATAGCAAAGAATCAAGGCTTTCTATTACTTTCTATAATCTAAAGCAGGCTTTCTATCTCCTAAAAGAGCTTCGTACTTAAAATTAGCTCCTCTTTTTTGAGTCCATTCTGCTTTTGCCTTGTCAATTAATGTTTGGTCTTTGAATAAATCTAATGCTGTACAAGCTAAAGTTTTAGCCGCTACAATCATACCTTTTTGCCCGATACCCATACCACTTGCAGCGGTTGATTGCCAACTATGCGCTGATGAACCCGGAACCCACGTAGCTGTTTGTAATCCTACCGTTGGAACTGTCCAACTAACGTCGCCTACATCAGTAGAGCCCCCGCTTGTTGCACTTTCTGAGCCATCACGAAAATCTTTTACCAAGACTGCATTTTCGATAGGCTGTTTTTGTTCTCCTAAGGTTTCACTTAATGATACAGCAAACTTTTTTTCTTCTTCATTGTACACTACACCGCCAACTTTAGCCAAGTTATTGTGCATTACATTGGCTAAAGTAATATTTGGCAACAAATTAAATACACCTCCTAATACTTCCCATTCAACTTTAGTGCCTGTTCCCAGTGCTGCGCCTTGTGCAGCATTTTCTATGCGCTTCCAAACACCTTGAAGAATCTCACGGTCTTTATGACGAGCGTAATAATATACTTCGGCATAAGCAGGTACTACATTAGGTGCTTCACCACCTTTTGTAATCACATAATGGATACGAGTATCTTGTGGGATATGTTCACGCATCATATTAACCATCATATCCATTGCTTCAACACCATCTAAAGCAGAACGTCCACGTTCAGGAGATGCAGCAGCGTGTGAAGCAATTCCTTTAAAACGAAACTTAGCATTTTTATTGGCTAAAGAAGTACCCGCATCAGCTGAATTCTGAGCACCAGGATGCCAATGAAGCACTACATCGACATCATTGAAGAGTCCGTCTCGTACCATATAAACTTTACCCGAACCACCTTCTTCTGCGGGGCAACCATAAATCTTGATAGTCCCTTTTTGACCAGACTTTACTAACCAATTCTTTACTTCAATGGCAGCAGCAACTGAAGCAGTACCAAATAAATTATGTCCGCAACCATGACCGCCTTTTTGATTGGGAATAGGACTAATCTCAGGAACAGCTTGTTGAGCTAAACCGGGTAGAGCATCGTATTCACCTAAAATACCAATCACAGGCTTGCCTTCTCCAAAGCTTGCGACAAATGCAGTAGGAATCCCTGCTATGCCTGCTTGTACCGTAAAGCCTTCTTTTTTTAGCTGTTCTTGTAAAAGTAAAGAACTCTTTTCTTCCATGTAACCCAATTCTGCAAAATTCCATATCTGTTTAGAGATACCTGCATACTCATCGAAGCGTTTATCGATGTTGCTAATAACAGTTTGCTTGTCGGTTTCTGAAGATGAAGTTGTGCTTGCTTTTTTCTTTTGGGCATTTCCCAAAAATGACATGAGCGTGAGGGCGAGTAATAATGGTTTTTTCATAAAATAAAGATAGTTTGTTAATTATACTTCAAATATTACCTCTTGATTAGGCACACGGACTCTATCTGAATAAATACCTTCAGGTTTTCCAATGCCGCATGCTATAATCATATTAATTTCTGCTGAAGAAGGAAGCTTTAAGATTTTTTTGACCAATTCGCTATCAAAACCTTCCATTGGGCAAGTGTCATAACCCTCTGATGCCATGCTTAACATAAATGTTTGAGCCGCTAATGCACATGATTTATGGCACATTACTCGCTGGTCGCCATGATTACGAATCCTCAAGAAGGGTTTATTAAAGCCCATGAAAAATACGATAATACTACGAAGTAAGGTATTAAAGCCGAATGGGTCATATCTGTAAACCAATGGCATTAATTTCTTGTAATAATCAAAAGCTCTAAGGTCTTTTTTAGTTAATTCTTTGCCTTCAAATTGTTTTTCAAGCTTGTCGATGTTCCATTGTACTCTTTCTTTCCATTTATCTTGGCGAGTCACAAAAACAACTAACTGACTAGCCGTTTTAGCAGCCGATTGCCCCATACAAGCTTTATTAAGAGCTTCATGAACAGCTTTAGTTTTAATTTGATAAAACTCCCAAAGCTGCATATTACTGCTATTTGCAGAAAGTACAGATAATGCTAAGGATTTAGAAACGACGGATTCATCAAAAGGAGCATTGTTATCGAAAATTCTTACCGAGCGACGTCTATCTACAATGCTTTGAAATGTGGAGCCAAACATATTTTATGGTTAGGATAATTTGTAAGTGTAATTTACTCGAAAATCCTTAAAATAAAAAGCCAATACCTAAGTACTGGCTTACTAAAATGATATGATGAGTTAGATTATTGTTTCCATTGAAGGGTATTTACCATTTTGATAACATCCTTTTTAAGGTATTCAATAACGGGTTCTAGTGAATCGCTTTTCAAGGCTGTGTTGAAGTAAAGCGCTCCACGTAAATAATGCTTTGTGGAGTCGGTAGTGTAGAATTGTAGGTAGGTAGGTACTTCGCCTTCCAATCTCATCAACATTACTTTTTCGCCTTTGGGAGTTGTGAGGATTGAATTTTGAATAGACGAAGCTTTTTGACTATGTTTTGCTGCTAATTTGTAAGCATCGTCAATAAGTCTTGAAAGTTTGGTCGGGTCATTGTTAAGCGATTTGTAGGTAAGTTGAATCATCGCTTTGTAAGCTGGATAATACACATAAATCCAATGAGGTTCTGCCCATGCTACGGTATCAGGTTTAATAATTGCCTGACTGGAATATTGAAATGTATAAGGATGATTTTCAAGTAATTGAACATAATGTGTTGAAGGTAAATCTATGCGATTAAAACCTTTAGGCTTTGGTACGAAATCGCTATCGTCCTTTGTTTTTCTACAACTACTTAGTCCGAAAACAAGAAAAGTGCAAGCTAATAAGCTTGCACTAATTTGATGAAAGAATCCTTTTTGATAAATCATTGATTGTTTGAATGTAAAAGCTTGATTCAAAAGAATGAAGCTTTTATTGAATATGATAAATTGATTGTCGAGAGATGAAAAGCACCGACAAACAACGCTTAGTCACCTAAAATATTACCTAAACCACCTAATACGGAACCACTTTCTTTATTCGCATTGCCACCATAAGGCGATAGTGTACGAATTAACTTAGATAATGGCATAGACTGAATCCAAACTCTACCAGTACCACGCATAGTGGCTAAGAAAAGACCTTCACCGCCTAAAATCATAGATTTTAAATTCCCAGCTTTTTGGATGTCGTAGCTTAAAGTTTGCTCAAAAGCTACAATACAGCCAGTATCAATTCTTAATGTTTCGTTGTTCAAGGTCTTTTCGATGATTGTACCGCCAGCATGAACAAAGGCTAAGCCATCACCTTGAAGTTTCTCTAAAATAAAACCTTCACCACCGAAAAAGCCAGCACCAATTTTTTGATTAAAAGTAATAGAAACCTTTGTTCCTAAAGCAGCACAAAGAAAACTATCTTTTTGAGCAATCAAAGTATTACCTGGAAGAGTTGCAAGGTTAATCGGGATAATAGTACCAGGATGTGGTGCTGCAAAAGCTACTTTACGTTTGCCATAACCACGATTGGTAAAATGTGTCATAAAGAGCGATTCGCCAGTTAATAAACGAGAACCCGCTTGAAAAAGCTTGCCAATTAATGAATTATCAGCACTTGAACCATCACCCATCTTGGTTTCAAAAACAATACCTTCTTCCATGTAACACATAGTGCCAGCTTCAGCAATAACGGTTTCGTTAGGGTCAAGTTCTACTTCTACTAATTGGATATCTTCTCCTATAATTTTGTAATCAATTTCGTGAGAGTACATGTTATTATCGTTTAGATTTTGATTGTTTATTTTATTCAAAGTAAATCTTATCCTTTCAAAAGATACAAAGATTTTGGATAACAGGTAGCAAAGTCTTTTGATTGGACTTTATGAGATACTTTCTTGGAAAATGCTTTGAGTTTGATGAGTAATATCTAGTGTTCCTTGAACAACTTCTTTGAATTTCTCCTTCAATGCTTCAACGTCATTACTAGTCATTCCTTTTGTTTCTATGGGTTTGTGTACGATTACTTTAACGGCTTTAGGCTTAAGGAGGTATTTCCCATCTTCTAAAATCTGAAAATTATTCAGAAAAGTAATCGGTACAATAGGTATTTGTTGATTGATTGCCATGACAAAACCACCGTCTTTCAAGGGTAGATGTAATTTGGGAGGATGTTTTGCTTTGATACCACCCTCTGGAAAAATGATGATACTTCTACCATTCTTCAAGGCTTTTAAGGAACGAGTGAGAGAAACTGAGCGACTGTGTTTATCGTTTCTATCTACCTGAATATGCAGTTTTCTAAACATATACCCGAATAGAGGTACTTTTTTGAGTCCAGCTTTTCCTACAAAGGCATAATAGTTTTTGATGACCAAGCCCATCACGGCAATATCTAAGTATGAAAAGTGATTGGCGCAAAAAACGTAAGTTTTGTTTACATCTATTTCAGCTTCATATTTTATATTGATGGGCATTCCAATTATTGGGAAGTAAAGCTTACCCCATAATCGGTTCAAATAATGAGCTTTCGGTTTCCATGTTTCTTTCTGAAGAAAAAGCCAGAAGAAAGGGAAGAGAATTAAAAATAACGATACAAACCAGAAAATAGCCCAAGCGGTATATAAAAATCTTAGAATTCGCATAAAGGCAAAGATAGTAAAATCTGACATTCAGCCGATGGTCTTGCAGATAAATGATTGGCAATAAAAAAAAGGTTTAATAGCCGCCACTATTAAACCTTTCTATGAGTAATTATTAAATTACCTTGAGCAAATATACTTAACTCATGATAACAAAAGCAAGAGAAAGTACATTTCCGCAGAAATAGGAGGATAAATTCTGTTTAACGGTTATGTTGTCCTGAAAAAAAGGATGAAGTGATGAATATTCATTTTGAAATTTTAAAAAACCGTTCAAGTGCGGAATGAAAAAAGTCCTCAAAATAAATTTTTGAGGACTTTTAGTGGAAAAGTGATAAAAATCATTTTATATTCCCATCATATCTTTAAAGGCAACCGAGTTTCTGGTTGAAATTTCTAATTCGATTCCATTATTCAAAACAACCTTCATTCCACCTTTGTAATAAGAGTCTATTTCAGCAATATATTCAGTATTGATAATTTGCTGACGATTGGCTCTGAAGAAAGTGTTAGGGTCTAAACGTTCTTGAATTTTATTCAAAGAACGGTGAATCATCGGCCTGTTACTTCCGAAATGGAAACGACAGTAATTACCTACAGATTCAATCATGTATATTTCTGTTAACCTTACGAAATAACATTTGTCGCCATCTTTCAAGAAAATTCTTTTGTCTGGTGGAAGTCTTCCTTCCGAAACAGCTTCTGAAATTCTTGTTTGCTGGATTTCAGCACGGATTTTCTCAATTGTTCTTGAAAGTCTTTCGGCTTTCATCGGTTTCAAGAGATAATCCATTGCTTCCGATTCAAATGCTTGAATCGCATATTGATTATAAGCCGTTACAAATACTATTTTAGGAATGAATTCCAGTTCATCCAATAAGTCGAAACCATTTTTTTCTGGCATTTCAATATCCAAAAAAATCAAGTCAGGCTGTAAACGATGGATTTTTTCGATAGCATCGTCCACATTTTCGGCTTCATCAATGATTTGAATATCCGGATAGTCTTGTAACAAGTACTTTAATTCTTGGCGAGCTAACCTCTCGTCATCCACCAAGATAGTCTTAATTTTCTTACTCATTGGCTTAATATTGGACAAGTCTTGATATTGGCGATCAACAGCTCTTGGAGAGTAAGGTTTTCTATTAGCCATCTCACTTAACTGATTTGCAATAATTAATATAGGTCATCACCTGTGATCCTCTCAGGGGTAGTGCTCTAGTTGTACTTACCTGTATTTTCCGCTAATATAGTAAATTTCAAATCATTTTCAAGGAAAAAAAATGGCTTAATTAGCTTTTTTTTTCTTATTTATTTTTGATTAACGTTGAAATAAAGTTTTTTCGGCAAGAAAAAACAATATTATTAGAATGAAGTTACACTTTCAGGGGAATACTTACCTGAGCCGTTACCATATTGTCCTCGGCATAAATTACGATGGCATCTTTTAAGCCATAATTAATAAGAAGTCTTCTCTTAAGATTTTCTAAGCCAATTCCTTTTCGAGTCTTTTTCTCAGAATTTTCCGCCAAAATTGTGCCAGTATTCTGTATCCCAAAAACTAATAAATTATTTTTTTTATGGGCAAAAACAATGATTTCTCCGCCATTTTTTAGCTTGCCAATACCATGCTTGATGGCGTTTTCTGCTAATAATTGTAATGACATCGGAGGAATTCTGGCTGCAAGCACACTTTTACTGACATTTGTTTTATAATTTAAACGGTCATCGAAACGCATTTTTTCAAGATCAAGATAATTTTTTACAAGATTCAATTCTTCTTGAAAAGTAATATCTTTTAATTCATAAAATGAAAGCGACATTCTGAGTAAATCAGAAAGTTTAATGGTGGCATCTCTTGCCATTTTTGGCTCAGACAAAGTAAGTGCCTGAATGCTATTGAGTGAATTGAATAAAAAATGAGGGTTTAATTGGCTTCGTAAACTTACTAATTCTACTTCTTTGATATGTATTTCGGCTTCTACTTTTGCTCTTTCTTCATGAATTGCTTTTTTAGCAAACTTAATTCCATGATAGAATATAAACCAAGGCATGATGAATCTAAATGTTTTAACAAATTGAAAAGCATTGCCTAGAAAATCTGATTGAATATTATTGGAATACGGGATGGTAATATTCAGAAACAGAAAATCAATAAAGTAAACTACAATAGCAATAATAAAATTGGCAATGATGGGATACAAAATGAATTTTTGCCAATTGAGTGATTCTATCTTTTTAGGATTAACAATTGAATAATAAGTATGCGTACAACCAATAAATACCAGAAAGTTTGTGAATCCTGAAATGATAGCCGTAGATATATTAACGTCATAATAAATGTATTCACTTGTTGTATAAACAATATATAGACTCCAACAAGTCAGTTGAATTGTCCAATATATTTTTTTCTTTTCCATACTCTTTAATCTTCTTATCGTCGTTAGGCTTTACTTCACAAAGTAATCAAAACAAATTTCATTATATCAATATTAGATATAAAATTTCCATAAATGAAAGATATAGTATATAAAAGTCCTTACAAAGAATTTTAATTATTTTACCAAATAAAATTATAGAATAGATACTTAACGAGATTTATGCTTTTACGGTATTGATATGAAGATATAAGGTAAATTATAAAAAAAATCCACAAGGTAACAACCTTGTGGACGTTTGTTTTTCAAATACTGAGAAAAATCATTATTTTAATTTCGCAACCGAGGCTTTAATTCTTTCGCAAGCTTCAACCAATTGTTCGTCAGCAGCAGCAGTTGAGATACGAACACAGTCTGGCGCACCAAAACTTGTTCCAGCTACAGTAGCAACGAAAGCGTCTGCTAAAAGCCACATAGAGAAATCATCAGAATCTTTGATTGTTGTTGTGCCATCAGATTTTCCGAAGTAATAACTTACATCTGGAAAAGCATAGAATGCACCGTCTGGCATATTTACTTTGAAACCTTCGATTTCACGCAAAAGACCAACTACTAAATCACGGCGACGAAGATAAGCTTCTTTCATTTTGTAAGCTTCTTCTAAAGTACCGTTGAAAGCAACAGTAGCTGCTTTTTGTGCAATAGAATTCGTTCCAGAAGTAACTTGTCCTTGTAATTTTTCAACACCATCAGCAATCCATTTTGCCGCAGCGATAAAACCAATTCTCCAGCCTGTCATCGCATGACCTTTCGCAACACCATTTACAGTGATTACTTGGTCTTTAATTTCAGGAATTGAACCGATAGAAAAATGTCCAGCTTCTGTAAAGTTGATGTATTCGTAAATCTCATCAGCCATTACAAAAATATTTGGATGTTTCGCTACAATAGCACCTATAGCTCTTAATTCAGCTTCAGTATAAACAGAACCAGTTGGGTTGTTTGGCGAAGCAAACATCACCAATTTCGTTTTTGGAGTAATTGCTGCTTCAAATTGTTCTGGTGTTACTTTGAAGTTATTATCAAAAGCACCATCAACAATTACTGAAGTACCTTCAGCTAATTTTACCATTTCAGAGTAAGAAACCCAATATGGAGCAAAAATGATTACTTCTTCACCTGGATTTACCAAAGTTGAAATCACGTTTGCTAATGAATGTTTCGCTCCTGTAGAAACAACGATGTTTTCAGGATTCCATTCGATATTATTATCACGTTTGAGCTTATCAGCAATCGCTTTGCGAAGGTCAGGATAACCAGCTACAGGCGAATAACCATGAAAACCATCATCAATGGCTTTTTTGGCGGCATCGCAAATGTGCTTTGGGGTTTTGAAATCTGGTTCGCCTACTGAAAGGCTGATTACTTTGTGTCCCTGAGCAGCAAGTTCACGGGCTTTTTTTGTCATCCCGAGCGTTGCTGACTCCTCCAGTGCATTAATGCGGTCTGCGAGCGATACTATTGAACTCATTTTTGCTAGAATTTATTTATGGAAATCAGAAAGTCCTTCGAAGAACTTTCATAAGAAAAAAATTAAATCCCACAAAGTTAGAAGAGTATTATGGGATGCGAAAGAAAAAAAGGAATTTATTGAGTATTTCTGCTGCTATTTTGTAAATCATGAATGAAATTCTTGCATTTTTTCATTCTTTTCAATGCAAAATTTTCAAAGAAAGCTAATCTGTAAGTATAATCGTTTGAAATTAACAAGGATATTTATTTTATCTTTACCGACAACATAACTCATTAACGAATGCAGATTTTAATTATATCAATTTTTATAATAGGCTATTTAGGCATTGCTTTAGAACATCCTATTAAAATCAATAAAACAGCAACAGCTTTACTAACGGGAGTTTTATGTTGGACGATTTATGTGGTTTTTTCATCCGACAAAGAACTTGTTTTAAGCGAACTTTCACATCATTTAGGTTCAGTTTCTGAAATACTTTTCTTTTTGTTGGGTGCAATGACGATTGTAGAATTGATTGATGCCCATCAAGGTTTTAAATTAATTACCGACCGCATTACAAGTAAAAATAAAGTAACATTACTCTGGACGATAGCCTTTATTACTTTCTTTTTATCATCGGTATTGGATAATCTTACTTCAGCCATTGTGATGGTTTCGGTGATTCGGAAATTGATAAAAGATTCAGAATCTCGAAAACTGTTTGCCGGAATTGTAATTATTGCAGCAAATGCGGGTGGAGCGTGGTCGCCAATTGGGGATGTAACAACTACGATGCTTTGGATTGGCGGACAAATTACACCAGTAAACATCATGAAAATGTTGTTGATTCCAAGTTTGATTTCCCTCATCATTCCATTGGTTTATTTAACCTTTCAATTAAAAGGCTCAGTAAAAAAAGCGAAAGAAGAGGAGGCTAAACCTGAAGAAGTACATCAAGTAATTATCCAAACGCAAAATTCTTTGATAATGCTTTTTACAGGATTCTGTACTTTATTGTTTGTTCCTATTTTTAAAACCATCACACATTTACCACCTTATATGGGTATTTTGTTAGGATTGAGTATCGTTTGGATTGTTTCTGAAATACTTCATTCTGGTAAAGATGAAGAAGAGAAAAAGCCTTTTACTGTAGCCCATGCCTTGAGTAAAATAGATACTTCAAGTATTTTGTTTTTCTTAGGAATTTTAATAGCTATCAGTGCTTTAGAATCCACACATTTATTGACGGAATTGGCTACTTGGATGGATAAATCTATCGGAAATCAAGATATTATTGTAGTGGTAATTGGCTTGGCTTCGGCTGTAATTGATAACGTACCTTTGGTGGCAGCTTCGATGGGAATGTACGATTTAACGGCTTTCCCGACGGATTCGAAAATTTGGGAATTTATGGCATATTGTGCTGGAACAGGAGGAAGTATTTTAATTATTGGTTCGGCGGCTGGTGTAGCAGTAATGGGTATGGAGAAAATAGATTTTCTTTGGTATATGCGAAAAATCAGTTTTACGGCTTTACTTGGTTATTTTGCGGGTGTAGGAGCTTACTTATTGATTTTTGCTTTGTTACATTAAAAAATTTCAAAAGAGAAGCCTAACAAATTTGCTGGGCTTCTCTTTTGAAAAATATTACTCTTTAATCAATTCATCAATTTTACTTTCAAATTCGTGAACCCATTCGGTATAATATTTCCCAGTACCAGGACCTGAAAAACCTGCATGTGTTAAACGAATATCGCCTTTTTTGTCTAAAACAATCGTTGTTGGAAAACCGATTACTTGGTTAAGTGAAGGTAAACTTTGCGAAGCGCTTTCTGAACTATTTACGCCAGCATTTAATAACTGATAATCAATGCCGAAACGTTTGCGAAGTAGAGCCATTTTTTGTTTGAAAAATTCTGTTTCAGTTGATTTCTCATAAGCTAAACCTACTACTTCAAATCCACGAGCTTTATTTTTTTTGTAAAAAGGTACTAAATAATTAGTTTCGTCCATACAGTTTGGGCACCAAGAACCTAAAATTTGTACAACAAGTACTTTCCCTTTATAAGCATCATCCGAAAGAGAAATTTTCTCACCTTTTTCGTTTAAAAAAGAAAAATCAAAACGTTCATAGCCTTCTTTTAAATAAGTGATTTTTCCTAAATCGGGCAAACTTGCATTTTCATCTCTTTGGGCTTCGAAGATTTTCGAACCTTTAATTCCTCCAAAAAATTTGCCTGTAATTTTATCCCCATCTACTTTTGCTTTTAATAAAAAAGCGTGCGAACCGTCGAAAGTAGAAAGGAAAAGACTATCGCCAACAATGTTTCCGTCCATGTAACGATAATCGCCAGTGGTTGTTAAGAAAGAACCAGTTACAATTGTTCCTTTTTGTTGAAAAGTGCCCACTGCAAAACTTGCTTTTTGGGTTTCAGCGTTAATAAAATTAACTGACCATTTTCCTGTAGCATTGCCACGAATCGCCATTTTGTTCGTTCTAAATCTGTTTAAATAACCCAAACTAGCTTGAAATGGTGATTCTATATAAGATTTGCGACCTTTGTTTTTACGATAAAATCCCACCAACGATTGTGCATTTTTCTTGGCTACGATTTCTGCATCAAATAAAGAGATTGGAATAATCAGAGAATCGCCTTCTAAAGTAGCTTCGTCGGTTTTGAATCTTTCAGAAGCATTTAAAACGTAAACATCAAACTTGTTTTTGTTTTTAGTAGGTTTGATTTCAAGTCCAAAAGGTAATGCTCCGCCATCGGTTTGAACCGTTGCTCGCCAACGAGTAGCTACTTGTGCTTCCACATTTTGCCAAACCAGCGTAAATAATAATAAAATGATTAATTTTTTCATTGTGAAGTAAATGATAGTTGATGAAAATAGAATTTGAAAATTTGAGGATTTGAATATTTGAAAATGGAATCAATTCTTTGAAATTCAAACAAAAAGTTTTTATGTATTTGTTCCATTGATTAATTTTCAAATGGGTATATTTTCAAATCTTCAAATCTCCACATCTTCAAATTAACGATTATTTCTTCTGTAAACAAGCCATATAAAAGCCATCATAACCTTCTTTTGCTGTAGAAGTACGTCTTTCACCTAAAAACTCCCATTGGTCACCAAACTCAGCCATGAAGCGTTTGATGTGATTTTCGCTTTCAGAAGGCAAAAGGCTACAAGTAGCAAAAACCATTTTTCCACCTTGTTTCAGCATGGCAGAATATTCGGTAAGAATATTCCATTGAGTAACTTTTAAGTTATCAATAAACTCAGGTGTTAATTTCCACTTTGAATCTGGATTTCTACGAATTACGCCTAAACCCGAACAGGGTACATCCAATAATAATCTATCGGCACTGGCTTCGTATTTTTTCAATACTTTTGGGTCGATGAGCTTTACTTCGATGTTATCAACGCCATTTCTTTTGGCTCTTTTCATCAATTCTACCAACTTGTATTCTTCAATATCCATTGATACAATTTTGCCTTTGTTTTCCATCAAAGCCGCCAAATGCAATGATTTTCCACCTGCACCTGCACAAGCGTCAATTACTCTCATACCTGGTTGAACATCCAAAAATGGAGCAATTAATTGTGAACCTGCATCTTGTACTTCAAAAAAACCTTGTCTGAAATAATCGGTTCTGAAAATACTCTGACGTTGTCTTAGTATTAAAGCATCTGGTAAACCTTCGGGAACGATGGTTTCGATGTCGATGGCATCCAACAAATCTTGTAATTTATCTTGATTGGTTTTTAAAGTATTAGCTCTTAAAACGACTGGTGCTTGTTCGTTCATTGCCATAATCTCTTCCGACCATTTTTCTTCGCCCAATTCTGAAGCACATAACTGGTCGAGCCAATCGGGAACAGATTCACGTACTTTACGAATTAACATTCCTTCCTCAAAACGGTCTAAAATTTTTGCTGCTTGAATATGTGAGAATTCTTCCCATTTAGGTAAAAAATCAACATTATCAGCATTGGGATACAAGCGTTTTTTGATTAATAACCAAGAACCAACAATTTGCCAGAAGTAAGGAGCTTTCAGTTTATCTTCATAAAGGTTGTTCGAGAAAAGTATCAAACGCCAGTAACGAACAATTTCATAAGTAGTTTCGGCAATGAAGGCACGGTCACGGCTGCCCCATTGTTTGTTTGATTTTAACGTTTGCTCAATTACTCTGTCAGCTTGACGAGGATTTTTTACGAAAAATATTTCTTGCAGAGCCTTTACGGTTGCTATCACTAATGGACGATGAAGACGCATTCTAATATTGGATTATCAAATTTCAATTGTATTAATACTTACAAAGTTCCGAAAATTTGTTGAGACTTACTCTTTTTTGTAGAATTGGCTCTCTGAATTCACCTTTCTGAAAATATTCAATTTTATTTTGAAAAATAATTCGATAATTTTTCATTGATGAAACAAAAGTATATCGTTGGGCGTTTTACTATCATATCGCAAATAAAACAAAAAAGCCCTGCTGAGAAGCAAGGCTTTTTTTATGGACTTTATTTTATATCAGCTTCCGAATAAATCACTTGAAAGGTAACGATCGCCACGGTCGCAAATGATACAAACGATAACACCCGATTCTAATTCCTGAGCCAAACGAACAGCTGCCGAAGCCGCTCCACCGCTACTCATTCCTCCAAAAACTCCTTCTACTTTTGCTAAAGTATTAGCCATTTCACGAGCTTCCTTTTCAGAAATATCCATAATTCTATCTACTCTTGAAGCATCAAAAATTTTCGGTAAATATTCTTGTTCCCAACGGCGAATACCCGGAATTTTAGCACCTTCAGTCGGTTGGCAACCTACAATTTGAATATCAGGATTTACTTCTTTCAAAAATTTAGAAGTACCCATTATTGTTCCTGTAGTTCCCATCGAGCTAACAAAATGTGTTACTTTATGGTCGGTATCTCTCCAGATTTCTGGTCCAGTGGAGTGATAATGAGCCATGTAATTATCAGGATTCGAGAATTGGTCTAACATGAAAAAACCACCTTCTTTTACTTTAGCTTCAGCATAATCTCTTGAACCTTCAATACCAACGCTGGCAGGAGTAAGCGTAACCGTAGCTCCGAAAGCTTCCATTGTTAGTACACGTTCACGAGTAGAGTTTTCAGGCATTACTAATTCAATATCGAGTCCGTACAGACGAGCAATCATTGCCAAAGCAATACCTGTATTACCAGAAGTTGCTTCGATCAATTTTGTTCCTGGTTTTATTTCTCCACGTTCTACTGCTCCACGAATCATACCATAAGCCGCACGGTCTTTTACCGAACCGCCTGGGTTGTGTCCTTCTAATTTTCCGTAAATTTTTACGTTTGGATTTGGGTTGATTCTGTTTAATTCAACAATTGGCGTATTGCCAACTAAGTCTAAGAGTGTTGCCATTCAATTATATTACTGCAATATTTTTACCTGCTCTTGGTGATATATTTTTGTGAAAGAAGGAATGCTGCGAGTGAGCCAAACATTTCCTCCGATGATAGAATTTGCGCCAACAACTGTTTCTCCGCCCAAAATGGTTGCTCCTGCATAAATCACAACGTGGTCTTCAATTGTTGGATGGCGTTTCAGCGAAGCCATTTCTTTGCTAACAGACAAAGCTCCTAAAGTAACGCCTTGATACAATTTTACATGTTTACCAATGTTCGTGGTTTCGCCAATTACGACGCCCGTACCGTGGTCAATCATGAAATACTCGTCAATTGTTGCACCAGGGTGAATATCAATTCCTGTTTTAGAATGTGCATATTCCGTTAAAATTCTTGGCACAATTGGCACATTCATTTCTAATAAAGCATGTGCAAGACGATAAAAGATGATGGCATAAAAGCCAGGATAGGCCCTAATTACTTCGTATTCACTTTGAGCCGCTGGGTCGCCCATCATGATTGCCTGAATATCAGTTAATAATACTCTATAAATTTCTGGAAGTTTCTGAATATAAGCTGCTGCCAAAGTACGGGCATCTTCATCAAGATGCTGTTGCATGGAACGGAGTAATCTGGTAAGTCTTAACTGGATTTGGTCAAACGCTTCTTGTAGTTCATCTACACAGCCAAAATGGCGCTGTGTTTGTTCAGGAAACAATGCCAGCGAAATGTCGGTGAACAATTCTTTAACCGTCGAAGTGGCAGGAAAAGTATTGGGTTTGGAATGTTTTTGGCAAAGAGCCTCTAAAAAACTATTGGGCAACATTTGAGACATTGTTTATCAAATATGTTATTAGAAAACTGATAAGATATTTGGCAAAGCATAAAATAAAACCTTATTGTTTTGCTTTATAATTGAGACGATTAACCTGTGGTTAATTAAATTTCACGCAATGATAACGATAAATGTACTGAATTGATTCTGTTTTGGTAAAAAAATCGTTAATTAGAGCCCAATCTAAATTCTTAAATTATGTTCCAATCCAAAATTGTTTTATGGTTATTCAATCTTCAATTATTATTCTGTAGTTGTCATAAAGAAAGTAGCCAAAGTGATTTCTCGAAAGGACGACACTTCTATAAAGTAACAAAAATCGGAGATTTGGCTTCAGAAGTAAACGAATGTTCTGGTTTGATAAAAAGCGCAAAAGACACTACTTTCTGGACGCACAACGATAGTGGAGGTAAACCTGAAATTTATGAAGTAGATATTCATGGAAAACTTCTGTCAACTATCAATTTTACCAATTTGAAAAATCAAGATTGGGAGGAAATTAGTCGTGATAAAAATGGAAATCTGTATATTGGAGACATCGGGAATAATGACAATAAAAGAAGGAATCTGACGATTTATAAAGTGAAAGAGTCTGAACCATCAAAAGTTGAAACAATCTCATTTCATTATGCCGACCAAGAACGTTTTCCGCCAGCAAAAGAAGATAAGAATTTTGATTGCGAAGCATTTTTTGCACATGGAGATAGTTTATACTTGTTCTCTAAAAACAGAGGAAACAATTTGGTGAAAATGTATGCTGTACCCAATAAAGCTGGAAATTATGCACTTTTACCAAAAGGAGAAGTATTGATTAATGCGATGGTAACGGGAGCGGCGATTAGTCCAGATGAGAAAACCTTTGCATTATTAACCTATGGGAAAGTAGTATTTTTCGGGATTAAAAAGCAGCAAATAGACTTTAAGCATCCTAAGAAATGTTATACTTTTGCTTTTCAACAATCAGAAGCCATAACTTTTTTAACGAACAATACCCTGTTAATTTCAAATGAACAAGGCAAATTGGCTAAAGTACAAATTGAAAAAAAATGATGAATTAGTTGTGAAGCAAAATATTCATCTTCATTTTGTACAAATAACCAATTTTAATTTGTACAAAGTTGATGTGTAGCTTACTTTCATAAATTCTATAAAGATTCCCTGATTTAGATTTAACAATTCCGTAATATTGGGCTTATTAATTTTGCATTAACAATTGAGCAACACAAGTATTGAATTAGGATAATCTTAATAAAATTACGATTCGTTGCAAACTAAAATATGGCAAACGCATTACCTATTCCCAAAATTTTACTGGTTGATGACGATCCAGACATCATTGAACTGTTAGAGTATAATCTTCAAAAAGAAGGTTTCGAAATTCAATCTGCTTTAGATGGCGTTCAAGCTGTAGAAGTAGCCAAATCTTTCAAACCCGATTTGATTTTATTGGACGTAATGATGCCTCGTCAGGATGGTATCGAAACAGCAAGACAGCTTCGTCTTATTCCAGAATTCAAAGAAGTTTATATTTTGTTTCTTACGGCTCGTGCTGAAGAATATACAGAAGTAGCCGCTTTTGATGTTGGTGCAGATGATTATATCGTGAAGCCGATTAAACCAAGAGCTTTGGTAAGTAGAATCAAAGCAATGTTTAGGCGTGAAGCACAGCAAATTGAAAGCGATGAGAAAATTGAAATTGGGCAATTGGTGATTAATCGTACTAATTACAGTGTATTGAACGACGGAAACCCATTAGTGATGCCTAAGAAAGAATTTGAATTACTTTCGTTTTTAGCAAAACACCCTAATAAAGTATTTAATAGAGATGAATTATTAGAAAAAGTATGGGGTACAGATGTTTACGTTGTTGAAAGAACGGTAGATGTTCATATCAGAAAGCTTAGAGAAAAAATCCCAGAACATTATATCAAAACGCTTAAAGGTGTTGGTTATATGTTTACTTTAGAAGATTAATACATAGATTTTTGTGAAAAAACAGAAGATATTTGCTTGATAAACAAGTGATTGTCTTCTGTTTTTTTATTCCCTTCCTCCGAATATTTTGCAGATTGTCAATTTCAGGCATAATTCCTTATTTTTGTACAAATACATTTAGCCTTAATATGAGATTTTATTTGGTAGTCTGCTTACCAAACGAGCCTCTTTTAGATAATGACCAATCGATTTATACAAATATTTTTCTTTTTTTGTCTTTCTTGTTCTGGCTGTAACGCTCAGAACTCAGCGCTAAGTAAACCTCAGAAATATGAATTCAGAGCAGCGTGGATTGCCACCGTTGAAAACATCGATTGGCCCAAACGTGGTCAGTATAACTCTGAACTTCAAAAGCAAGATTTTATCAGAATCTTGAACGAACACAAAAAGTCAAATCTGAATGCTGTTTTTGTACAAGTACGAGATGCCTGCGATGCTTATTATGCTAAAAGTACAGAACCTTGGTCTGAGTTTTTGACAGGTCAACAAGGGAAATTTCCTACTCCGTTTTATGACCCGCTTAACTTTATGATTGAAGAAGCCCACAATCGAAATTTAGAATTTCATGCTTGGCTAAACCTCAATCGTGCTACTTTTAAGAAATCAAGAACACTTGCTCCTGACCATATCAGCGTTACAAAACCAGAATGGATGTTGGTTTATGATGGACAAAAATTATTGAATTTCGGCATTCCAGAAGTAAGAAAATACATCACTGACGTTGTAGTTCAGATTGTGAAAAATTATGATGTAGATGGCATTCATTTTGACGATTATTTTTATCCTTACGAAGTAACAGGAGAGGTTTTGAAAGATGAAGAAACCTTTAAAAAATACAATGGAGGAATAAAAAATATTAATGAATGGCGAAGAAGTAATACCGATTCCTTGATTTATCAAATTAGTGATGCCATCAAAAAAATAAAACCAAGAGTAAAGTTTGGGATAAGTCCATTTGGTGTTTGGCGAAATTTTAGCCTTAAAAACCCTGATGGTTCTTGTACGCAGGCAGGGCTAACATCTTATGATAATTTATACGCCGATACTCGTAAATGGCTTCAACAGGGCTGGATAGATTATATTGCCCCACAAATTTACTTTGAACATGCACATAGCAAAATTCCTTATAACGAATTAGCCCTTTGGTGGAAAGACAATACTTTTGGCAAGCATTTATACATCGGTCAAGGAATTTATAAAATCAAAGCAGGTTGGTCATTAACAGAAGCGCCAAAGCAAATCCGATTCAATCGTGAATATATTTCAAGCCAAGGAAGTATATTCTTTAGTTCAAGAAGTTTGACCGAAAATTACGGAGGCTTTCAAGATACTTTAAGGAGAAATTATTATCGTTTTCCAGCATTAATTCCAGCGATGCCTTGGAAAGATAGTATCCCACCATTAGCTCCGCAAAAATTATTAGTGTTAAAGAATGATAAGGGCATTCCTGTATTGACTTGGCAACCAGGAGAAAAAGCAGTTGACGACGACCTTAATAATTATTATGCCGTTTATCGTTTTGAAAAGGGGGAAAAGCCAGATTTAACAAAAGCAGAAAAACTTATTTATATCGGCAAAATGAATACTTTTGAAGATAGTGCTGCTGAAAAATTTAGAGGCTACATTTATTGTGTAACCTCTTTTGATAGACTTCATAATGAATCGGAAGATTATGCCATGTTCACAACTGAGTATGGATATGAATCGTCAAAATAGCATTTGTCTGTATGGAATATTCCAACGAATTCCGAACGATTTGATAGTATTGGTATAATTTAATTCACTGTTTCCACTTTTATAATCACGACTCAAGAATCGTAAATCAAGGAAGAAATTATGTTTTAGTTGATAAGAAGCCCTAACATCATAAATCATCGTTCTAGCACTTCTTCCTTGACCAATTTCATTACCATAATCATCATTATAGAGTACTTTCCTACTTCTGGTATCATAGTCTTTTTGAATATTTTGTCCCCAGTTTTCAGTTGGATTTCTATCTTCTCCAAATTTTGCAAAAATAATATTTGCAGTGATATTGAGTTTCTTTAAAGCTTGCCAACGAATGATATTAGACCATTCTACAAAATTAGCTCCGAGTGGGTGTGCCAAAGCTTGGTTATATTGCGTATAATTAGCGCCGCTATCATGGCTGTAAGTATATGGACGAGCAGCATTGACTTCAGTTTGGAAATCTAAATTACTGATTCCAAAAACATCAATGTACTTCAAACCAGCTTGTAAACCATTTTTATTCGCCCAATAACCTGTAGGTTTGAAAATCTCTTTTGCAATAAATTCATCTAACATTAACTGTCCATAAAGAGAAAAACGTTTGGCAAAATTCCATTTGAAATCGAAACCAATCAAAGCATTGTCGCCGCTTCCCTGAAAGCTTTCTATAGAACGATAAAAAATAACTGGATTCAAGTAATTCAAATCAAAGCCATCGCCATTAGTGCTATCTCTTTGAAAAACAATACTTTCAGAAATGCCAATATTGAAATTTTTAGAAAGATTAAGGCTCAAATGGTGCATCGCCATGTACTTCTTCGGGAAAATCTGGTCGTTTGGTTTTAAACCTGTATAAACTAGCTGAGTGAAGAGGTTTTGGTATTGAAATTTCCCAATATGCGTATTGATTTTGAGGAATAAATTAGGAGCGGCATTATCCGACAAAATCATCGAACGAAAGCCATTTCCAATAAAATTTTTATCATGCCCAAATTGTAATTGTATATTTTTGGTAGCCTGAAAAGTAATGTAAGCTCTTGCAGTGAAGAAATCTGTAGCATAAGCATTTTGCTTGAATTCTTTGGTTAGTCCTTCGCCGGGCATACCGGGCAATCGAAGGTTAGTTTGTCGGAGCTCATTTTGGTTATAGGCATCTACAAACGTTTTGACGTAGTCGGGAATATAAGCTTGATTTTCGGAAATGAAAGTATAAAAACCTACTTTTTTATTAATCATTCCTCGAATTTCTATTCCACGAGTATTGATACTTGTACTTTTTTGAACACCGCCCGTAGCTGCACCAAATTCTAAATTAAGTACAGGGCTAACGTGGAGGTCGAGAATATCATCAGCATTTGAATAAGCGTCAGCTTTTTTTTGATAGAATATTTTCCAGAAAGGTTTTTTGCTATTGCCTGTAGTATCGTTATTCTTCCATTCCCAACTATCATTTTCCAAGTATGCTAAGTTGAATCTATCTTTATCCGATAAAATTATTGAATTGCTTGCCCAAATACTATCGACTAGTTGAACTACACCTTTTCGAGTATAGGGTTTTACGCTTGTATGAAAACCTTCAGAAAATTTACCACGTTTTATTTCGTAACGGTCAATTAAATGATAATAATCTTGGTTTAAAGGAATAAAAACACTTTGTGCTTGAGTGTAAATACTTATGATAGAACAAACTATAAAAGTAAAAAATCTTAATTTTTGATACATAATTTTACCAAGGTTTGGGCATTTCATTGTACAATTAATACCTTCGCAAGTTAGTTTAAAATTATTGATTGAAAATTAAATAATTTCATTCTTAGATATAATCAATTATAAAACTTAACCAATTGACTTACAAAGACTAACGTATTAATTATGACATTTGGGAAATATTTTACCGTAATGCTTGCAACAGCCATTAAATTTTTTAATGGACCTATCGCTGGAATTGTATTGGGATTGACTTGGTGGGAAACAGCAATATGTTGTATCATTGGTATGATGACTACCGTAACTTTGATTGCTCTTTTAGGAAGTACCATTCAACGTTTAATTGCGAAGTATCGTAAAACGAAGCCAAAACTATTTTCAAAAAGAACTAGGTTTGCTGTAAAAATCTGGAAAAAACTTGGTATTTGGGGAATCGCTTGCTTTACTCCGCTCTTTTTTACACCCGTCGGAGGAACACTTTTAGCATTATCTTTTAAAGTACCATTCTTTAAAATATTCTTTTCAATGCTAATTTTTGCTGTTTCTTGGGGAGTATTTTTTTGTTATTTACTGTACCAAATTACTTGGTTGAAAGACTTATTTTCTTGATGGTTTTTTCATATAATCACCACGAGAAAAGAATTTTTCAATCATACAATACAGTAAAATAAAGAAATATCGGCTACCCATTTCTTTTATTTTCAATTTAGATTCTCCGTATTTACGGTTTGTCCAACTATTCGGAACAACAGCAAAAGAATAACCTCTAACGTATGCTTTTAGGGGTAATTCTACTGTTAAATTGAAATGTGGAGACATAAAAGGTTTGATGCCTTCGATGGTTTCTCTTTTGTATAATTTGAAGGCATTTGTAGTGTCGTTGTACTTGATGCCTAATAAAAAACGAATAATAAGGTTAGCAATGCGGTTGATATAAAGTTTTACTTGTGGGTAGTCAATTACTTTTCCGCCTTTCATAAAACGGCTACCGAAAACAGCGTCGACATCTTTTTCAAGCATTGTGTTGTAATACTTTACTAAATCCTCTGGGTCGTCAGACATATCAGCCATCATTACTGCTACGCAGTCGCCAGTATAGCGCTCCAACCCGTATCTAACGGCATAACCAAAACCGTTTGGACCTTTGTTGGTGAAATAAACTAAAGTAGGAATTTCCTTTTGTAATGCTTGCAGAACGGCTTCTGTGTTATCTTTTGAATTATCGTTAGTAACACAGATTTCATGCTCAATCCCATATTTTTGAAGCGTATTGTATAATGACTTTAAAGTTTCTGGAATAGATTCTTCTTCGTTATATGCAGGAATTACGACACTTAGTTTCATAATATATTGATATGAAAAATGAATCCGTTGGCAACCAATCGGATTCATTTTGGGGAATTAAATATTTTAAACATAAAATCAAGAGGATATTTACTTCCTACAAACGAGAAGCAATTCCATCGTGAATTTGCTGTAAAGTTTCATTTAAACCAAAAGTCCAGTTCCAATTTGGATAATGTGCTTTAAATTTAGAAAGGTCAGACACGTACCAAATGTGGTCACCAATTCTATTCGTTTCAGAATAGCTGTAACTCATTTTTTTACCTGTCATTTCTTCACAGATTGCAATGGCTTCAAGCATTGAACAATTGGCAAAACGCCCGCCACCAGCATTATATACTTCGCCCGCACGTGGATTTAAGTAGAAATTCCAGAACATATTCACTAAATCGTAAGAGTGAATATTATCACGAACTTGTTTGCCTTTGTATCCAAAAATTGTATAATGATTTCCAGTAATGGCACATTTCATCAAGTACGATAAAAATCCATGTAGAGCAGTTCCTGAGTGATTTGGACCTGTTAAACATCCACCACGGAAAATACCCGTTTTCATCCCGAAATAACGACCATATTCTTGTACTAAAACGTCTGCGGCTACTTTTGATGCACCGAACAATGAGTGTTTAGTATGGTCGATACTATGGTTTTCGTCGATACCATTTTCAAAATATGGGTGACTAGCGTCGATTTCAAAACGGGTTTCTGTTTCTATTAATGGTAAATAATTTGGATTATCACCATATACTTTATTGGTAGAAGTAAAGATGAATACGGCATCTGGAGCATGCAAACGAGTCATCTCAAGCATATTCAAAGTACCGTTGGCATTTACAGAAAAGTCAGTAAAAGGTTCTTTTGCGGCCCAATCGTGTGAAGGTTGTGCAGCAGTATGAAGCACACATTTAATATCTGTTCCGTATTCTTTGAAGATTACTTCTAATTGAGAAACCTCACGAATATCAGCTTGATAATGTTTATAATTAGGAAACTGTTCTTCTAAACGATTACGATTCCAAGCAGTAGATGCCTCGTTCCCAAAAAAGTACTGACGCATATTATTGTCAATACCGATTACTAAATCAAATTTATCTGAAAAGAAAGAGACTGCTTCGCTACCAATCAATCCAGCGGAGCCTGTTACAAGAGCTATGTTCATTTATGGGTTCAAAGTTAATAAATACGAAAAGCGTCACAATGTGATTTGCAACGCTTTGTGAAATAATATGTAGGTAGAAATAATGTTCAACAAAAAGTATTAGTTACCTTGAACGTTTGTACTATCATTGAATAGTTTTTCACGAATTTTGTTGGCTCTTACTTCGTTTTCAGGTTTTGCTGTGTATTTGTTTTTTGTTTGTGCAGCAGCAGAATCTGGATGTACACCATACACATATTGATCTCCTTCACGAAGGTCAGCTTGTTTAATATTGTTATTTTTTTGATAGTCACAAGCGATGGCTAACAAAGCGATACTGGCGATAGCTAAAATGTTTTTGCGATTCATTTTTCCGTAATATTCTGGTTTGATAGCACAAAAATAACAGGGGAATCTCAATTAAAAAATTTTATCAGAAAGTTTAGCCTTTTTTAATATAATTCAACGAAGCATAATTTTGGTCTAAGCCGAGTAATCAATCAATTTGTGAGAACGTTAACTTAAGTGTTGGAAAAAGGATTAATATATAAGTGTACTGATGGTTAGTTGATTATGTAAATAGTTGTAAAAAAATGAAGAAAATGTTTGATTATTTGAAATAATGGAATTATCATTGCAGTACAATTCACAATCCTGTGTGTTTCTTCCGTTAAGATTTTGATTATTAAATACTTAACATCATTTATCCACATCATTCCAAATTTTTCCCAAATTTAACTTTAAAGTTGACAATCTTTTTTAAGATGTTTTTATTAATATTTAACCACAATTTAGAAAGACTTTAATTGTAGATAGTCTATCAATTTACCCTTATGTACAAAATTGAAGAATTAGACATGATGCTTATTTCGGAGCTTCATGAGCTTGCCAAAGAATATGCCATTTCCAATGTTAATGACCTTCCTAAAAAAGAACTCATCTACAAAATTCTTGATAAACAGGCGGTAATGCCCCCAAAAAACCGCAAACCTTCCACCAAAGATGCTATGCAAGACGATAACAAAACAGAAAGGAAAGTGAGGAAAGAGTCTGGAGTAGCTTCAGATGCCCCTCGTCCAAAAAGACAACGCATTTCTAAAGAAGATGCCGACAATGCAGTGGTTGTAGCTAAAAATACAACAATTAAACAAAGCCCATCAGAGCTACCGAAACCTAAGGTTGTTAAAGAAGTAAAAGCCAAACCAGAGGTTGTTTCGGATATTACTTATGAGTTTGATGAAGAGCCAATTGTAGATTTTCCGATAGAAGTTGAAGAGGAATTTGTAATAGATACTTCGTTTATTACACCAGATGAACCTGCTGCTGGTTTGCCACAAGAGCAAGAAGTACGTAGTGATGTTACTCGTCAAAATAACAATAATGCGTTCAAAAAACCGATTTATAATCAAGCTATTCGTGAGTTTGATGGCATTATTGAGAACGAAGGCGTACTTGAAATTATGCAAGATGGAGGCTATGGCTTCCTTCGCTCAGCAGATTATAATTATTTGGCTTCGCCTGATGATATTTATGTTTCACCTTCACAAATCAAATTATTTGGTTTAAAAACTGGTGATACTGTTCGTGGTTCGATTCGTCCACCGAAAGAAGGAGAGAAGTATTTTGCTCTTTTAAGAGTAGAATCAGTGAACGGAAAAACGACTGAAGAGATTAGAGATAGAATCCCTTTTGAATATTTAACGCCTCTTTTCCCAGAAGAAAAACTAAAACTTTCTTCTCGTCCAGATCAATATTCTACTCGTATTCTTGACTTATTTGCCCCAATCGGAAAAGGTCAACGTGGTATGATTGTGGCGCAACCCAAGACTGGTAAAACGGTATTGTTGAAAGAAATTGCGAATGCCATTTCAAAAAATCATCCTGAAGTTTACTTATTGATTTTGTTGATTGACGAACGTCCAGAAGAGGTTACGGATATGCAACGTAGTGTAAGAGCAGAAGTAATTTCTTCTACTTTTGATGAACAAGCAGAACGCCATGTAAAAGTTGCAAGTATCGTTTTAGAAAAAGCAAAACGTATGGTTGAATGCGGACACGATGTTGTAATTTTATTAGATTCTATTACTCGTTTAGCTCGTGCGTATAATACTGTCGTTCCTTCTTCAGGAAAAATCTTGTCGGGTGGGGTTGATGCCAATGCACTTCACAAGCCAAAACGTTTTTTTGGTGCAGCTCGTAATGTAGAAAACGGAGGTTCATTAACAATCATCGCAACAGCTTTGATTGATACGGGTTCTAAAATGGATGAAGTAATTTTCGAAGAATTTAAAGGTACTGGTAATATGGAATTACAACTTGACCGTAAGTTGTCGAACCGTAGAATGTACCCAGCAATTGATGTTACAGCATCAGGTACTCGTCGTGAAGATTTATTGATGGATAAAGAAACGCTTCAAAGAGTATGGATTCTAAGAAAACACATGAGTGATATGAATTCTGTGGAAGCAATGGAGTTTTTACAACAGCAAATGAAAGGAACAAGAACGAACGAAGAGTTTTTAGTTTCGATGAATAGATAGTTATTGGAAAGATTGAATCTTGACAATGATAATAAAAAAGGAGTTGCCGAAAGCAACTCCTTTTTTATTATTAATATCGAATAAACCAAAATGGGTTTCGTTCTTCTTTGATTTTTTCCTGAATAATTTTCTTTAACATTTCTTGATAGGCTGATTCATTCATTTTTTTACCTTTCAGTTTTTTGGGCGGTGCCAATTCTTGAGTAAGTTTTTTAGACTCTATTTTTGATGCTTGAATCAATACTGTACCATCGTTTATGTCTAATTCTAGGATTAAACCCGGTAACCCCCAAAGTCTTTCTGGACCAGCGTTTGAAGGAATATCTTGTGCAAACCAAGCAATTATTTTCTGCTTTTTTAGCGTATCTTCAATCATGGCTTTCATACAAATATGTCCTGCTACTTCTTTAATATCATTCAAAATTTTCCAATTTGGAGTTTGTAAAGAATCTTCGATGATATAAGTTTTCCCAAGTATTTCAAAAACATCTAGCATTGTGTTCTTAGAAAAATTTCTGGCAACACTAAATTCTTCCTTTCTCCAAGCATAGCCTTCCGATTCTTCCGACCTTTCTTCTGACGCAACATATTTACTCTCATTATCATTGTAATGAAGTAACATATATTCTTTCCAATCGTCTTTACCAGCAAACATATAAGTCATTTTTTCTTTTTCCTGCTTGCTCAAATAACTTAGTTGGTTGTTCATTTTTGTCCAATAAGTTGTTCTAGTAAAGTAAACAGTTCCCTCATTGGTTTGTGCAAACATTTGTATAGAGAATAAAACGAATGCGATTATCAATATTTTTTTCATGTGCTAAGATTTCTAATTGTTAAAATGGCATAATTACTGACTTTGAACAATAAGTTTTAAATTAAACATTGCTCAGTTTTAAGTCTTTTATTACCAACCATTATTTTTCTTTAATTTATCCACATGTCCTTTTACGTTGTAAGTGATACTCAACATAAAATAACGAGCTAAAGTTAATGCAGTTTGGTTCGTCACAACGTTTTGATAACCACGTTGTGAGATTGTCTGACGTTTGTTGAACACATCAAATGCTGCTAAACGAAGCTCAACTTTATTGTCTTTCATCAGTAATCTTCTTACAGAACAGTTCAAGATTGGAATGTCTTGATTGAATCCGAAACGATCGTTTTTATAGCCATTGTAATCAAGATTTGTTTCAAAGAAGGTTTTCTTTGCAAAATTCCATTTTAAAGACGCATCCAATCCTTTTGTATTAATGTTCTGATTTTGTCCTTCTTCGATAGAGTATTTAACCTTCGTGAAACCTAAACTTCCACTAAGTCCCATTAATAATTTATCGCTAGGAGTAATGCTAAAACCTAAAGTAATGTTATAACCTTGGTTATTCGTTTCATTTTTAACTCCGTTGATAAACGTTGGGTTATTTGTAAGGTTAACATTTCCGTTTAGGTTAACTGTAAGTTTTGTTTTTACAATCGGAAAGCTTGTGTAAAGTCCAGTATTGAAACGAGTACCGCCTGAAATGTTTTCTGGACGAGTTGTCGTAACAAAATTTTGGTCAACCGTTTGGTTATAAACGACCTGACTTAAGTAATAATTATAACTTGTCCACAAGCTAATATTGGTAAAAGTAGAAGGGTCAAATTTGTAAAGATCCAATCCAACTTCATGACTTTTAACAGGCAATAAATCTTGATTCCCTTTTGTAATGTAAAAAGGGTTATTGTTATTGACAACTGGTTGTAAGTCGGTGATACTTGGTGCTTCCACATTCAAATTATAGTTGAAGCCTATATAAGCATTATTTTTCAGTTCGATACTTGCTGAAAGGTTTGGAGTAAGCGCATCGTAGCTTTTATTGATTTCAGTATTTAAAGGAGCATCTTTTTTAGGATAAACTTTTCCATTCAAATCATAGCGAAGTCCAGCTAAACCAGCTGAAATATTAATCCCCGCATGAGAATAACGTATGCTACTACCAATTCTGTTATAAGTAATATCGTTTTGGTAAAATGTACTCAAGCTATCAAAACGTTCATTGTTTGATAAACCATTGAAGGCATTTCTTCCTACTTCTTGTTTATTGTTGCTGAAATTATAGAAACTTTCCCAATAGATTTTCTTTGAAAGCGGCTCTAGGAAATTTAATCCACCTTTCAAAAAGTTAGTATTATTGGCATTTTGATTTAATTGACTGATGGCTCTGATTTGCTCGTTGACATCCTGTGCTGCAAAAAACTTCGTTAATGAATAAAGTTTATCAGTTCCATCTGTCGATGCAACATTGTACATCAAACTAGCGGCTAAAGTACGTCCTTTCTTTTTGAATTTATGTCTGAAAATAGCCGTTCCCGAAAAGTTAAAGGCATTCAAATCTGAACTATTATTGATAGCTACAGCATTACGAAGTGCATTTTCTTGGGTTAAGTAACGCTGACTTTTCAAATCTGTTCCGTTAGAATTACTAAAACGCAAACTTGCTTTGGTAATTAAAGTGTTACTTGAATCTAGCATTTGCTCAAAGCGTCCAGCAATACTGTGGTTCCCTCTGAAATTAGTGGTTTTTGTCGTATCAGTCGTAGAGAAAGAATTGTTTTGCAAAAACGTTTTAGTGTTTTGAAATTGATCTAGTTTTAAATCTGTCTGATTGTAGAAATAGCTGGTACTCAATTTCGTTTTTTGATAAGTATAATTATAATTCACACCACTACCAAAGTTTTTGGTGAAACCTCTTCCATCAAAATTATCGGTAATACCACCGCCATCAGAAAAATAGTATCGACCGCCACTACCAAAACCGAAGTCTCCATTATCATTCTGATTAAAAGTATTATTTCCTTTGAATTCGCCGTAATCACTCCAGTTCACGCCCGTTTCGTTGATATTATTGGCATAACCGAGTATCGAAAACTGTTCTTTCTTATTAAAACGGTTATAATTTCCTCTGAAAGCATTTCTTGATTCTGTTCCTACAGCACCCGTAATTTTCCCAAATGCTCCTTTTTTGTATTCATCTTTTAATTCAAGATTGATGGTTTTTTCTTTTTTACCATCGTCGATGCCTGTTAATAAAGCTTGGTCAGATTTTCCATTGAAAACCTGTACTTTAGAAATCGTTTCAGCACCTAAATTTTTGGTTGCAGCTTTTGGGTCATCGCCAAAAAACGTTTTTCCATCCACTAATACTTTTTTTACGTCTTTTCCTTGTGCTTTGATATTTCCACTGGCATCTACTTCTAAACCTGGCAAACGACGAAGTAAATCTTCAACCGATGAACCAGGTGGTACTTTAAATGAAGCTGCATTGTATTCAATCGTGTCACCTTTGATACTCAATGGTGCTTTGGCTGTTCGTACAACTACTTCCAGTAATTCTTGAGCAATGGGTTTGATTTTGATAGCTCCTAAATCTGCAATATCAGTTTCTGAAGGTTTTACATTTTGCTGATAAGGAAGGAATCCGACAAAGGAAATTTTGAGTAAATAATTGGAATTTTTAACATTTCTGAATTCAAAAGCACCTTTGTCGTTCGCTCTTGAGAAATTAACCAAAGCAGAATCTTTTGGCTGTAATAACATAACTGTTGCGCCAGACATTACTGTTGAATTCGTGTCTTGAACGATGCCTTTTATCGTTACTCTGGCTGGATTTTGTGCCAACATTAGGGTAGAAAAGGCGAGATAGAAAAAAAGGAATAAAGTAGATTTATACATGATGATAGAGTTGATTGTGTGGAGGTTTAAATATCAAAAGTCAAATTAACTATTTTTTTAGTTAATAAAAAAGTACTTAACGTTTTTTAACATTTCTGTAAAAAGAGAGGAAGAGTGAAGCTTTTGTTGCAGGGTTGCTGATTTATTTTTTTTGAGCAACATAGGAGGAAAGCAAAACGCATCATGCTTATCAACAATAATAAACATGATGCGCCTTAAATGAAGAATGATTTACTTAAAATTCAGGAATTTCAAGAATACGCCATTTGTCCATCCAAAACCATCTTGATTAGGATATTCTCCTCCACCAGCTTCGGTATTTGGTGTTTCTACGTTGTATTTTTCGGTCATTTTACCCGTTTTTAAATACACTTTTTCATTACTTTGAATCCAGCGAGTTTTGATTTTATCGGCTAAAATATCAAATCCGTAAGATTTTAATCCTTGATAAGTAATGTATTGCAAAGGTGCCCAGCCATTTGGGGCATCCCATTGTTGACCAGAATTTGTAGTCGTTGTAATTAAACCGCCATCTTTCAAAAATCTATCTTTGATGATTCTGGAAACATTGGTTGCTTGAAATTTATTAGCAATTTCAAAAAACAGAGGAAAAGCCGCCGCTAAAGTATAAGCTTCCGTATGTTTTTGAGCTACAAAATCATAATCAAAGTAAAACCCAGCTTCTACGCTGTAACAATATTTCTTGATGGTTTTTTCTCTGAGCTTTGAAGCATTATAGAGTTTGTTGGCAGAAAAATTATCATCTAACAATAAAAAAGCTTTGAATAAAGTCTTTTCAAGATTTAAGAGTAAACAGTTTAAATCTATAGGAATAATATCAGTTGTGTGAATGGTACTCATATTTTGTCCATCCTTAAACCAACGACTACTAAAATCCCAACCAGATTCTGCTGCTGCTCTGATGTGCCGATAAATTTCTGAGGTTTTTTCTGTAGCTTGTTCAGCTAATTCAACGTCTTCTTTATATGCTTCTGGTCGTGGAGTATTATTTTCATCCCAATATCGATTCAAAAAACCTCCATTGGGCATTTTTACCACTCTATTAATGGCAATATTTTCCTTTTCTTTAGTCAACGGATTTTTACCTTTCATCCAAAAGTCATATTCCTTTTCTAAAGCAGGCAAATATTTAAGCAATACTTCATCGCCTTTTTCTTGTCTGAGTAATTCAACCATTAAAGAAAAAAATGGTGGCTGCGAACGCCCTAAGAAATAAGTACGATTGCCGTTAGGAATGTAGCCAAATTTATCAATCAAAAAAGCAAAATTATCAATAATGCCTTCAATTAAATCAATTTGTCCACTTGCTTGCAAGCCAAGCATTGTGAAGTAGCTGTCCCAATAATAAATTTCTTGAAATCTCCCACCCGGAACTACATAGCGTGAAGGCAATTGAATTAATGAACCTTCTTGTTCTTGTTGGTTGGGTTCACGAGTAAGAATTGACCACAATGCTGATAAATGTTCAGCGATTGGTTTTGAAGTATCACTTTTATAATCGTTTGATGGAATTGAATTGGCAGTATAGTTATTATCAATAAATTGCTTTAAGTTAAAAGTGGGATTGTTTTTTTCTTGTAAATATTTTTCCAAAATTAACTCAGACGCATACTTTGGAATGTAATCATTAAAAGTTTTGGAGTCAGGAAAAATATCGCTCATCTGCACGGCGACGAACAATTCATCGAAGGGATGATCTGGTTGGGTATAATTGTTATTGGACATCTTGATTTGACACTACAAAGTATAGCATAATCGCTCAAATTATTTTGTCCCTTGTAGCCTTTTGTTTTAAGTGATTGTTTATAAAATATAATTAATGCTCAATCTATAAAAAATATCAATTAATGCCCTCCTGTACTCTTTAATTCAACTTTTTCGCTGTTTGATAATTTGTTGAAAACAATCAAACATACAATTAAAATAGTCAGTGGAATCAATGAAAAGTAGAAAGCACTTTCGCCACCATAAGCTTCAAAAATATGTCCAGTAATTAATGAACCTGTTGTGCCACCCAATGCTGAAAAAATCACAATTAAACCCGACATTACTCCATGCTGACGATTGGGAAGTGAACTTAAAATAACGGAATTAATTGCTGGATAAATTGGCGCAATAACCAAACCAATCATCGGAAAAATAAAAGCAACAATTGGAGCATTCCCCCAACCTGTAATCGCTTCATCACCTAAATTTTTAGCAAGTGGTAAAGCTACAATGACTAAAATTCCCGCCAAAACGACACAAGTAAGTAATACAAAAAGCCATTTGATTTTTCGAAGTGCAATTCCAGCCAAAAATCTACCAATTGCTGTTGAAGCGGCTAAAATACTTGCCATTTGGATGCTCAAACTGGCTGGTAAATGTAATACTTTACTATTGAAAGTCGGTAGCCAGCTCATGATACTTTGTTCAATTAATACATAAATAAAAGCACTCGCCACAAAAACTAAAACCACTGGAACAATTACCAAACGAAGCATTTCATTAAAACCGCCCAATGTGTTTTCAGTACTTTCTTTTTTAATGCTTGATTCATCCAAAGGGGAAGTCAACAATAATACAAATGCAAAAACAGCCAAACCAGCTAATAAATAATAAACATTTACCCAAGCAGGCGACTGTGGATTTAAGTCGTCAATAAAAGCACTAAATACAAAGCTACCAGTAAGCACACCAATCATAAAGAACGATTCTATGAAATTCATTAAGCTGATATGCTCGTTTTTATCTTTGGTGATTAAACCAATTGTGGCATAAACCGAAACTTTTATCAATGCAAACGAAGTACCAATGGAAGCGAATAGCAATTTTGTCATCCAAAATTGATTTAAAAAAGGCATCATCAAACAAGTAATTGAAACAATTCCTAGTGCAATCAACATAGAATTTTTATAGCCAATTCTTACAATAAAGGAAGCAACTAGAAAAGAAACACCAGCAATGCTCAAATCTTTAAATGCCTCTAAAACAGAAGCCGAAGATTCTGAGATTCCATAAGTATTTTGTACTTGTAAAATCACCGCTCCAACGCTATTCAATAGAATGGCAAAAAGGAAATAATTGATAAATATCGATACTTTAATTTTCCAGTTGTTCATGGTTTGGGATGCTAATAATATTAAAAAAAGAAGCGGACGTCAGTCCGCTTCTTTGGCGTTATTGGCTTGATGATAAAGTAGCTATATAAATGGTTAATGTTTTCACAAAATTCAGACAATATTGGTTAAAAAACTACTCTTTGATTATTAGAAAATGTTACTGTATTAATAATTAATATTATTAAGAAGTAAATTTTTCAGTAAATTAGCCATAAAAATGGAAATATTCATAATTTGTATAAAAAATATTAAATGAAAGCAGAATTTGAAATAATCCAGCCTGACGAAGGGAGTTCTTTCAGGATTTTGCATCATAAAGTATCGGCGGGTACTTTCAGATGGAGCTATCATTATCATCCAGAATATGAAATTGTGTTGGTATTTCAGGGTTCAGGAAGAAGACATGTGGGTAATCATTTAAGCTATTATACCAATGGCGATTTGGTGATGATTGGCTCAGACGTTCCGCATTCTGGTTTTGGTTATGGAGCCATTGGAACACACGAGGAAGTGGTAATTCAATTCAAAGAAAATTTTCTGGGTGATGGCTTTATTCAAGTACAAGAAATGTCTGCTATCAAATTACTTTTTGAACGTTCCAAACAAGGAATTTCATTTTATGGTGAAACCCGTGAAGAACTCAATCTTCGTTTTAGAAAATTACTTGAACTGTCTCATTTTGAAAGATTAATTGAGTTACTCGGTATTCTTCAATTTCTAGCAAAATCTACAGAGTATGTTTTGCTCAATGCTTCTGATATACGTTATAATTTTAGTTTAAAAGACCAAGAACGCTTGAACAAAATCTACAAATTTGTAGAAGATAATTTTGGTCAAGAGATTGATATACAAGAAGTTGCTGATTTGTCGAGCCTTACAATTCCTGCTTTTTGTAATTACTTTAAAAAAAATGCCAACCAAACATTTACTGAATTTGTGAATGAATATCGAATAAATCAAGCCTGTAAAATGCTTTTGAAAGGCGAGGAGATTACGGATGTTTGTTTTCATTGTGGGTTCAATAATGTGTCTTATTTTGGGCGTGTTTTCAGAGAATTTAAAGGGAAAAGTCCCTCTCAGTTTCGGAGAGCTTTTATCGAAGAACTCAATCAAAGTGTTTCCGCATAAGAGTACAGTACGCTTTAAAGAGTATTTTACATGTAATTTTGGGCTTTATAGAAAAGATTGAATTGTAGATCCAAAACGATGAAAGTAGCGCTGTTTATTCCTTGTTATATCGACCAATTTTATCCGAACGTAGCCATTGCTACTTTGGAGCTATTAGAGAAATTTGGTTGTGAAGTACATTATCCACTAAATCAAACTTGTTGTGGACAGCCCATGGCAAATTCTGGTTTTGAACATCTCAGTAAAGGATGTGACAAAAATTTTCTTGAAAACTTTAAAGGTTACGAATACATCGTTTCGCCATCAGGAAGTTGTACACTTCATGTGAAAGACCATGTGTTGGGCAAAGATGGAGGCAATGCTAAAATTTATGAACTCACAGAGTTTCTAGTTGATGTATTAAAAGTAGAAAACCTTCAAGCACATTTTCCACACAAAGTTGGTTTACACCAAAGTTGCCACGGACAACGTGGATTGAAACTTGCTCAGATGTCAGAGTTGGTTGCCCAACCTTATTCAAAACCCGAAAAATTATTAAAAATGGTTGCAGGTTTATCAATCATTGAATTAGACAGAAAAGATGAATGCTGTGGTTTTGGAGGTACTTTCTGTGTAGCTGAGGAAGCCGTTTCTGCCAAAATGGGGAAAGATAGAGTAGCCGACCATCTTCGTCATGAAGCTGAATTCATTACTGGTGCAGACGTTTCTTGTTTGATGCACATGGAAGGAATCTTGAAAAGAAAAGGCTCAAACGTGAAAGTAAAACATATCGCAGAAATTTTGAATAGTAAAATTTAGTCAATTGTGATTAAGTAAATTGTGAGTTAGTGAATTGTGAATTAATGATTGCTTGTATTAATAATCACTAAATCACTCATTCACAATTAAAAAAATAGCTGATGAATACTCCAATCAAAGACCACGCTACGGCATCGGTCGAATTCAATAAAGACGAAGATTACGTAAACTGGCACGACGAAACGCTTTGGTTTGTACGCTCAAAGCGTGATAAAGCTGTTTTTCAGATTCCTGAATGGGAACAATTGCGTGAAGCGGGTTCGCAAATCAAGAATCATGGTTTGTCGAATATGCACGATTTATTAGTGCAATTTGAAGAAAAAGCTACGCAAAACGGTATTAAAGTACACTGGGCTTCTGATGGAAAAGAACATAACGAAATTGTACTTTCTATCTTGAAAAAACAAGGTGTTACTCGCATGGTGAAATCAAAATCCATGCTGACGG
The DNA here is from genome assembly GCF_040543805.1 of Arcicella rosea. Taxonomy (NCBI): domain Bacteria; kingdom Pseudomonadati; phylum Bacteroidota; class Cytophagia; order Cytophagales; family Flectobacillaceae; genus Arcicella; species Arcicella rosea. Next base: position 97,032 of record NZ_JBEUMS010000012.1, read on the forward strand.
AAGAATGCCATTTGAATGATTTTTTGAAAGAAGAAGGTATAGAAGTAATTGACTCAGATTTGGGCGAACGTATCGTTCAGATGAGAAACGAACCGCCTTCGCATATTGTTTTACCAGCTATTCACCTAAAAAAAGCGGATGTAGGCGAAACATTCCATATCCATTTAGGTACAGAAAAAGGTGCAACTGACCCGCAATATTTAACCGAAGCGGCTCGCCAACATTTAAGAGATACGTTCTTGACAAGAAAAGTAGCTTTGACGGGCGTAAACTTCGCCATCGCCGAAACAGGTGGTTTTGTGGTTTGTACCAATGAAGGAAATGCCGATATGGGAACGCATTTGGCGGATGTTCATATCGCTTCGATGGGTTTTGAAAAGATTATTCCTAAAGCTGAACATTTAAGTGTATTCTTGAGATTATTAGCAAGAAGTGCCACTGGACAACCGATTACTACTTTTTCAAGTCATTTCCATAAACCACGTGAAGGACAAGAAATGCACATTATCTTGGTAGATAATGGCAGAACAACACAATTAGGTCGTCCAGATTTTAGAAATTCTTTGAAATGTATTCGTTGTGCCGCTTGTATGAATACTTGTCCTGTCTATCGTCGTTCGGGTGGATTTAGTTATCACTCCGCTGTAGCTGGACCAATTGGTTCTATTTTGGCACCAAATCTGGATATGGAAAAGAATGCAGATTTACCTTTTGCTTCAACGCTTTGTGGCTCATGTTCAAATGTTTGTCCAGTGAAAATTGATATTCATGACCAATTGTATAAATGGCGACAAGTATTGGTACAGGGTGGTCATGTTTCTAAAGTAAAAGCTGCAGGAATTAATTCAATGGCAATGGTTTTGAATTCTCCAAAATTCTTTAGAACAGCAGGAAAATTAGGTAGATTCTTTATGAAAAATGCTCCTTTCTTGGTGAATAATGGAATGAATCCTTGGTACAATCAAAGAGAAATGCCTGAGCCTCCAAAAGAAAGTTTCAGAGATTGGTATATTCGTGAAAAGGGTTTGTAATTTAGACTTTAAGACTTTAGGATTTTATGACTGAAGGATTTGGAGACTTTAGGATACAGGAATCAAGATACAAAATAAAAGAATCAAATGTTTCGTTGGAGTTTTTAGAGAAGATACAGAACATGGGAAATATATCCTCTAATCTTAAAGTCCTCAAGTCCCAAACAATTCCTCCAGTCTTAAAGTCCTCAAGTCTCCCCAAATCCTAAAGTCTAAAAAAATGAAACAAAGTATCTCTCAAATGACTTTAGTCGTGCGTGATTATGACGAAGCTATTGAGTTTTATACGCAAAAACTACAATTTGAACTCGTGGAAGATACGCCACTGACCGAAAGTAAAAGATGGGTTTTGGTACGACCACAAAATTCAAATGGTTTTTGTTTATTACTGGCAAAAGCTGTGAATGAAGAACAAAAGAAAAGTGTCGGAAATCAATCGGGTGGGAGAGTATTCTTGTTTTTGAAAACAGACGATTTCTGGAGAGATTTCCACCAAATGAAAAGCGTAGGAATTGAATTCGTCAGAGAACCTTCGGAAGAAGTTTATGGTACAGTAGCAGTATTTAAAGATTTATACGGAAATCTTTGGGATTTGATTGAAAATAGATTTTAAGGATTAGAGACTTTATGACTTTAAGATTTGAGGACTTTAGGAATTACCAGTGCCGTGATCTGTGTCTTCACAGACCACCAGCCGGCGAGATATCTTCAATTCCTACATCTTGTGTCTAAAAGTCCTCCAGTCCTAAAGTCCCCAATCCCAAAGTCTCAAAAAAATAAAAAAATGTCAAGCAGAGAAAAAATATTATCCCTTATCAAACAAAATCAACCTGAATACAGAGAGCTAACTGTTCAGTATAAATTTGATACGGTTTATGAAAATAACTTCGAGAAATTTGCAGAAATTCTCAGTTTTGTAGGAGGGAAGGCTATTGCTGTAAATTCTTACGAAGAAATAAAAGCAGATATTCAAGCACATTATAAGGACGTTACTAAAATTGCATCAACTGTTGAAGCATTAGCAGATTTAGCTGATTTTAGTTTGAACGTAAGTGACCCACATGAGCTGGAAACCCTGAACTTAGCCATCATTGAAGGTGAATTTGGCGTGGCAGAAAACGGAGCAATTTGGGTTTCTGAAAAGCAATTACCACATAGAGTATTGCCAATGATTACTCAGTATTTAGTCATCATTATTAAAAATTCAGAAATCGTAACTAATATGCACCGAGCTTATGAAAGAGTAAAAGTTGACGAAACTGGTTTCGGTACTTTTATTTCTGGGCCATCAAAAACAGCAGATATTGAGCAAAGTTTAGTAATTGGCGCACACGGCGCACGTGGATTAACTGTTTATGTAATTCAATAGTTTTCATTAAAAAAGGCAAGTGAAACTTACATCACTTGCCTTTTTAATTGGCATCAAACGATTATGGAAAATTACTTCATCATCGCCAGATTATAAATCTCATACCAATCTTCGTGGTTCAGTTTAATTTCTGTAGCACTTACAGCGTTACGGATTCTTTCTTCAGATAGTGAACCAATAATTGGCAAAGTACCTAATTGCAAAAGCCAAGCTACAGCAGTTTGTTCAACATTAGCATCATATTTTTGTCCGATTTCAGTCAATTTTGCTCTTATGATAGCAGATTTTGCATCTGTACCATCCAAAATTTTACCGCCAGCCAAAGGAGCCCAAGCCAAGGGTTTGCTAAAACGTTGCTTGATAAAATCTAATCTACCATCTTCAATCGCAGAAGTATTGATAAGATTGAGTTCAATATGGTTCGTTACGATGGGTTTACGCAAATACGATTCTAACAACTGATGTTGAAATACTGTTAAATTACTAACACCTACATGTTTAATTTTCCCACTGTTTACCAATTCTCTTAATACTTGTGCTGTTTCTTCAGGATTACTTATCATGTCGATTTGATTCAACAAGAAAATATCTAAATAATCTGTTTTAAGCCTTTTCAAGGAATTATTAACACTTTCTAACAAGTACTTTTCAGTATTATCATAATACACATAACCTTTGTCAGATTTCCGAACGCCACATTTGCTAAAAAGTACAATTTCTTCTCTTTTGATGGCTTTTTGCTGAATGAGTTTCCCAAAATATTCTTCGATGGTATAATTGCCATAAATATCTGCATGGTCAAAAGTATTGATACCTAATTCCAAACATAAATTAACAATCCTCTCCATATTAGCAACAGTCTCAGAACCGTTGTCTGCCCATCTCCAAAATCCATAGATTGCCTCAGAAACCTTTGGACCAGAATCACTCAAATAGACTTTATTCATAAAAGTTAATTGGTTTTAATATAATCGAATATAAGATTGCTCAAAGATTGGAAAATTATATAAGACTGAAAACAAAAAGGCAGATAAATTGTGTTTCAGGTTAATTTTTGATGTTGACTAGCCTTCAGAAACCGCCAAGTTGATTAAGTTCTTTAATGAAAACTCAATACAAAATGGTCAAGAACAACTGCCGGGTCAATCATAAAAACCTTGAAAGTATGCTTTCCTGCATTGAGTTTATTCATTTTAAGAATTCTCTTTGCTGTATTTGAAAGTACATTTTGCTTCCATTCTTCACTTCTGTCATAAGTCTGAAAATTAAGAATTTGTACTTTTTGTTCGTCTATTTGGATACCAATTCTTTGTCCAAGCCCCATTTGAACAGGATGCAATGGCAAAGCCACAATACTTAAATCTGCAAGAGCATTTTCAGTTACATTAAACTGATACGTTAAAGTAGGAAGTTCGTCAGTTTTAGTACTATCAAGAGATTTCCCTAAACGAAATGGTTCGCTTACAACAGATGAACCAGAGAAACTTGGTTCTGCAATTTTTTTCCAAAAAGTATTTACACCTTGTTTTACCGAAACATAATCTCCCGCAGCGATTTTAATATTTTTTGGACTTTCCGCAACATTCTTTTGTTCAACTTTTAGTAATTTTTCAGGATGGTTAAACACGGGTAAACCTCTAGGAGCGGCATTCATCATGTATTTCCATTTTCCGCCTGATAATTGATTATTATAGTAGCTCGTTAAATCTTGAATACTTTGATAGTTTTGAATAGCAGCTTGAAAATTCACATCATTATTATCTCTTTCTGCAATTGGCTTTTCATAAAATTTATCCAAGTAAAGAAACTTCTGATTCATTTTACTGGAAGCCAAAATAGGATATTCCACCAATTGAAAATAAGCATCAGCAAGTGTTTTATCAGTTGGACGATTTTTCAAAACCTCCTTTTCAAGTTGTTGATAATGCTGCAAACGTTCATTTACTTCAGTAGGAGTAAAAGTAGTGGGATGTGTAGCACGAGTAGGTTCTGTTTGGCTCCAACCCATAAATTCAGGTTTACGAATAAAAGCTAACTGATAATATTGCCAGAGTAAATCTGCCGATTGAGGACTTTTTAAAAGAGCATTTGTCCACTTACTTAAATGTGTTTTAACACTTTTTCCTTCTTGAAAAGGCTTCATATCATAAGCCATGTCCAGAAACAATTGCATAGAATACTCGTTAGGTTTAATATCACCGATGTTCAAAACCCAAATATTTTTCGCATCCATTTCATAAGCTTTACTCATTTCAAAATGAATTAGCGCTGGATGTGTTGTTCCCAACCAAAGATAATCGTGTGGTCGTCCCCAATAAGAAGCATGATAATAAACCCCAGCACCACCTTTACGTTTTCTTTCAGTTTCATTACTTAAACCTTTGATATAACCATAATTATCGTCAGACCAAACTAACGTAATATCATCAGGTATTTTCATGCCATTTTCATACAAATTCAAAACTTCTTTGTAGAGCGTCATGGCTTGAGGAATCTCATTTAAAGGCTTTTTAACATACTTTTTCAATAAATCTCTTTGAATTTGAATGATTTCCTCCGTCGTTTCTACAGCTTTATCAATCGTTTTTGCACCTTCCATTCCGCTATCGTGCTTGCCACGCATTCCAATCGAATAGTAGTTTTCATAATCCTTTATTTCATTGATTCTAGTTTCCCAGTAATTGATGATTTTATCCTTGTTCGTGAAAAAATTATAATCTCCCATCGTCTTATCATCCCATTCGTCCACATTATTTCTCATCATAGGTTCTGCATGAGACGTTCCCACGATGATTCCATACTTTTGAGCAACAATTTTATTTTCAGGAAAATGATAGAAAGCCTTTGTTGATGGGTGCATGGCTGGCCAAATAAGGTTGGCTTTCAAGCGAAGCAATAATTCAAAAATTTTTGCATAAGTGGCAGGTCCAATATCTTTTGTTTGTGGTTCAAAAGTTTTAGCAGCCCAAGGTTGTAAGCCCCAATCTTCATCATTCAAGAAAATACCACGATACTTTACAGAAGGTTCAACGCTGACAGTATCCGAAACGGATATTTTTTTACTTGTAGATTTTACGATAGGAACATCCGCCCAAAAATACCAAGGATTTACTCCTATTTTTTTTGAGAGTTCCAATACTCCATAAGCCAATCCACGAGCATCACTTCCAGTGATAATCAACGTTTGCTTTTGACTTTTTAGCTGATTGATATAACTAAATACTTCCCATTTACCTGTGATTTTTTTATCATTTGCTGAAATTACTTTTTTCAAATCAGCAGCAATAGGTTCGCCAGCGATGCGTAAAATAACATTTAGAGAAGCTTTTGATACATTTTTTTGATTAAAATTCACTTTTGAATCAAATACTTGTTCAATATCTTTTTTAAATAATTGAGCAGTCGTAGTCACCAAAGGAATTTGAGTATTATAAACAATATTTACCTCACGAGAGAAATCTAACGTAGTATTATTTTTTTGTGAGAAAGCGGTAAAAATGGAAAAAAGAGCAAAGAAAATAGACGGAATCAATTTCATATTTCAAACATTTGAAGGTTTTGTGTTAATCTATAAAGCTAAGGTCTTGAATATTCTACTGAATGAATCTATATAGTCTTTTTGCCTCATTTTGGATACAACTTCAAGGGATTTGGCTACATTTTTAAATGAGCGTTTGTAGAACTTTGTCATGTTAAAAATAAACACTCATCTTAAAAATTAAATCATGAACAGTTTAAATAAAATTGCATTAGGAAACCAAGGATTAGTAGTACCCCAAATTGGCTTAGGCTGTATGGGAATGACCCAAATAGCAGGAGCAGATATTTATGGAAAAGCCGATGAGGCTGAATCAATTGCTACTATTCATCGTTCATTAGAATTAGGAGGAAACTTCCTAGATACGGCCGATTTATATGGCCCATTGCAAAACGAAAGGCTGATTGCAAAAGCTATTAAAGGTAATAGAGATAAATACATTATTGCCACAAAATTTGGCTATGAAATTGATGATAATGAGCAACTTACTTGGCAAATTAATGGAAAACCTGAATACATAAAAAAAGCTATTGAACGTTCTCTGAAAAATCTTGGTACAGATTATATAGACTTGTATTATCTTCATAGACTAGATGCTAATACACCTATCGAAGATACCGTTGGTGCAATGGCTGATTTGGTAAAGGAAGGAAAGATAGGTTATATCGGACTTTCGGAAGTATCTTCAGAAACCATCAAGAAAGCACATCTTGTACATCCATTAACAGCGATACAATCAGAGTATTCTTTATTTGAAAGAACTGTTGAGGAGACAGGCATTTTAAAGACACTAGAGGAATTAAATATTGGCTTTGTAGCCTATTCTCCTTTAGGAAGAGGATTTCTTTCTGGCGATATTAAAAGTCAAGATGATTTTCCAGCTGATGATTTTAGAAGAACTATCCCTCGTTTTCAAAATGAGTACTTCTATAAAAATCTAGAATTGGTTAGTGAAATCAAGAAACTTGCTGATGAAAAAGGTATCACACCATCACAATTAGCGATTACTTGGGTCTTGTCTAAAGGATATTTACCAATTCCCGGAACGAAACGAGTGAAATATGTAGAGCAAAACATTGACACTGTCAATATTCATTTAAGCACAGATGAATTAAACAGACTAGAGAGTATCGTTCCATTAGGAACATCTACAGGCGACCGTTATGATGCTTGGGGGATGTCGATGGTTGGATAATAATTATAGAATTCAAGGGAAGCCTAATCTTTGAAAGGCTTTCCTTTTTTATCTTTTTTGAAGTATTTACGGAAATGAAAAAAGAAGCAAATCAGCCATATATCATCAATTCAATTTCTGAATTGCACCGCTTATTAGGTTTACCTAAGCCCGAACATCCATTAGTGAGTGTAATTAGTATGAACAGTATTAATTGCCGTTTTGATGATAATATGAAGAGTATTATCTATAACTTTTACTCTATTTGTATCAAAAAGGATTTTACAGGTAAACTAAAGTATGGACAAAACTATTATGATTTTGACGAAGGGCTAATGACGTTTTTCTCTCCAGGACAAGTAATTTCAACAGTTGTAACTGAGGATATTGCTTTAAAAGGTTGGTGGTTGGTTGTCCATCCTGATTTTATCCGTAATTATTCCTTACAAAAGACGATTAAAGAGTATGGATTTTTTTCTTATGCTGTCAACGAGGCACTTCATCTCTCTGAAAAAGAGGAGGCTATGCTAGATACTATCATTAAAAATATCGAACAGGAATACGGGTCAGTGATTGATAAGTTTAGTCAGGATGTTATTGTTTCTCATATTGAACTATTACTGAATTACTGTAATCGATATTATAACAGACAGTTCATTACTCGTAAAACAGCCAATGACGAACTTCTAATAAAACTAGATGAGTTGCTAGTAAGTTATTTTGATACGGGTAAAAATCAACAATTAGGCTTACCAACGGTTCAATACCTTTCAGCTCAATTAAATGTTTCTCCCAACTATTTAAGTGATATGCTTAGGAGTTTAACAGGACAAAGTACACAACATCATATCCATACAAAACTGATTGAAAAGGCGAAAGAGATATTGACAACAACCTCATTATCTGTTAGCGAAATAGCATATCAATTAGGCTTTGAACATCCACAATCATTTAGTAAATTATTCAAGAACAAAACCAACGTTTCTCCGCTTGAATTTAGGCATTCTTTTAATTAAAGGTTTGATTGACTAACTTTCCGATATTCTGTCGGACTTTTACTTTTATATTTTTTGAAAATCCTGTTCAAATGGCTTTCGTCAGTAAAGCCAAATTCATAAGCTATTTCATTAATTCGCATATCGGTAAAGCGAAGTCGAGTTTCAATTAATTTGATTTTATAATCAGTAATGTATTGTTGAAGATTAATACCAACGTGTTTTTTGAAATATTCGCTGATATAAGTAAGCGAAAGATTAAAGTGTTCTGCCATTTTTTCTGCTCTTAATTCATCGGGAGAATAAATATGTTGATGAATATAATTTACTAAAGCTATTGTACCTTCCGAACTTGTATTTTTCAATATTACTTTATCCATTAAAGTAATATTTCTTGCTGCTATTGTTATAATGGTGTTAATAAGTTGAGCTACCACTTCGTTTTGTTGAGGAAATTGGTTTGTACGTTCATTCATTAAGGCTTCTACCAACGCACGAATCAGAGGCTTGTCTATTACATTTTTCAGAATACAACCGGGTAAATGATTATGGTTATGAAAAATGTATTCTACTTTATGAATCCACTCTTTACTCTGGCTTTTCAGATAGCCATCATTAAAACGAATAAAGAAAAACTTCGTTGGGCTATGTACTTCAAAGCCATGTTTATCTTCAGGAAAAATTAGGAATAGTTTATTGTTGCTGTAAGGCAATTTGTGGTTATTAATCATTTGTATGCCTTCGCCTTCTAAGATAAATACCATTTCAAAAAAGCTATTCTTGTGTTCTTTAGCCACATATTCTTGTGTTTCCAAGAAATCAATTTCAAAAGGATGATATAAATGCTTTCTTTCCATGCCTGTAAATGTACAAACAAAACCAATGATTGTACTGCTTGAAATTTGAGAAGTTTGAGAGTTTTGTATCATTAAAACAACATAAAAAATGAACACAATAACTTTTCTTTTATTGAGGCTTGCCATCGGAGCAAGTATGTTTGGACATGGACTGGTGCGTTTACCAAAATTAGCGGGCTTTAGTGGATGGATGGTAAAAAGCTTTGAAAATGCCATGCTTCCAAAATCTATGATAGTACCTTTTAGCTATGCTTTGCCTGTCGCCGAGTTTGTGATTGGTACTTTATTGCTTTTGGGCTTATTTACCAAAACTGCTCTGATAGCGGGAGGTGTAGTAATGACTATGCTTATTTTAGGTACTTGTTTAATAGAGAATTGGGAAGCCGTTCCAAGTCAGTTAATTCATGTGGCATTCTTTGCGGTTCTATTACAGTTTGTAATGAATAATAATGAGTATGCTTTAGACACCATTCTTTTTAAAAAATAATTAACAATGAATCAAAGACGAAACTTCATCAAACAAGGAAGCCTGTTAGGTTTGACAGGAGTTCTACAAAGCAATACAGAATTTACGTTTAACCAAAAAATCAATAGTCAGATTGATGTCAAGAAGAAAAGCAAATGGGCAGATGGTTCAAGATTAGTTGTTTCAATCTCAATGCAATTTGAAGCAGGTGGTCAGCCAGAAAATGCTGAAAGTCCATTTCCACAAAATTTACAAAAAGGGTATAGAGATTTACCCGCCAATACTTGGTATCAATATGGTTATAAAGAAGGTATCCCTAGGATGTTGGATAATTGGGATAAATTAGGCATTAAAGTAAGTTCGCACATGGTTGGTTCTGCTGTCGTTAATAATCCGAATTTAGCAAAAGAAATTGTAGAACGTGGACATGAAGCAGCAGCTCATGGAATGAATTGGGCATCGCAATATAATATGACTTATGAAGAAGAAAAGAAGTTTATTGAAGATGGTGTAGATGCTATTAAAAAAGTAACAGGTTTTAATCCTGTTGGCTACAACGCCAATTGGTTGAGAAGAGGAGAAAACACATTGAATATTCTGCAAGAGCTTGGTTTTAAATATCATATTGATGACTTGAGTAGAGATGAACCTTTTGTAATTCAAGTAAATCATAAAGATTTTGTAGTAGTACCTTATACTTTACGGAATAATGATATTTTGTTGATAGAAGGAAAGAATTTTTCGGTAGATCAGTTTATGAACCAAGTAAAATTTGAGTTTGACCAATTGTACGAGGAAGCTGAATTCAAAAGAAGACAAATGTCAATTAGTTTTCATGACCGAATCGGAGGGACTCCTCAAATGGTAAATGCCACTAATCAATTGATTCACTATATGCAAAAACATAAAGGAGTTTCTTTTAAACGGAAAGATGAAATTGCTGAAATGGCATTAAGTGATAAAACGATTATTAGAGAGTAAAAGTAGCTTTGTCAGTAAACTTATTTATAAAACGAAAACCCCATTTACCAAGATTACTCTGGCAAATGGGGTTTTAATATTTAAAACGAAAGCTTATTTCGAAGAAAGTACTGCTCCGTAATATTCACGGTTCATGCGTGCGATGTTTTCTAATGAAATGCCTTTTGGACATTCAGCTTCGCAAGCACCTGTGTTTGTACAAGCACCGAAACCTTCGATATCCATCTGAGCAACCATGTTTTCTGCACGAATTGTACGTTCAGCTTGTCCTTGCGGAAGTAAAGACAATTGAGATATTTTTGCAGAAGTAAACAACATTGCAGAAGCATTTTTACAAGCTGCCACACAAGCACCACAACCAATACAAGCAGCTGCTGCAAAAGCATCATCAGCATCTGGTTTTGGAATTGGTAATGAGTTGGCATCTTGTGCATTACCAGTGTTTACCGAAATATATCCACCCGCAGAAATAATGCGGTCGAATGAAGAACGGTTTACTGCTAAGTCTTTTACGATTGGGAATGCTTTTGCTCTCCAAGGTTCTACTGTGATTGTATCACCATCCTTGAAGCTTCTCATGTGAAGCTGACAAGTAGTAACACCTTTGTTTGGTCCGTGTGGTTGACCATTGATGTACATTGAACACATTCCACAAATACCTTCACGGCAATCGTGGTCGAAAGCTACTGGAGTTTCGCCTTCATTGATAAGACGTTCGTTCAATACATCGAACATCTCTAAGAATGACATATCTTCAGAAATACCTTTTACATCGTATTGCTGAAAATTGCCTTCGCTATTTGCATTTTTCTGACGCCAAACCTTTAGCGACAAATTCATATTTCCTTCCATTTCTGAATCAATTTGAAGATTTGAAAATTTGAAGATTTGAAAATGAATAACAATAATTGTTTAATTTAAGATTATTATTTATTCATTTTTGAGCTACTAATTATTCTTGACAGTATCCGAATAATCTGAGTTAATTCTTCAATGATAATTTGTTCTGGTTGCGGGTAGGATTCTGATAACTCACAAAGTTTTAGCCAATATGTTACTTCGTCGGCTTCTTTAGCAGCAATTTTTATCTTGTGAATAAAGTCTGCTTTACTTTCTGAATTCTGAGCTTCCCAAACATTTGCTCCAATAGATGTTCCTGCTCTTAACAACTGTTTAGCGATAACAAACTTTCTATTGGTTTCTAATATCTCACTGAATTTGATGATTTGAATTGAAAATAAAAGTGTTTTACTTACAATTAGATTCTCTTTGTCATTTCGCATAAAGTGTAGTTTTTAATTTAAAGCATTTTTATACTAAAATAAAAAATTCTCCTTTAAATTCTTAACTAAACACTTCTAAAACTTTCATTTTCAAATTTTCAAATCATCAAACTTTCAAATTATTTGTAACTTCTTTGGGCAATCTTAATATTCTCATAAACCAATTCTTCTTTGTGTAATTCGAATTGAGAGTCGCCTTTGTATTCCCACGCAGCTACATAAGCGTAGTTTTCGTCATCACGAAGAGCTTCTCCTTCTTCTGTTTGGTATTCCTCACGGAAGTGACCACCACAAGATTCATTACGGTTCAAGGCATCAATACACATCAATTCTCCTAATTCAATAAAGTCAGCTACACGAGTTGCTTTTTCTAATTCAGGGTTAAATTCATCTGCATCGCCCGGAATACGAACATCCGACCAGAATTGTTTTTTGATTTCTTGGATTTCAGCAATCGCTTCTTTCAACCCTTTTTCGTTACGAGCCATTCCACATTTATCCCACATAATTAAACCTAATTTTTTGTGGAAATAATCAACAGATTTTGTTCCTTTAATAGACATCAATTTGTTGATAGTATCTTGAACCGCTTTTTCAGCAGCAACGAATTCAGGAGCATCTGTTGGAATCGCTTTAGTACGAATATCACCAGATAAATAAGCACCGATTGTGTAAGGAATTACAAAATAACCATCTGCCAAACCTTGCATCAAAGCAGAAGCTCCTAAACGGTTAGCACCGTGGTCAGAGAAGTTTGCTTCGCCCATTGCATAAAGTCCTGGAACAGTAGTCATTAAGTTATAATCAACCCAAAGTCCACCCATTGTATAGTGAACAGCAGGATAAATACGCATTGGTAACTCGTAAGGGTCTTCACCAGTAATTTGTTTGTACATATCAAACAAGTTACCGTACTTCTCTTTTACTACTTCTTTCCCCATTACTTGCAACTCTTCAGTTGTAGCATTGTGCATACCTTTTTTAGTAGCTTCACCACGTCCATAACGTAAGATAGCCGCAGCGAAGTCAAGGTAAACAGCTTTTTTAGAAGCACCTACTCCATAACCTTCATCGCAACGCTCTTTCGCTGCACGAGAAGCGATATCACGAGGAACCAAGTTACCGAAAGCAGGGTAACGACGTTCTAAGTAATAATCACGTTCGTCTTCAGGAATTTGAGCAGCAGGACGAGTGTCATTTTTCTTTTTAGGAACCCAAATACGACCATCGTTACGTAACGATTCCGACATCAAAGTAAGCTTTGATTGGTGGTCGCCAGAAACGGGAATACAAGTTGGGTGAATTTGTGTATAGCAAGGGTTACCAAAGAAAGCTCCTTTTTTGTGCGCTTTCCAAGCAGCCGTTACGTTAGAGCCCATTGCATTGGTTGATAAGTAAAATACGTTTCCGTATCCACCAGTACCTAACAATACAGCGTGACCAAAGTGACGTTCTAATTTACCAGAAATCAAATCACGAGCGATGATACCACGAGCTTTGCCGTCAACCATTACTACGTCCATCATTTCGTGGCGAGTAAATAATTCTACATTACCTAAACCTACTTGGCGTTGTAAAGCTGAGTAAGCACCTAATAATAATTGTTGACCAGTTTGTCCTGCTGCATAAAAAGTACGTTGTACTTGTGTACCACCGAAAGAACGGTTAGATAACAAACCACCGTACTCACGAGCGAAAGGAACCCCTTGAGCCACACATTGGTCGATGATATTACCTGAAACTTCAGCTAAACGGTGAACGTTTGCTTCACGTGCACGGTAGTCACCACCTTTAATTGTATCATAAAAAAGACGGTAAACAGAGTCACCATCATTTTGGTAATTTTTAGCAGCGTTAACACCACCTTGTGCTGCAATAGAGTGCGCACGACGAGGAGAATCTTGGAAACAGAAAGCCTTAACTTTATATCCCATTTCTGCTAAAGAAGCTGCTGCAGAAGCTCCAGCTAAGCCAGTTCCTACAACAATGATTTCAATATTTCGCTTGTTTGCGGGGTTTACCAAGGGTACAGTAGAACGGAACTTTGTCCATTTCTCTTGTAATGACCCACCCGGTATTTTAGCATCTAATTTAGTTGACATAATTTTTTATTAAGAATTATGAATTGTTAATAATAAGATGGAATGATTAAAAGACATGATATTTACGAAGTTTAACTTGATAAAATCATATTCGTTTCTTCATTATGCAATCCATCCGAAATGCATTGCAATTGGCATTGCTGCGAAAACAATAGGAACAATAATCGAAAACCCAGTTCCTAAAGATTTAATGAATGGAGTATATTTCGGGTGATTCCATCCCATTGTTTGGAAAGCACTCTGAAAACCATGTAATAAATGGTATCCTAAAGAAATACAACCGAAAACATACACAACTACAACAATTGGATTTTGGAAAACTTCTACCATTTCAGCGAATAAAGTTTTTTCTCCACTTGTAATTACATCCGTAAAACGGCTAACTACCCAAAAATGACGAAGGTGAATAATTAGGAAAATCAAAAGTAAAGATCCTAATAAACCCATCGAACGTGAATACCAAGTAGAATTGGCTTCTCCTTTTACAACAGCGTACTTTACAGGACGTTTCTCTGAATTTGACTTCCAAAGCATTAATCCATCCACAATGTGAATAAGAAAGCCTAGCATTAAGATTACTTCAGCAGCTCTGATTAGCCAGTTGTGAGCCATAAATTCCGCAGCTTCATTGAAAGTTTCACCACCGTCGTTTAGAAAAATACAAGCATTGATTCCACAGTGTACCACAAGAAAGCCGATTAACGATAATCCCGTGATGGCCATCAGTAGTTTTCTACCCAGTGAACTCGTTAGTGTTTTTGTTACCCAAGACATCTTTTAATTGTTTTAGTTATCAGTAAAATGGTTAATAGTTTTAGGTTAATAGATAATGATGATGGGTGAATTCACTTTTTCAAAGATGAAATATCACTAATAATCAATATCCAGTAATTTAAAACTAAATATCCTCCCCAAAACTACGACCCAAACGATTGTCTATCAAATTATCTATCACTTTTTAGCAATTATTTATAATGTTTTTACGTTTTTTTACAATAAAATAAGACTTAGACCTTGTTTTTATTGTTAAAGATTAATTTTGAAGAGCCTTCCTGTTGGCTCTTGTGATTTAACTTAATGTTCGATTTTTTGTTTCGTTAGTTAGCAAAAAAAATAATACATAACTTGTGGGCAAATCATCCGAATTTTACATTCTAAATTTTTATGAGATTTAAACAATTATACCTTTTCGTAATAGGCCTCTTTTTGGTTTTTTCCACTACTGAGTCTTTCGCAACACACATGAGAGGAGGGGAAATTTCTGTCAAAAGAATTTCATCATCTTCTTTTACTTACGAATTTACCCTAACTATTTATTGCGATTTAAATACTGGATTTAGAGCTTGGCAAGACCAAAGAGATGCCTCTTTTTGCTTTGGCGATGGCATCGGAAGTATCAGAGCGCCCCGTATCAACGGCGGAGGAAACGGTGAAGACATTGGTAATGGAATTGGGAAAGGTATTTATAAAGCAATTTATACTTATTCAGGGGCGGCAGATTATAAAGTAACTGTAGCAATTTCAAATAGGAATCAAGGTGTTAGAAATATTGGTGGAGCTTCGGATGCTGTAGCTTTTTATGTAGAAACAATTTTTAAAGTAAATCCGGGTTTAGGACTGAACTCAACACCAATTTTATTAAATCCAGCGGTTGATTTAACAGCTGTGGTTGGACAAAAATTTATTCATAATCCCAATGCGATTGACGTAGATGGCGATAGTTTAGCCTATCGTCTTACTTTCTGTAGAAGAGGTGACCAAGACAACTGTACTGATAGAAAAGGTGATGCCGTTCCGGGTTTTCGTCAGCCAAATGAGGTAGCAACTACACCAAGTAATTTTTCTATCAATGCCCTCACAGGTGATTTAATTTGGGATGTTCCTCAAGAAATTGGTTTATACAACTGTGCTTTTTATGTTGAAGAATGGCGAAATGGTGTATTGATTTCGATTACTGAAAGAGATATGCAAATTGAAGTAAAAGATGCCGACAACAAACCTCCAGTTATCAAAATACCAGATGATATTTGTGTGGAAGCTGGAACACTGATTAACCAAACGATTACGGCTACTGATACACCTTCTAATTCTGGAAGAGTAGATAATTTGACAATACTTTCAACTGGAGCTGTTTATAGACTCCCAGATGGCACTACATTTATTGGAGCGCCGTATGCAACATTTACTTCAACGGCTAACCAAGCATCGCCTGCTTCTGGCAGATTTGTTTGGCAAACGGGCTGTAACCATATCCGAGAAGAACCTTATGATATTTTGTTTAAAGTACAAGATTTACCAAAGAGTGCGCTTATTCCGAGTTTGGTAGATAGTAAAATTTGGAAGATTAGAATCGTTGCTCCTAGAGTTAAAAATCTGAAAGCAACTGGCGATGCAGGAAACAAGGCGATAACTTTAACTTGGGATAGTTATACTTGTCAGAATGCTGGTTCTGAAATTGTGATTTATCGTAAAGAAGGTTGTACAGCCTATACTCCTGATAAATGTGCCACTGGTTTACCATCAAGCTTGGGTTATGTAGAAGTAGCAAGAGTGCCTGTTTCAGCTACAAGTTATGTGGATAAAAACCTGAAACGTAATACAGATTACAGTTACAGAACGGTAGTCGTTTTCACGAATGGTATCAATAAAGCTGAAAGTATTGTTTCAGACCAAGCTTGTGCTAATTTACCAATTCAAATGTCGGTAATGACAAACGTTTCGGTTGATAAAACGGATGCAATAAATGGTGAAATTACGGTGAAATGGACTCGCCCTTTGGGACTAGATAAAAATGCGTTCAAAGGACCATATCAATATCGTTTGTTCAGAGCAACAGGATTGAACGGAACAAACTTTACTCAAGTTTCGCCAAATATTGATACAGATTTATCAGGAAAAGCAGATACTATTTTTGTTGACAAAGGCTTGAATACTACGGCAAATGCCTATAGCTATCGCATTGCATTTTATTATACCAATAACACAGCTTTAACTTTATTAGATAGTACCGATAAAGCAAGTAGTGTTCGTTTATCAGCAACACCCGATAAGAAAATAGTACGTTTATCTTGGCAAGCACTTGTACCTTGGAAGAATGAAAATCAAGTACATCGTGTTTATCGTGAAACTCGTTCAGGTTCAGGCGTATTCAATCGTATAGCGGATGTACCAGTAACTTCGGCAAGTACGTTTGCTTTTACTGATACGGGTGCTGATACTTATGTTGCTGATGGTGTAGCTTTAGCTAAAATGTCGCAAGATTCTACTTACTGTTACAAAGTAGAAACAGTTGGTACTTATGGTGATGCTAGAATCAAACCAGATTTGTATTATAATTTCTCGCAAATTATTTGTGCAACGCCATTAAGTGATATTGTTCCTTGTCCACCGCAATTGATAATTGATATGCTTGATTGTGATAAGTACACAAAAGATAATGCAAATTGTGATTTAACATCTTTCGAAAATAAACTTACTTGGACGAATCCTGATAAATCTGCCTCAGGAAGTGATTGTACGAAGGACATTGTAAAATATACCATTTACTATGCCGAACGTTCGGATGCTACCTTTACGAAAGTAGGAGAAGTAACGAGCCCGACGCCACCTTTGCAGACTTTCACGCATGTTAAAAATGATTCATATTTAGGTTGTTATTATGTAACAGCTACAGATAAATACGGAATAGAAAGTGCGCCAAGTAATACTGTTTGTAAGGATAACTGTCCAAGTTTTGAATTACCAAATGTATTTACTCCAAATGGTGATGGCAAGAATGATATTTTCCAAGCAATAAGATGTCCAAGATTTGTACAGAATTTAACGTTTAGCGTCTATAATCGTGCAGGACAAAAAGTATATGATTATACTGGACCAAAATTATCTTGGAATGGTACAGATACAAATGGAAAAGAGTTGCCAGTAGGTACTTATTTCTATAATGCTGAAGTGAAATACTTGATGTTAGATCCTAGCTATCCAACTGTTAAATTAAAAGGCTGGATAGAATTATTGAGATAAGGTTTTCAAAATATTAACACAAAAAGGCTTGAAACGTAATTGCTTCAAGCCTTTTTTGTGTTTATAAAGTGAAGGAAACAAGACTTTATATTTCCAACATAATAATCAGAGAAACTATATAAAAATAAATACGGTTTGAGACATCTTTTGTCTCAAACCGTATTTATCTTAATTTAAAGACTCAAAGCTCGTTTACTTTCTCTTCAAACTAGTCAAGAATTCTACTAAATCAACAGCTTCTTCTTTACTCATTCCATCCATTAATCCTGTTGGCATCATTGAATTATTCATCATTTTCATGGACTTTACAGCGCTTGTTTTGATGTTTTGAACAATTCCGCCGGGCATTTTTAAACTAATGTCAGTTTCGGTTTTTGAAGCAATGATTCCACTCATCGTAGAACCATCTTTCATTTTTAAATCCCAGCCTTCATAACCAAAACCAATACCTGCATCTGGAAACATAATGGCTAAGTACTGACCATCTTTACCCAATTTAGAACCAATTTCAGAAAGCTTTGGACCAAAATCCATGCCTTCACCATTTACTTGATGACATACTGAACAATTCGCCGCAAAAACAGCCGCTCCTTTTTTAACATCACCTTTCAAAGTAACTAATTCAGCTACTGGAGGAAGTTTTTTATTCGTACTGCTTGAATTTCCTAAATACTTAGAAGCTTCAATACGGACATTTCTACGCCATGCTTTACTTACTCCTTCTACAGCAAATGGAATAAAATCTTTCTGAATTTTATTTTCTTTCAAATAAGCTAAAATCAAATTCTGCCCATTGTCGCTATCGCCCATTACACGAGTAGCCTCACGACGAATGGTTGCTGAACGAGCTTTGTCTGACATCACCGTTTTGATAATATCTATCGAAGCCTGACCACCGTTTGATTTAATACCATTTAACAACTGAATAGCTAAGGTTTCTTTTTTAGGGTCGTTGATGATTTGTTTTACAACAATCAAACCTTCTGGTGATTTAATCAAAGCTTCAGCAGCTTGGCGTGGCATTTCTCCTTTGCTTACCATGCTCATTAAGCGTGGATTTTCTTCTGGCAACAAGTATTTGGTTTGTAATTCTAAATACTCTTTTCCGTTCAAACTAGCCAATAATGTACTTAATGATTGTTTTGCTAATGGAGAAGTTTTTACAAAATCTACATCCAAATGATTTAAAGCAAGTTTGTTAATCTCATTTTGCTCAGGAGAATTCCCTTTCAATAATGATAATAAGGTTTCAGATTTTTCTTTGCCTTTAATAAAATCAAATGCTCTGAAATAACGTAAACGCTCTTTTAAACTGATATGAGAATCTGTAGCCAAACTTGCAAGAAATCTTACACTTTCATTCGTTCTTGCACGCCAAACGATGTCTCTACTGGCAGGAGTTGAGGTTGGGTCTGATACTTTTTTAAGATATGCCGAGAAGCAAGCATCCCAATTATCAGAAGCTCCAATACCTAATGCTTCAAGATACCAACGGTCTTTTCCATCATATTTTGTGGCTAAGTCAGCCCAAATACTGGCAACTTCCGTAGAAGTATTTCCGTGTAAAGCAATGGCACATTCTCTTAAAATTTGTGGGTCGTTGCTTTGTGCTAATTGTTTTACGTAATCTAAAACATTTAATTTCAACTGACGAGCGGCTCTTAAACCTGCAATTTTTATATCTGGATTAGCATCAGCAAGAGCAATTTCTACATATTTTTTGCCATCAACAAGTTTACACAAAGCCCAAAAAGCACGTGCTTTCATGCGTTGATTTCCTGAATTCCAAAGTTTTAATAATTCAGGTTCAGCACTTTTCCCAAATTTGGTAAGAGCTTCCCAAGCTAAATAACGACTAGCAATATTTGGACTTTGTAAGGCAAAAACCGCTCCTTGTACTTTTGTGAAATCAAGAACAGGAGCGTAATAAGGCGTATTTTTAGGAGCAATTCTGTAGATTCTACCACGAGTTTGGTCACCAGCTTGGTGCCCACCAACGCCTGGGTCGTACCAGTCGGCAACGATTAACGAACCATCTGGCGCAACACAAACATCAGCAGGGCGGAACCATTGGTCTTTTTCCTGCTTCATGATGTTCACAATTTCGGCAGTATAACCAGCACCAGACTTTTGAACGGGATAAGAACGTACCACATTATGCCCCGGTTCGCAGTGAATCATTTGTCCTTGAAATGCACTTGGTAACAAATTCCCTTCATAGATAATCATCCCCGTTGGTGAGCCAGAACCTGTTTGTAAAAGGTTTGGCACAGTTCCCGGATCATTCAAATGCCAGTGACGTCTTGGAATTTCTTCTTCAATATTGGTACGATTACTTGGCCAAGAAGCATGAGTCATGGCATCTTTGTAGCCATAATCGCCATAATCCATTACATAATTGATTCTCACACCTTTATTGCCATCATCATCATTGTCAGATTGCCACATCGTGCCATAAGAATCAACCGCTACTTCATAATTATTTCTAAAGTTTTGTCCTAAGCATTCTACTTCTGAACCATCCAAATTACAGCGGAATACCATTCCTTCTTGGTAGTTTTTCGGTGAAATTTCTTTGCCAAATTGGTCTTTTACCACATTGCCAGCGGCATCTTTTAACTGACGACCCTCATTCCCGAAATTGAAGTAAAGTTTACCATCTGGTCCGAATACAAAAGTGTGCATTCCGTGGTCATGCTGTTCACCACCAATGCCTTGGAAGAGTATTTCTTTTTTATCAGCTTTATCGTCGCCATCGGTATCCGTCAATTTCCAAACATAAGGACTTTGCGAAACCAATACAACATTTCCTAAAACAGCAATACCCAAAGGTGCATTTAAAGAGGCATCTTGATAGAAAACTTTACTCTCATCTGCTTTGCCATCTCCGTCTTTATCTTCTAAAATAACAATTCTATCACCTTCTTTTCTTGTCGGATTTAAAGTGATATTTGGGCGATAATTGTAGGCTTCTAATACCCAAACTCGTCCACGAGCATCTACATCAATATCAGTCGGGTTAATTAACATTGGCTCAGTAGCAAAGGTTTTTACTTCTAAGCCATCTACCATTTTTACTCCTTCTAATGAATTATCAGGTAATCTTTTTTGGTTTTCTGATAATACAGAATCAACATAATGATTAATAAAACGGCTGGAAGGGGAATTTTGATAAGCAGTTGTAAATAAAGCTCCACCGATGAGGATTGCTGGAATTCCTAAACGGAGTTTTTTAGATAGTTTATTTGACATGGAAAAATATGGTTTATGAAAAGGAAAATTGCCCAAATGCTTCATTATAAAGCATAATATTAGCATTTGTAATGATATAATAATTTCAAAAGTATAAAAAAAATAATACGAAATTGCACTCGCTTATACGGAATGAATAGCCTTAAAAACTAATAAATTTCAAAAGAGGTCTAATCTGTTCTATTTGAGGGTTTTTTCTTGAAATATTTTTTTAAAAGGACGTTATTTGAAGCGAATTTGTGGGCGAAATTCATTAAAGTAATGACATCTTCCCCAAAGTGAAAAATATCAATTGTTAAAATTCGTTAAATCTTATCTTGATAGCATGTTTTAAGCAGTTTTAATGACGAAATTTGACTTTGCTTAATTATATGATTAACAAATACAAGTATTGATTTTCAAACTCCCAAAAATTACTTAACTTTGCGAACTTATGCAGAGAACTCACAAATTTTTATTATTCATACTGTTTGCTTTGACCCTCAGTGCGTGTAGCAATTTCGAAAAAATCAGAAAAATGACTGATGAAAAGAAAAAGTACGACGCTGCGATTCGTTTCTTCAAGAAAGGTCATTACGACAAAGCAAGCATACTCTTTGAGGAATTGTTACCAATTTTGACCGGAACAGATCAACAGGAAATCGCTACTTTTTATCAAGCATATTGCGATTATCACACTGGCAATTACGAAATGGCTAATTTCCATTTCAAACGTTTTGCTGAAACTTTCGCCAGAAGTGAGCATTATGAAGAAGCCGTTTATATGTCGGCTTATGCTTTGTATAAAAACTCTCCGCAGTTCAATCTTGACCAAAGTGGAACAATAACAGCCATTAACGAGCTACAAAACTTTATTAATAATTACCCAGATAGTAAGTTTAGAGACGAAACTTCTGACTTGATTAAGGAATTAAGAAAGAAATTAGAGCAAAAAGCTTATGAAAAAGTAAAGCTTTATTATAAAACAAGTGAATTTAATATTGCTTCTTTGAAATCAGCAGTTATTGAAATTAACAACTTTCAAAAGGATTATCCAGATTCAGATTATAATGAAGAATTGGCATTTTTGAAAGTTCAATCACAATATGATTTGGCTCAAAGTACTATTGAAAGTAAACAAAAAGAGCGTTTTGATGATGCCATTAAGTTTTACCAAGATTTAGTGGATAAATATCCCAAAAGTGATTTCTTGGAAAAAGCTGAAAAATTATACGACATCAGTTTTAAAGAAAGCGACAGAATTGCAAAACTTGAAGCCGAATACAAAGCCGCTAAAGAGAAATCTAATACTTCAAAAGTGGGTGCGGGCGACAAACAGAAGTAATCAGTATTTTATTGAAAACATTTAACAAGAAACAGTAGAACAACCAAAGATATGGCAACGAATCCATCAATCATTACCAGAGACGTAGATAAACTCGCTATCAAAGCAGGAGGAAATACGTATGAAGCCGTAGCAATCATCTCGAAACGTGCAAGACAAATCGCCTTGAAGTCTAAAGAGGAATTGAATAATAAATTGTCAGAATTTGCTTCTTCAGTAGATAACTTAGAAGAAATTTTTGAAAACCGTGAGCAAATTGAAATCTCTAAATTCTATGAGCGTTTGCCAAAACCAACGTCTTTAGCAATTGACGAATTCATGGAAGATAAATTCACTTTTGCTTTGCCAAAAAATGAAGGTTCAGAAGAATAGATATTTTCTTTAATTATTTAATCAAAAAGGTCAGATGTTTTACATTTGACCTTTTTGATTTTGATTAAGTTTGTGCCACAAAACCAATGTTGAACGATAAAAGAGGCTAAAAAACAAATTATGCTTAAAAGTAAGAAAATAATATTAGGTGTTTCAGGCAGTATTGCTGCTTACAAAATTGCTATCCTCACTAGACTTCTGGTGAAAGAGGGGGCAGAAGTAAAAATTGTAATGACCGAAGCCGCCAAAGAATTTATTACGCCTCTTACTTTATCAACACTTTCAAAAAATTCAGTACTCTCAGCTTTTGTAAAAGATGAAACTGGACAATGGAATAATCATGTAGATTTAGGACTTTGGGCTGATATTATACTCATAGCACCTGCTACAGCACATACTTTGGCAAAATGTGCGAATGGCATTTGTGATGATTTACTCACAGCGGTATATCTTTCTGCCAAATGTGAAGTAATGTTTGCCCCAGCAATGGATTTGGATATGTACCTCCATCCAAGTACAGTTTCTAATCTTGACAAACTGAAATCTTATGGAAATCACATCATTAAATCTGGTTATGGTGAGCTTGCAAGCGGTTTAGTAGGAGAGGGAAGAATGGCTGAACCAGAAGAAATTCTAGCAATTTTAGAAAAATACTTCTCTGCAAATCCAGTTTTAAAAGATAAAAAAGTATTAATTACCGCTGGACCGACTCAGGAAGCGATTGATCCAGTACGTTTTATCAGTAATCATTCTACAGGAAAAATGGGTTATGCCATTGCTGATAAATTAGCAAAAGCTGGCGCCAAAGTAACGTTGGTTAGTGGACAAGTAGCCTTGAAAAAACCAGACTCAAGTATCAAAATAGTAAAAGTACATTCAGCCGAAGAAATGTACCAAGCTTCTGAGGCTAATTTTCAGGAATCAGACATTATCATTTTAGCGGCTGCTGTGGCAGACTATACACCTGCGGTGGTAGCTGAAAAGAAAATAAAAAAGAAAGAAGATACGTTTAGTATAGAACTCATTAAAACGACTGATATTGCTAAAACATTAGGTCAACAAAAGCGAGAAAATCAATTAATGGTTGGTTTTGCTTTGGAAACCGATAATGAAGTAGCCAATGCAAAAGCTAAAATCCAATCTAAAAATCTAGACATGATTGTGCTGAATTCTTTACAAGATTCAGGAGCAGGTTTTGGACATGATACGAATAAGATAAGTATTATCAGAAAAGATGATACAATCATAGCATTTGATTTGAAATCAAAACAAGACGTTGCTCAAGATATAGTTAATGCCATTATTGAAGCCATTTCGAAAAATAACATTGATGAAAAATAACAATAGAAATAGACCTTTTCTGAAATATACTCTTTTCATACTTTTGGCTGTGATGAGTACTTTGCTTGTTAGTAAAAATGCTAATGCGCAAGAAATCAATTGCAGAGTAAGTATTTCTACAGACCAAATTCAAGTAAATGAACAACGTGGAGCTACTCAGATTTATACTGAATTGCAAAATGTGATGCAGGAATTTTTGAACAATCGCCGTTGGACGAACGATAATTTTGCTCCAGAAGAAAAAATAAATTGCTCTTTAGCCGTAATAATTACCAAAGCAACAGCCACTGGAGAGTATGAAGCCAATGCCCGTTTTCAGGTTACTCGTCCTGTTTATGGAACAGCTTATGAAACTGTACTTTTAAATTATATTGATAGAAATTTCGTCTTTAAGTACATTGCAGGTACGCCGCTTACTTATAACGACAACAATTACAATGATAACCTCACCCAAATGTTAGCTTTCTACGCTTACATCGCTTTAGCATTTGATTATGACTCTTTTGAAAAAATGGGCGGATTAAATCATGCTCAAAAAGCCTTGAACGTTGTAAACTTAGCACAAAATGCTGGAGGAGGTTGGTCTTCTTCCAATGATATTCGTAATCGATATTGGGTAGCAGAAAACTTGTTAAATCAGCAATTACAAAGTCTTCGTGAAGGTTTTTATACCTATCATCGCTTGGCAATGGATAATTATGCCAACGACCCAGCTAACAGCAGAAAACAAATAATTGAATACTTAAATACGATTAAACAAGTAAGTCAGAATCGTCCCGGACAAATTTGGTACCGCCTTTTCTTTGAAGCAAAATCAACAGAATTGTTAAATATTTTTAGTGATGCGCCATTGGACGAAAGAAAGAAAATCGTACCATTACTCACTTCATTAGATCCAACCAATTCTGAGGCATATCGAAAATTAAGTAAATAAAAGAGGAGAAAATTAGTGCAGTTTTTCGCCACAATGCGGGCAAAATTTCATGTTTTTATCTTCGTTTTTATAGATTTTGATGTGTTCATTAAAACCTGAAACAAAAATACCCGTTGGCAAAGCAAACATCGCTACTCCAGCTACAGCCACAAAACCTCCTAATAATTTTCCGAGTGGAGTAATTGGGTAAGTATCGCCATAACCTACAGAAGTAATTGTAGTAACACCCCACCAAAGTGTAGCTGGAATGCTAGAAAATACTTTAGGTTGAGCCGAATTTTCAATATAATACATGGTAGAAGAAGATATTAAAAGTGTGAATAAAAAGAAGACAAAACTTAAAATAAGTTCTTCTCTTTTCTCTCTGAATACACTTTCTATTACTTTTAAAGCATGTACATATCTTGAAAATTTGAATAGCCTGAAAATTCTGAAAAGTCGTAGAATTCTAATTAAACCAGTATCAGAAGTGAAATTAGAAAGATAGAAAGGCATAATTGCCAGTAAGTCAACTAAAGCACCAGCCGAAAAAATATAACGTAGTCTTCCCCAAACAGGATGTTGATATTTCTCGTTTTCTACACAGACCCAAAGCCGAACGAAGTATTCAATCGTAAAGAAAACAACTGAGAAGTATTCGAAATCACTGAAGAAAACATCAAAATCATGTCTTAAACTTTTTACAGAATGTAAAATAATGGCAAAAGTATTCAGAGAAATCGTTGTTAATAAAATAGCATTGAATATAATAGAGGCAATACTTTTTTTGCCCCGAGTCACCTCAAGTATTTTATAGATTTCTCTTCTTGACCAATTGCTATCCATTAGGGAAAAGGATTTTTTATGACATCATTAGGGTTATAAGTAATCAATACAATTTAAGCAACGTTATCATTTATCGTAAACAACTGATAAGTAATAATTTGAAATGCCAATTACTAATTACTAACTTACTTCTTCTACTTGTAATTGCTTTTCGTAAAGTTCTTTGTAAGCATTATTGGCATTCATCAGTTCTTCATGAGAGCCTTGTTCAATGATATTTCCATCATCAAGCATGATAATTTTGTCGGCTAACTTTGCAGAAGATACTCTGTGTGAGATGATTACAGAAGTTCTTCCTTTCATGATTTCTTGTAGATTATTCAAAATCTGGTTTTCAGTTTTGGTATCTACAGCCGAAAGGCAATCGTCTAAAATCAAGATTTTAGGTTCACGAGCAATAGCACGGGCAATAGATAAACGCTGTTTTTGTCCACCAGAAAGCGTTACACCTCTTTCACCTAAAACAGTATCAAAACCTTCTGGAAAATCAATTACATTATTGTATAAATCTGCGTCTTTTGCCGCTTTAATGATTTCCTCTTCACTCATTTCATTACTTCCAAAACGCACATTATTACGAATAGAATCAGAAAATAAGAATACATCTTGAGGCACATAACCAATCTGTGAACGATATTTATTTACGTTCAAGCTTTTGATGGGCAAACCATCTATTTTGATTTCTCCTTCGTTGGCATCGTACATTCTGCAAAGTAAATTAGCAACTGTACTTTTTCCAGAACCAGTTGTACCAAGAATCGCAATAGATTCACCAGCGTTGATTGACATCGAGAAATTTTTTAAAGCTACAATGCCAGAATCTGGATAAGTGAAAGTGACATTTTTTACTTCAATAGTTCCTTCAACCTCATGATTGATATTTTCTTGAGAAGTAATATCGGTTTTTATCTCCAAAAACTCGTTAATTCTTTGCTGTGAAGCCGCTGCTCTTTGAATTTGTGAGGTTGTCCAACCCAAAGCAATCATTGGCCAAGTAAGCATGTAAACATACAAAATAAATTCTGTGATACTTCCAGCGGTAAGTCGTCCAGCCATTACTTCCATACCACCAACATACACTACAATTACAGAACTTAAACCTGCCAAAACAGAAACTAAAGGAGTAAACAGCGAATCTACTTTTACTAAATCTAAAGATTTTTCACGGTAAACATTGGCTTGCTTGGTAAATGCAATTGTTGAAGGTTCTTCTTGAACAAAGGCTTTGAGTACTCTAATACCAGAAAATGCTTCTTGAGTAAAAGTAGAAATTTTAGATAAATTTGCTTGAATCTGTTCAGATTTTCGCATAATAATTGTGTTGACAAAATAGATACTTCCCGACAAAAATGGAACTGGTAATAATACATACCAAGTAAGTTTTTGATTGACCGAAAGCATATACCAAACCACAAGAATGAAAACAGAAATTAAGTTAAGCCCATACATCAAGCTTGGACCAACGTACATTCTTACTTTATTTACATCTTCAGAGATTCTTGCCATCAAATCGCCAGTGTTGTTTTTACGGTAAAAACTCAAAGGAAGTGTTTGATAATGTTGATAAATTTCGTTTTTCAAATCAAACTCAATATGTCTGGACATTACGATAAGTGTTTGGCGAACTAGAAAAAGGAAAAATCCTTTCAATAATGCCAATACCAAAATCAACGAACCATATAGCAGAATTGAAAATGCGAAGAATTCATAAACCATTTTTTGTGAAACAAAACCATCGTAAAGAAAATATAAGTCGATAGTTTCTTTCACCAAATCAAGCGCATAACGCACAATCTGAGCGGGAACTACGCCAAAAAGATTGGAAATGAAAGTGAAAAGTGTACCTAAAATAAGGTACCATTTATATTTTAGAAAGTATTGATTAAGATGCTTTAGGGATTTCATATTTCGATAACCAATGGAAGAAAGTAAAGGTTTCATCCATTACACACATTTATATTTAGTAAAATTATGATTAAAATTGAAAATTTTGTGCTTGAATCGTGCTTTTTTCTTTAAAAAATACTAATTTTGCACCCTCTTTCAGCAAAGTAATTTACTTTGTTGGAGCTTCACTACCAAAACGTTCTTTCTAAATTACCCAATGGTAAACAGACGACTTCTCCGAACAAAGGCATTTCAAAGCCTTTATGCCTTCCGCCAAGCGGAACGTGCTGATTATCAGTTAGCATTCGACCAAATTGCTGATTCTTTTCTCCCAAATCTTGACTTAATGATTCCTAAAGAGCAACAAATGTTAAAGCTTGATGCTTTGCGTAAGTTGGCTGAACAACGTTTTGAGGAATTATTCAACTTGAAATCTACCAATGATGATATTCCAGCGGAAGCTAAAAATGCAGCTAGATACGCACTTGAGTCATACAAAAGTTATGTGAAAAAAGATAAGGCTACAATTACTGATAATATGGTAGCCGAGGTAGAAAGCGTTTATGATGCTTATCTAAAAATGCTTCAATTGCTGTTGGAAATTACTGAAATTGCTGTTTGGGATGAACAACGCCGTTTGGTAGAAACCGATCATCGTACTTCAAGATTGGCTAGAAACCAAGTATTGATTGCCTTGAAGAATTTACCGATGTTTACAACTGGAATTATCAGAAGTAATGCAAAATGGACAGAAGATGACCAAAACATGTTGCGTAAACTTTTCTTAGAAGCAATCTTGCCTGATACAACTTTCCAGTCGTACCTTCGTACAACCAAACATACTTTTGAGGAAGATTTGGCGTTGGTTCAGTATCTTGTAAAAACATTTGTACTGAAACATCACATTATTGCTGATTATTTCGAGGAAAAAGACCTAAATTGGAACGAAAATAAAGATGTACTCAAAAGCCTTTGTGTAAAGACTTTCAAGATTGAAAAAGTTGAAGAGTTGGTTTTACAACCTTTGGCCTTAAATTGGGACGATGATAAACACTTTTTTGTAGATCTTTTTAATAATGTTTTGGATAACGATGAGTCTTATGAAAAACTCATCACCGACCAAACTAAAAACTGGGAAGGCGACCGTCTGGCAATGACAGATATGTTGATTCTTAAATTAGGTTTGGCAGAAATGATTCATTTTACCAGTATTCCTGTAAAAGTATCAATCAACGAATATATCGAATTGGCTAAAAACTATTCAACACCAAAGTCGGGTCAATTTATTAACGGTTTGTTGGATGTACTTTCTCAGAAATTACAGAAAGAAGGAATCATTAGAAAATCTGGACGAGGCTTAATTGATAATAAATAAGCATTTATTTGAGCCATGCCTTGTACTTATTCTATAAATTTGATTTTTAACCGATAACTTACAATACCATGAGTAAATCATCAAAAACATTTTGGGCATTCATGACAGGCGCTGCTGTTGGTGCTGCTTTAGGAATTTTATATGCACCCGATAAAGGTGAAAATACCCGTAACAAACTGTTTTATCAACTTCAAAAGTATCGTGACCAATTACAAGGTTTAATTTCAGATTTGATTGATGGTAAAGAAATACCTGAAACAATGGCAAAATCTGAAGGCAAAAAAGTAGTAAACGAAGCACGTGAAAAAGCAGAACGTTTGTTGGAAGATGTAGAAAGCATGATGAGCCAGATTAAAGCTAAAGCCTAATTTTGAATTCTATTCGAATATTCATCACATGAAAAAAGTAATCATCTTTGCATTAGGAATCAGTGTTTTTTTTGCTTGTCAAAATAAACAAAAAAGTGATAGTCAATCAGTAGCAGAATCTGCAGCTGCATTTCAACCAACAAGTGATAAATTTCCTGTTATGCAGGCAGACTCACAGTCGGTAGATTTAGGGGTAATTACAGAAGGCGATACCATCGTTCACATTTATAAATTTAGAAATACTGGCAATATGCCTTTGGTTTTAAGTAATGTGAATGCTTCTTGTGGTTGTACTACGCCATCGTATTCTACTACACCAGTTGAGCCGGGTGAGCAAGGTTTTATCAAAGTAAAATTTGATAGTAAAGGCAAAGAAGGTAAACTAAGCAAAACAGTAACTGCTCTTGCGAATACTAATCCGGCTGAAAATACTTTTTCTTTTAAAATTGAAGTATTGAAGAAGAAGTAGAAAAACCAAAAAATATTTAATCAAAAAAAATAGATATGTTCAACAGTATTTTATTACAAGGAGCGTTTGGTGGAGGTGGTGCATCTTCTCTTTTATTAATTGGTGGAATGTTCGTAGTCATGTATTTTTTCATGATTCGTCCACAACAAAAAAAGCAAAAAGATCAACAAGCTTATGTTGATTCGTTAAAAACTGGCGATAAAGTAGTAACAATTGGTGGTTTGCATGGAACTGTTACTTCTGTAAGAGAAAAAACAGTTGTATTAGAAGTAGATTCAAGCAAAGGAGTAAGAATGGTGTTTTTGAAAACAGCTATTTCTAAAGACTCTTCTGCACAAATTGGCGAATAAAGTTTGTCATTCCCCTAATTAACGATGAGTATTTTATAAGAAAAGTACTCATCGTTAATTTGTAAATTTCTTCAGATGAAACCCGCTCCTACAAAAACTGATTACAAAGCTGTAATAGTGAGCCTTTTTGCTGCTATCATCTTTTGGATCATGAATGCCTTGAACAAAGAAGGTTATTCGCAAAAAATATCATTTCCTATTCGTATTACTTACGACGACTCACTTTACATTCCGACTCAGCCACTTCCTGAAAAAATTTCTGTTAATGTTTCTGGTAACGGTTGGGATTTATTACGTAAATCTCTTGCCCTGTACAAAACTCCCATTCAGTACGAAATTGCCAAGCCTTTAAAAACTAAATTTTTAAACACAGGAATGCTCACAGATTCAATTCAGGAGTATATTCAAGATGTGACGGTAAATTATGTAGTAGCAGACCGTTTTGAATTAGAGTTTGAACGCAAAATCAAGAAAGACTTTCTTGTGAAAGTTGATAGTTTACATATTCCATTGAAAGACCATTACGTTGTTTCAAGTGTGATAAATCTTAGCCCTAGAACGGTAATGATTGAAGGTCCAGAATCTATTTTAAAAGCAATGGATAGTACAATTTATCTTAAAGTACCTGGACAAAAAATTAAAGATAATTATGACGAAGAAATCAATTTACCTTTTGCAAAAAACAATATGCTGAAAGTAAGTAAGAAGAAAGTCAATGTTAGTTTTGAGGTTGAAGAATTACTAAAATAATGGGAAAAGTAATTGGTATAACTGGCGGAATTGGTTCAGGGAAAAGTATCATCTGCAAGATATTCTCAATACTGGGTGTGCCAATTTACGAAGCCGATACCCGTGCGAAATGGCTTGTTTCGAATAATTTGTCACTCAAAGCTTCAATTATTCAATTATTGGGAGAAAATGCCTATAAAAGTAACGGAGATTATCACCGTGAATGGGTTGCTTCAGAAGTATTCAACAAACCAGATTTACTACTACAATTAAATGCTTTAGTTCATCCTGCTGTTCATCAAGATGCAAGAGAATGGATTGCCAATAATCAGCATTATCCCTTTGTACTTTATGAAGCCGCATTGATGAAAGCCGCTGGCAATGGAAATGTTTTTGATAAAGTTATTGTGGTAACTTGTCCATTGGCATTAAGAATTCAACGAGTAAAAGAAAGAGATAAGCGTTCTTTGGAAGAAATTGAGGCAATTATTGCTAGACAATTACCAGAAGAAGAACGATTAAAAATAGCAGATTTTATCATTCAGAATGATGAGAAAACCTCACTGATTGAACAAGTACTTGATTTATATAATCGAATCCTGGATAAAGATTCTTGCATAAAAAAAGGCAATTCAGATAAATGAATTGCCTTTTTTTGTTAGTTTTTAGCATCTATTCACTGGTGCCTAACCAATAATTTCTTGGTTACTAAAGAGCGTCCATCAGCCGAAAGTTGATATAAATAAATACCATTTCCCCAATCTTTGGTTGAAATAGACTTTATGTTAGCGTCTTTGTCGAGAATTTCTTCTTTAATTTCACTACCAAGTACATTGTAAAAAGTAATCTTTACTTCGTTTACTTGTGATGAAATATTGTACTTAATCCAAGCTGCATCATCAGCAGGATTTGGGTAAATATTTGAAACTGAAATTTTATCGTTATCGAATAATTTATCTTCTGAACTAAACGATTCTTCTGCTCTACTTTCTGCTACGGCTATTGGTGTTTCTGTTTTAGTCGTATAATTTTTTGGTGTTTGTACCATCAAAGAATTAGTAAAGTACTGACTAATTGCAGCAGAACGCTGATAATTTATATTTCTATCAAGTGTTAATTGTGAAGGCTGAAAATATGTAAAAGCTTTCTTTTTGAAAGAAGAAGTTGTAATCTGGCTCATAGTCTTTTGCTTAGGCTTAACGTCTAAGCGACTTTTGTAGCGATTCTCGGCAGTTTGTGCGAATGATGATATCGATGATATCAAGCATCCGTAAATTAACCAAGATTTTATATTTGAAAGTATAGGTTTCATTTCATTTATCAATTATTTATGCAAACAACATTAGTCAATCGAGGAAGATTTTTAATTCTTTATATTACCAAAGACTGTAAAATCGGATGAAAGGTTGCTTTTGTTTTTGACTTTTTTATTTATATAACAAAAATATATTAAAAATGTTCAATTTTCAAAGTTTTGGCAACGATTTTTTCTTTATTTTATTATTCGGTGAATTAATAATTTTCTTTTCTACTTTTTTTACTTCAACTGAGTCTTTTACAATTGCCTTTGGCATTACTATTTTTGGAAGAGTTATTCTTGCTAAAATACTTTCTTTAGTGGGTATTTCTGTAACTCTCCATCTAAAACCATCCAATTCTTTATCTTCTTCTCTTAATTCTTTTGGCGGAATGAATTTGCCGTCTGGTTTGGCTAAAAAAGAAATTCTAGAGATTTTGTTTTTGGCAAAATTCATATTCATTTTTCCACATTGTACTCTATTCATGCCAGTTAGCGTATTTTTTTCATCTACGGCATAATAAATACTTTCTCCATTTCCTTCAACATTTACTCTTTCAATTTTTGAATCATTAGTGAACCTTACAACCATTTTACGTCCTTTTATTTGGTTGTAATTGGTTAAAGTATCAGTAGCAATTACGAAAGACTTCCCTTTCATATTCATCACACTGATTTTATTATTCTTGAGTAAAATATTAATAGAATCTGCTTCTGATTGATTTTTTAAATTCCAAAGAACAGGTTTTTGATAGAAGTAAATCGTTGAATCCGAAACGTTATAACTCAGCGAATCACATTTTCCTGAAAAATCACTTTTATAAATTAATACTCTTTTGTAAGCGTAAAGCTTTTTAGTTTTGGTCTCTTTATTATCTATAGAAACCAAAGTGTCTGCTGTTAGAAAAAGCGTATCATTTTCTAAAACATTCTTTAACAAAGCATGCCCAAATACTCTGGTAACACCTGTTTTCTTAGAATATCTGCCACGGTCGCCTGTTAGAATTGCTTTGTCTTTTTTAGAGATAAAATGAATATTTCCAATCGCAATACCAATTTCGGTTGGCGGGTCATAAATCATCGTATCGGCAGTCATGGTATAGTCTTCTGTTTTTACTGTTGACCGACCTTTTAAATTAGAAATTTTGGTCACCGTGTTGTATTGGCTACCCGGATTAGCATAAGTCGTATCTTTTTTATTAACGACCAAAGTAGGAGCAATAAAAAAAGCTTCTTTCGATAAAGTACTATAACGCAAAGAATCCGCCGTTAAACTTCCTTCTTTATCAAGAACGTGAACATCCTTTTTAAAATCAAAAAGTTTAGTAACAGTATTGTAATAGCCTTCTTTACTGGTTAATGTACTCTTTTTGTCAATAATTTTTCCTCCAGTATTATAGTAAGCAATACTGGTATTCAAATCATAGTCAAGTTTATTGGTAGAAAGTACAATCGTTCTATCATCCAATTTTACGTGTCCGTTGATAATTGCTTTTCTTTCGTTTCCGAAATAATAAGCGGTATCTCCAGTAATGGTAACAGTATCTGCTTGAATGATTTTTACTTTTCCGTAGGCTTCCAAAATATTAGTTGTCTCGTTCAAAATCGCCAAGTTGCAATAAAGTAAAGTTGTACCTTGGCGTAAACCAACATTGCCAATGAGTTTTTTCATTTGCATAAATGGTTGATTTTGACCAATTAAACTATCCGCTTTCATGATTTCTACTTTACTTGGATTGCCAGTTGGCGTTTGAGCTTTTGCAGAAAAAAAAGTAAAGCTTAACATGATTAAACTCAAAAAAACATACGATAAAACCTTTGAAATAGATTTGCCTATTTCAAATGCCTTCGTTGATTCTTGAATTGCGTTTATTTGATGTATTTTTGTGGAATATTTCATAAATCTTGTGCTTGCAAAATTAGCCAAATAAAATCATGCTCAACGAGTTTTTAACGTTTATTAACAAACAAAATCTTATTCAACCGTCTCAAAAAGTACTTTTAGCGGTAAGTGGTGGTATGGATTCTGTCGTGATGTGCGACCTTTTCAGTAAAGCAAAACTTGATTTTGCGATTGCTCATTGCAATTTTGGACTTCGTGGAGAAGAGTCAAATGAAGATGAAATGTTTGTTAAAAAACTGTCTATTAAATACAAAGTTCCATTCTATGTAACGACTTTCCAAACGGCGGACTTTGCAGAAAACGAAAAGATTTCTACGCAAATGGCTGCTCGTATTTTAAGATACGAATGGTTTGAAAAAATAAGAACACAGCATCAATTCGATTATATTGCTACGGCACATCATCAAAATGATGTATTAGAAACAGTATTGCTCAATTTGACTAAAGGAACTGGTATAGCTGGTTTGCATGGTATTAGAGTGAAAAATGGACATATTATTCGACCAGTTTTATTTGCTGAAAAAGAAAGTATTTTTGATTATGTAGTTGAAAATCAGATTATTTGGCGAGAAGATTCTTCCAATGAATCGAATAAATATCAACGTAATTTGATTAGGAATGAAGTTGTTCCATTATTGAAACAAATCAATCCAAATCTTGAAAATACCATTCAACAAACTGTAGAAAGAATTACAGCAGTTGAAGATATTTTTGAACAAGAAATGGAAATGCTGAGAAAACAAATTACTTGGTCGGATTCACAAGCGATTTATGTGAATTATAAAGCGATTCAAACGCTTTCACAACCTGTGATTAAACTGGCAGAATTGTTGAAACCTTATAATTTTAGTTATCAGCAAAGTCAGGATATTTTTGAAGCTTTCGATAAAGAATCGGGTAAAACTTTCTTGACGCCTACGCATACTTTGGTGAAAGACCGCACTGAATTGGTGATTACAGCTAAAAACCTACAAGCTTTTACAAGTAAAACGATTGAAAAAAATAATGTAGTCGTAGAGTTTGGTGATAGAATGTTGAACATCGGAGAATTTACCGAAATAGAAGAAGGATTCGTTGTGCCAACTGCCAAGAAGTTAGCTTGTTTGGATGCCGATAAAATTCGTTTTCCACTTCAATTAAGAAAATGGAAAGAAGGCGATTGGTTTTGTCCGCTAGGAATGAACAAGAAAAAACTCATCAGTGATTTTTTAATTGACCAAAAAGTGCCTTTAAACCTAAAGAAAGAAGTTTACTTACTGACATCAAACGGTTCTATCGTTTGGGTAATTGGTTTTAGAATTGACGATAGATTTAAAGTAACAGATAAAACGGCTAAAATTTGCTTGATGGAAGTGAAGTAATTGAAGTTTGAATTTGTAAAGGTGGATGAATAATGATTTTCTTTGTCGAATCTAAAAGTTTGACAAAGAAAATTTATCTAATTTGAAATCTTTCCTTCATAAAGTTGAACAGTTGGAAAAATCAGATCCCAGTCCTCTCCCCAGACTAATTTTCCATTTTCGATACTAAACTGTTTGAAGTTTTTGATTTTTCTATAAAACTTAAAAATTGCATGTTCTTTAGCACTTAAAAAAGGTTTAAAATCCACTTCCTTTTGTGTGTTGTCTGAGAAAGTAATATTCAGTACAAGTCCGTTTATGTATTCGGCTTTAATTACACTAATGCTCATACTTTTTTTGTGATTTTTTTACTTTTTGTTTTTTTATTGAGTACGAAATAATCCATCCAAGCATTTGTTATGTAAGATGAATAGGTTTCTACAACTTTCAATGCTTCTTTCCTTTGCTTTTCAGGTAAAGGTTCAATACCAGCAACTTTCCTATGCTCAATTGAAATTAGATTTCCATCATCAAAAAACAGTTCAAAAACACTTTCATATTCATTGTACGATACATGAACATGTATTGGTAAATGTTCGTTCGAATAGAAGTAGAAAACAAATCCAAAATATTCTAAAATTTTAGGCATATCATTGAAATTATGTAGTTGAAAACATTTGTTACGTAGAGCGTGTTTTTCTTTTAAAATTAATAAAAGTGATTGATTTTTAATCGTTAAAAACACTTTTAGTAAGAATATAATTTTAAAAATAATCTCCTTTTTTTGTAATTACACCGATACTCATCCGACTAACTATTGTAAAACCTCGTTTGCGTTGAACCAAATCATAGAAAATCAATTTGTTGAACTCATCAAAA
The DNA here is from genome assembly GCF_040543805.1 of Arcicella rosea. Taxonomy (NCBI): domain Bacteria; kingdom Pseudomonadati; phylum Bacteroidota; class Cytophagia; order Cytophagales; family Flectobacillaceae; genus Arcicella; species Arcicella rosea. The sequence goes on from NZ_JBEUMS010000012.1 coordinate 133,493, forward strand.
TTCATCAAGGCATCGTGCATAAAGTGTGCGGGATGTATCGTCGTGACCCAGATGACCGCAAAGATTTGTTTCAAGAAATCGTGATTCAACTCTGGAAAGCCTTTCCAAAATTTAGACAAGAAGCAAAGGTTTCAACTTGGATTTATCAAATAGCATTGAATGTAGCCATTTCTGATTTTAGAAAAGAAAGTAGAAAACCGATTCGTGTTGAATTGTCGGAGACTTTTGCAAATATTTCTGATAATCAGTACGACTATAGTTTTGAAGAAAAATTAAAAGTATTGTATCAAGCCATCGACCAACTTTCAGAGGTAGAAAAAGCCATCATGATGTTATATTTTGAAGAGAAAAGTAATGAAGAAATTGCAGAGATTATCGGGATTAGCCAAAATAATGTAAGAGTAAAAATGACTAGAATCCGAGAAAAACTAAGGACTTTGATGGCAAATGCCAAGTAGTTTCACATTTATTTTAAGATTAATATTCTAAATACAAAAGATGGAATTAGACGAATTAAAAAATATTTGGCAACAAACATCCCTTGAAAGTATTTCTTCTCAAGTAATTGGCAATGATGAGTTTTTGGCAATGATGAAGGGAAAATCAAATGCTACGATTGCAAAATTGAAAAGAAATTTAACGCTAGAAATTTTAGTTAGCATTTTGTTTTTGCCTGTATTCTTGTACTTCATTTTCTTCACGAATGTTGCTGTTTTTCATAAGTATATATGTTCAATATTGATTTTTACGACGGTGGTTACTTTAGTTATTTTTTGGGTAGAATATCGTTCGCTTCAAGCATTTGAAACAAGATTAGATTTAATTACGTCATTGAAAATTACTGTAAAGCAATTTTCGAAATTCATTCGTATCTACATGATTATCAATTATATCTTACTTTTTCCGATGATGTTTTATGGCTTAATTGTAGGTTTAGAACTCAACGGAGAAACATTATCGCTAAAGTTTTTACTCATCAATACCATAATTATTTCACCTTTAGGCTACTTTTGGGTTAAGTTTTATATCCGAAAAGTATATGGACAGCATTTGGATAAATTAAAAAACTGTTTGACTGAATTAGCAGAAACGGCTGATTAAAACAGGAAAATCTGAAAATAGATTAATTTTAGCAAGAAACAAAACCTTTAACATTCTTCAAAAAATGGCAAATCCTATTAAATTTTTTATGATTTCTTTAGTTTTTAGCTTTTTGTACTTCGGTAAGATTTACGGACAAAAAGATGAAAAATCGTTATTATATGAAATTTCAGGAAATGGACTTTCACAACCTTCTTATGTGTTTGGTACAATTCATGCCATTTGTAAAGATGATTTTTTCCTTCCAGAAGTTGTTAAAAGTAAGTTTTCGGCATCTCAACAAATCTATTTAGAGATTGATATGGACGATCCTTCGATGATGACTGAAATGCAAAAATACATGATGATGCCCGATGGCAAGACGCTGAAAACGATTATGTCGGAGCCTGATTATAAAAAAGTAGCCAAGTTTTTTAAAGATTCATTGAAAACAAATATCGCTTTTATGGATAGTATGAAGCCCTTTATTTTAAGTTCGATGACGATACCAAGTATGTTGGGCTGCCCGATGCAAAGCTATGAAGAGGTTTTTGTAAAGATGGCTCAAGAACAGAAAAAGGAAGTAAAAGGCTTAGAATTAGTAAAAGAACAATTTGATGCTTTGGATAATATGGGAATGGAAAAGCAAGCGGATTTGATGTTGGTTAAAATGGTTGATAATTGGAGTTTGGGAAAAAGTGAATTGAAAACATTGATTAAAGATTATAAAAAGCAAGACATCGAAGCTTTGTTGAAAGATATGACCAGTTCTTCAACAGCCGATGCAGCTTTTGAAAAAGATTTACTAGAAAATAGAAACCGTAATTGGATTCCAAGAATGGCTACAATCATGAAAGAAAAACCTACTTTTTTTGGGGTAGGAGCAGGACATTTAGGCGGTGAAAAAGGAGTAATTGCTTTACTTAAAAAACAAGGTTATACGGTAAAAGCTGTGAAATAGATAGCAAATATTCAGTACTCTAAATATATTGATTACTATCTTTTTCGAAAACAAAAACCTGTGAGAATCTTCAAATTCCACAGGTTTTTGTACTTTTGGGGAAACTAAAAATATTATGCTTCAACTCTCTGAAATCTGGATTTATCCTGTAAAATCACTAGCTGGAATTAGTCTTCAAAAAGCAAAAGTTACTGAAAGAGGATTAGAAAATGACCGCAGATGGCTTTTGGTAGATGAAAATGGACACTTCCTCACGCAAAGACAATATCCTCAATTAGCACTTTTTCAAACTGCCATCGATGCAGCAAATCTTACAATTACGCATCGGAAAAACAACTCAGAAACCTTAAAAATAAGCCTTACTCCAACAAATTATCATAAAAAAGTTAGTGTAAAGGTTTGGGACGATACAATCGATGACGCCATTGAAGTAAGTAACGAAGCCAATGAATGGTTTTCAAAAGCGTTGGAAATGTCTGTAAGATTAGTCTATATGCCTGAAAATAGTAGGAGAGAAGTTGATAAGAATTATGCAATAAGTGGCGATGAAATTACTTCTTTTTCGGATGCTTATCCTTTCTTGGTTATCGGGCAATCTTCTTTAGATGATTTGAATAATCGTTTAAAAGAGCGTGTAAAAATGAATCGTTTTCGCCCAAATTTAGTTTTCAAAGGAGGCGAAGCTTATGAAGAAGAAAATTGGTACGAAGTTCAAATTGGGAAAGCTACTTTTTGGGGAGTAAAACCTTGTTCTAGGTGTATCATGACTACGATAGACCAAGAGTCTGGTGAGAAAACAGGGAAAGACCCTTTATTGACGCTTTCGACTTATAGAAAAGCAGGAAAAAGAGTATTGTTTGGACAAAACTTATTAGTGACCGTTCTTGAAAGTATTCAAATTGGCGATGCCATCAATGTAATTAGTACTAAAAAATTACCTCAATTTGAAATTGAAGTTTCATAGATTACTCCTTAGTTTTTATAGAATTAAGTAAAAGAGTACAACCTTAATAATATGACAGATTTATCACAGAAACAATCTCCTTACGAAGCCCTTAAATATCCCGAATTTGTAGCCTTCATTTTTGCCAATAGTTTTATTACAATGGCATTATTGATTCAAGAAGTAATACTTGGATATTCTATTTATAAAATCACTCACGACCCACTCGCACTTGGTTTAATAGGTTTAGCAGAAGCTTTGCCTTATATTTCTCTAGCATTGTTTGGCGGACATTTTGCCGATAGAAGAAATAAGAAAACCATCATGCAAATAAGTTTGGCGATTATTACGATATGCTCTGTGATATTGATTTGGGCAACAGACCCAGCAACTGGTCTGGAACAATCGAATATGTTGACGGTGATTTATGGCGTAGTGATGTTAATAGGCTTTTCAAAAGGTTTTTATAGTCCAGCTTCAAGTTCATTGAATCCCTTTTTAATTCCAAGCGAAGTATTTGCCAATGCTGCTACTTGGCAAAGTTCATTGTGGCAAGCTGGTGCTATTTTAGGACCTGGTTTTGCGGGCTTTTTATATGCTTATTTAGGACTTACGCATGCTTTATGGTGTGTAGTTGGTGTTTTAGTCGTGGTAATGATACTTATTTCGATGATTACTGCTCCGCCAATTCCTCAACAAAATGAGCAAAAAGTAAACATCTTTTTCTCACTTCGTGAAGGCATTGAATTTGTTTTTAAAACAAAAATTATTCTTTATGCCATTTCACTAGATTTGTTTTCAGTACTTTTTGGTGGAGTAATTGCTTTGTTACCAGTGTATTCTGAAGATGTTTTGCATGTTGGTGCAGAAGGTTTAGGCATTTTAAGAGCTGCTCCTTCAATTGGTGCAGTATTGTGTATGATTATAATGGTTTACATTCCACCATTAGGAAAAGCTTGGAGAAACTTATTATTATCAATTGCTGGTTTTGGTATCGCTACTTTAGTTTTTGCTCTTTCAACAAATATTTGGTTGTCGGTTGTTGCGTTATTTTTTACTGGAGTATTTGATAGTGTAAGTGTAATTATTCGCCAAACAGTTTTACGATTCTTTACACCAGATGAAATGCGAGGAAGAGTATCAGCTGTAAACGGGATTTTTGTGAGTTCTTCTAATGAGCTAGGAGCTTTTGAATCTGGACTTTTAGCCAAATTGATGGGAACTGTTCCTTCTGTAGTTTTTGGTGGTGCTATGACTTTAATTATCGTTACAGTAGTCTGGATTCGCTCGAAAGAATTATTTAATTTAAAGCTTTAGTAGCAAATAATGACATCTATTCATTAGGTAATAGGTAACAGCATGTTACTTTTATATTTAGGCAAGCACATCCAATCACTATTTGCTAATCACCAATCACCAGAAAAAATTGTCAAAAGAGTTAGAAAAAAATACTGTTGAGAAATCAAGCTTGCATCCTCGAAATCCGCATCGTTTTAGATATGATTTTAAAGGATTGATTACTAGTTTACCAGCATTAGCAAACTATGTTTTTAGGAATCAATACGATATTGAAAGTATAGATTTTGCCAATCCTATTGCCGTAAAAGTACTTAATAAGGCACTTTTGAAACATTTTTATGGAATTGATAATTGGGATATTCCAGCCAATTACCTTTGTCCACCCATTCCGGGGCGAGCAGATTATATTCATTATTTAGCAGATTTATTGGCGTCTTCTAATAATGGAAATATTCCAAAAGGAAATTCTGTAAGCGTATTAGATATTGGCGTTGGAGCAAATTGTGTGTATCCTATCATCGGAAATCATGAATATGCTTGGCAATTTACAGGAGCAGATATTGATAAAAAAGCAATTATCTCGGCGCAAGCAATTGTGGAAGGAAATGAATCTTTGATAAATAATGTGGCTTGTAGATGGCAAGCATCTTCCAAAAATATTTTTAAAGGAATCATCCAGTCTGAGGAGTACTTTGATTTGACTTTGTGTAATCCACCTTTCCATGCCTCAATGGCAGAAGCAAAAGCTGGAACAGAACGTAAATGGAAAAATTTAGGAAAGAGTAATAAAAATACGCTGAACTTTGGTGGACAAAACAATGAACTTTGGTGTGAAGGCGGAGAAGAAGCTTTTGTATCGAACATGATTGAAGAAAGCACAACCTTTGCTAATCAGTGTTTTTGGTTTACTTCACTCATCTCAAAGAAAACCACTTTGCCCAGAGCCTATTCTTTACTGAAAAAAGTAAAAGCTTTAGAAGTAAAAACCATTGATATGGCTCAGGGGCAAAAAGTAAGCAGAATACTTGCTTGGACTTTTTTGTCGAAAAATCAGCAAGAAAATTGGCGAACAAATCGTTGGTCAAAATAAAACCTGAAAGCTTATTTATTGATTGGAGAAGGTTTCTTGTCTTCTTTAGGTCCTCTAAGGTGAATCACTAAGCCATTTAAAAAATTTCTAAGGATTTGGTCACCACATGGTTTGAAATTTGGATGGTCTTCATTACGAAACAAAGCACCAATTTCAGCTTTTGAAACCTTAAAATCGACCAAACTGAGAATTTCTACAATTTGATCATCTCTTAGTTGAAGTGCTACTCGTAGTTTTTTTAATATATCGTTGTTAGACATGGAATAATTGCGTAAATGATTTCAGAAGATTTGTTCTATTCAACAAAGTTACCTCCTTCTCCTGATTTTTCAATTGCTTTGCTTCTAAATGGGAGTTAATTTTGTGAATGAATTCCTAGAATAGAATAAAATCAATTTAATTGCTTAATTTTCAATCTTGTAGGAATTAAGTTTCGATAATAATTGTCTGTCATTCTCGTTTTTTTTACAGATTAATCAACTTTGTGATTGAAGAAAAATTTACCCAAATCATCAGCAATAGTGTTTCATACTCTTCAAAAGACTTTTAGGGCTTATTTTATTGGTATTATACTTACATTGGGGCTTTCTACACAAATGAAAGCTCAGATTATGGATGCCTTTGTATTACAAAAAGATGGTGCTGGACTTTGCCCTGGAGGTCAGATAAGAGTTTTTATCGCCCCTAATGCTAATTATATAAAATATTATTGGGAAATACTTCGACCAAGTGGTTGGTCAGGTGTGGCAGTATCAGGTGTAAGTGGACCTTCATTAAGCCATAATGAAGCATTACCTTACAGACTTAGGGTTGAAGACGTAAATGGAATTACATATTATTCTCAACAATTGAATGTGGTTTTATTAACACCTCCTCCGTCTATTATTACTCCTTCGCCTAATGTTACTCAGATTTGCCAAGGAGAAGATGTTAAATTAGACGCTAATCCAATTCCTACTGTATTTTATAAATGGGAATATAATAATACCATTTTACCAGAGAATGGCTTAAGTATTACTGCTAGAAAAGCTGGTACTTATAAACTCTCCGTTACAGACCAAAATAGTTGTACTACAGTATCCACTCCTTATACTTTAAGCTATTTTTCCTCACTGGTTGTTCAATTAAATACAGTACCAACCATTTGTGATGTTAATGCTAGTCCTTTAAATCTTCAAGGCTCGCCAGCTGGAGGAGAGTACAGAGGAGTAGGAGTTACGGATAAAGTTCTGGGCACTTTCAGCCCTTCAGTAGCAGGAGTGGGCGACCATGAAATAGAATATGCTGTAAGAAATAGTGGTACTTGTCCTGAAATTGTTGAAAAAATAAACATTAAAATTTCAGAGCCTAAAGCTATAATCAATAATAGTTTAAATAGAACAGACTTGTGTAATGGAGAATCTGTACTATTATCAGGAACGACAGGCTTTGCTGCTTATGAGTGGTTTTTGAATGGTAGTTCTATAAACACCATGAAGGATTTGACAGTAAGTGCAACGGGAGATTATTCATTAAAAGTAACAGATGCTGAAAATTGTAGCAATACTTCTGCTCCAGTAAGAATTAAATTTTTTACTGCGAGTGCAACTTCAATGGATGCTGTGGCTTCTGTTTGTGGAACAAATTATTCGCCCATTACTTTGAATGGAGCGCCATCTGGAGGAATTTTTACTATTGATAATTTACCTGCTACCGTTTTTGATTATAAAAAATTAAGCTTTGGAAAGCATGTTATTAATTATAAAGTAAACGGCGTTTTAACTTGTTTGAATGGAGAAAGTAGTCAAGAAGTATATATTTCACCTTATCCGAAAATAGATTTAGGGAATGATATTTTTTTAGGAAAAGGTAATGCTGTTACACTGAAAGGTTATATCGGAAACGATTATACTTATAGATGGTCGCCAAGTAATGATTTGGATAATCCTAATATTGCAAATCCTTTAGCTTCGCCAATGCAAACGAGTGAATACATTCTTTCTGTGACGAATGATAGAGGTTGTGAATCAAAAGATACAATCAAAATCAATGTTTACGATAAAGTATATGTGCCAACGGCTTTTTCACCTAATGGAGACGGACAAAATGATTTGTGGGAATTATCTGGCATCAATAATTATCCTGATGCAGAAATACAAGTATTTGACCGTTGGGGAAGTATAGTCTTTTATTCAAAGGGAAATTATTTGCCCTTTGATGGAACAAATGCTGGTAACCCGCTTAAAGAAGGTACTTATATTTATAAGATTTATCTATATCCCAATCATCCCATTTTTCAATATAATGGTACTTTGACGATTATGCGTTAAGATGGTTGATTTAACAAAAAAGGGTTTCAGAACTGTTCTGAAACCCTTTTTTGTTAAAAGTATATTTGTATCAGTACTAAGCCTGAGCATATTCTTCAATTGGTACACAGCTACAAACTAAATTACGGTCACCGAAAGCTGAATCAATCCTTGAAACGGCTGGCCAGAATTTCGCAGCTTTTACATAAGGAAGTGGAAAAACAGCTTTCTCACGAGTGTAAGGTCTGTTCCATTCTTCTGATAAAACTACAGATTGTGTATGCGGAGCGTGTTTCAAAACATTATTTACTTTGTCTGCATCACCATTTTCTACTTCACGAATTTCTTCACGAATGGCAATCATGGCATCACAGAAACGATCTAATTCTGCTTTTGATTCAGATTCAGTTGGTTCAATCATCAACGTTCCAGCTACAGGGAAAGAAAGCGTAGGAGCGTGGAAGCCATAATCCATCAGACGTTTGGCAATATCTTCGGCTTCAACACCAGCTGATAATTTGAACGGACGACAATCCAAAATCATTTCATGTGCACAACGTCCTTCCGAACCTGTATAAAGTACAGGATAATAACCTTCTAAACGAGCTTTTACATAATTGGCATTTAAAATGGCTGTTTCAGTAGCACGAGTCAAACCATCTCCACCCATCATAGCAATATAAGCATAAGGAATGGTAAGGATAGAAGCAGAACCAAATTGAGCTGAAGAAACCGCAGAAATACCTAAATCTCCACCACTATCTTTTACAACCGCATGGCTTGGCAAGAAAGGAACTAATTGCTTTGCTACACCGATTGGTCCCATTCCAGGACCACCACCGCCGTGAGGAATACAGAATGTTTTATGAAGATTTAAGTGACAAACATCAGCACCAATTGTTGCTGGTGAAGTTAAACCTACTTGTGCATTCATGTTTGCACCGTCCATATATACTTGTCCGCCGAATTCGTGAATCATCGCACAAATTTCTTTGATAGATTCTTCAAAAACACCATGTGTTGAAGGATAAGTAACCATCAAACATGAAAGGTTTTCAGCGTGTAATTCAGCTTTAGCTCTTAAATCAGCAAGGTCAATATTTCCATTTTCATCACATTTCGTAACAACTACTTTCATGCCTGCCATTACTGCTGAAGCTGGATTTGTACCATGTGCAGATGAAGGAATTAAAGCAATATTTCTATGAGCATCACCACGAGATTCATGATAAGCACGAATTACCATCAAACCTGCGTACTCGCCTTGTGCGCCAGAATTTGGTTGGAACGACATTGCCGAGAAACCTGTAATTTCACAAAGCCAATCGTTTAACTCATTAATCATTTGTGTATAGCCATTTACTTGGTTTTTCGGAGCGAATGGATGAATATTACCAAACTCAGCCCAAGTAACTGGAATCATCTCAGTCGTTGCATTCAATTTCATCGTACAAGAACCCAAAGCAATCATGGAATGTACCATTGATAAATCTTTGTTTTCTAATGCTTTTAAATAACGAAGCATTTCGTGTTCTGAATGATAACTATTGAAAACAGGATGTGTTAAATAAGAAGAAGTACGTTTCAACGATTCGTCAAAAGCATAATCTACTTGGTCGAACAAAGTAGAGACTTCTACTTCTCTTCTTCCGATTTTTTCGAAAATATATACAATCGTTTCTACGTCTTCAACCGTACAAGTTTCGTCTAAAGAAATTCCGATGTAATTGTAATCTTCATAATAACGGAAGTTTACGCCATTGGCAACAGCTTCCATTTTCAAACGTTTTTCATTATCGCCTACTCTTACTTTAATTGTATCGAAGTATGAATCCGTTTCAATATCATAACCTAATTTTTCAAGTGCTAAAGCGGTAAGATTTGTTAAACCATGTACTCTTTCAGCAATTGCTTTTAAACCTTCTGGTCCATGATAAATAGCATAAGCCGAAGCCATTACTGATAACAATACTTGTGCTGTACAAATGTTTGAAGTAGCTTTTTCACGACGAATGTGTTGTTCACGTGTTTGTAAAGCCATTCTTAAAGCACGATTTCCTTCAGCATCCACAGAAACACCAATGATACGTCCCGGAATTTGACGTTTGAATTCGTCTTTCGTAGCAAAGAAAGCAGCGTGTGGTCCACCAAAGCCCATCGGAACGCCAAATCTTTGTGAAGTACCAACTACTACGTCAGCGCCCATTTCACCCGGCGATTTCAATAAAGTAAGTGCTAGTAAATCTGAAGCAACAACTACATTAATTCCTAATTCGTGTGCTGAAGCTATGAGGTCGGTATAATCAAAAATTTGCCCGTCAGAAGCAGGATATTGCAATACTAAAGCATAAATATCTTCTTGGGTCAAATCAACTTTGCGGTGGTCGCCAATCAATACTTGAATACCTAAAGGCAGCGCTCTTGTTTTAAGTACATCAATCGTTTGTGGATGGCAGTGTTCAGAAACGAAGATTGTTTCTGCATTTTTCTTTCCAGCTTTTCTTTGCCCGTGAAGCATCGTCATTGCTTCTGCGGCAGCAGTACCTTCGTCTAATAAAGAAGCGTTGGCAATTTCCATTCCAGTTAAATCAATAATCATGGTTTGGTAATTCAACAACATTTCTAAACGACCTTGGGCAATTTCTGCCTGATAAGGCGTGTAAGCGGTGTACCATGCTGGGTTTTCAAGAATGTTTCTTAAAATAACAGCAGGAGTATTGGTATCGTAATAACCCATCCCGATGTGGGATTTGTAAGTGTCGTTCAATTGAGACAGTTTCTTGAAATCTTTCAAAAATTTGGCTTCAGATTTTGCCTTTGGAAGATTCAATGGACGGGGTAAATGAATGGCAGCAGGAACAGTTTGATTGATGAGTGTTTCGATAGAATCTACCCCAATAATGTTTAGCATTTCCTCACGGTCGGCAACATTTGAATTGTTGTGGCGATTCTCGAATTTTTCTTGATACTGAAAGTTTATTTTCATTTTGGAAGGAAAAATATTCTTATTTGCTTTAAATATGCTGCAAATTTAATGATAAATTATTGTAAACACGAAAGATAAAATGTGAGCTTCCTCTAAAATAAACGAATGAATTCGCTTAAATAGTAGATATTGAATTATTTGAAAAACAGGCTGTTATCAAAAAAAGTTTTCAATAATATTTTAAATTAATAATGATATAGATAATCTTGGAATTATACAAAATAAGGCTTCCGTGTTGAACAGAAGCCTTATTTAATGAAAATGGAATGAAAGAAGTTTAATTAACTTGGTCAATTGTCTGGACGCTTACATTAGGATTACGCTCAAACATTTGTGAAAGTAGTCGTCTGTGTGATGCTCCTACAAAAACTACAATTTTTTTAGCTTTGTTCTGTTTGGCAATTTTTAGGGTATTTTGTACCATTTGTTCATTGCGCAATTGCCAATATTTTCTTTTTTCTTGATATGCTTCTAAAGGAAAACCTTCTAATTGATAAATATCTTCACGCAAAAAATCGCCCCATTCAGCTAAATCATCAAACTCTTTGGTATTAAAAAAATGAATTTGTGTGCCTTCTCGATACGCCGCTCTCAGTCTTTTTTGGCTTGCCAAATACTCTTTCATAAAAGTATCTATGGTTTTCAACGACTTTTTATTGTTCAAATCGTTAGTATCTGACCTTAGTTTTTCTTCGAATGCAGTATATAGGCTATCTGATTTATCAGAAGCTAAATTCCAAAGAGCATCATAACGTTGACAATCGAAACCATATAGCTTTTGTATATTCATTTCAACGGCTAAAGGAAATACAAGATTTGTATATTCATTGTTTTTACGACAAGTATATCTGATGAGTGAATCTTTAACATCAAACACCTTACTCAAGTATTCATTTTCTTCTTTACCTAAATCTGCTTTCATCAATTGGTAAATCTGAAAATGTGCATTTCCTAAATCTTCACTCAAGTATAGCGCATGAGCTAAATCCATTCTTGCTTGTTGAGAATCAGGTTTAGTTTTTAGTGTTTTATAACTTCTTTTAATGATTTCAGCAATATCCTTTTCTTCTACTTGCTTTTTGGCTAGTAAAAGGTCTCTTCTTTGAGTCATGCGTTCTCCATAATAGGCTTCAATGACAGATTGAGGTTCGTTCTCTTTAGAAAGATATTCTGTACAAAAAATATCTGGCTTGAAATTTCTAACAGCATCTTTTACATAATCAAAATCGTTAGTGACATTAAGCTCATAATTGTGTGAAGTGCCAATTAAAAGTATTTCGATTTTTTTTTGTGAAAGGCTATTGAAATTAAAAGCTAATAAAAAATTTATAAAAAGTAAAAATGTGATTTTCATTTGAAAAAATATGTTTATTAAAATGCTGGGCATGTGTACAAAGATAAACCTTTGTAGTTTAATATCATATTTTAAGTATATAATATAAGTTTTTGAAGTATTTGAATGAGAAGATGACAGAAGTATCTTTTTGAGAAAATGTAATTAAGAGAAGAATAAATTTAATAAATCCATAAAATAAAATCTACGCCTTTTACTTTCGTTGGTTTCTATTACCTTTGTACAATTTTTGGGGATACGTTAGCGAAGTTTCGTTGATTTTATCCATTATTTCAGCCTCCTTGTTAAGTATCACTTCAAAAATTACCACAAAGCTTTCCAAAATCAGTGGTTTTAATTTATTTAATTCTTGGATATTGTTCTAGTTATAGAACATTGGGAAGTAAATATCTTAGGAATAACATAGTTAAAACTATCCAACTCAAAAACTAATACAAAAAGTGCCAAAAGATTCATCCATCAAGTCCGTTTTGATTATCGGTTCAGGTCCAATTATCATCGGTCAGGCTTGCGAGTTCGACTACTCAGGTTCGCAGGCAGCTCGTTCACTCCGAGAAGAAGGTATCAAAGTTGCTTTAATTAACTCCAATCCCGCTACGATTATGACAGATCCACTTAATGCGGATTATGTCTATCTAAAACCACTTGATAAGAATTCAATCATTGAAATCTTAGAAAAACATCAAGCAGAAGGTGCTCCAATTGATGCTGTTTTACCAACAATGGGTGGACAAACAGCCTTGAATTTAGCGATTGATTGTGATGCTTCGGGCATTTGGGAAAAATACGGTGTTCGTATTATTGGTGTTGATATTAAAGCAATCGAAACGACTGAAGACCGTGAGAAGTTTCGTTTGAAAATGATTGAAATTGGTGTAGGCGTTTGTAAAGGACGTACCGCTCGCTCGTTTTTGGAAGGTAAAGAGATTGCACAAGAAACAGGTTTTCCATTGGTAATTCGCCCATCATTTACTTTGGGTGGAACTGGTGGAGGTTTTGTACACAGTCCAAAAGATTTTGATGCAGCCTTAAACAAAGGTTTGCACGCTTCGCCAACACACGAAGTATTGGTAGAGCAATCTATCATGGGTTGGAAAGAATACGAATTAGAATTATTACGTGATAATTTAGGGAACGTAATTATCATTTGTTCGATTGAGAACTTCGACCCAATGGGTATTCACACTGGAGACTCAATCACAGTTGCCCCTGCCATGACTTTACCTGATACAATCTATCAGAGAATGCGTGACATGGCAATTAAAATGATGAATGCGATTGGTCAGTTTGCGGGTGGATGTAACGTTCAGTTCTCTTTAAATCCAGAAAATGACGATATCATCGCTATCGAAATCAACCCACGTGTATCTCGTTCATCTGCTTTGGCTTCTAAAGCAACGGGTTATCCAATTGCGAAAATTGCTGCGAAAATGGCAATTGGCTATAACTTGGATGAATTAACGAATGCGATTACAGGTACTACTTCGGCATACTTCGAACCAGCGCTCGACTACGTTGTAGTAAAAGTACCACGTTGGAATTTTGATAAATTCAAAGGTGCTGATAAAACTTTGGGCTTGCAAATGAAATCTGTTGGTGAAACAATGGGTATCGGTCGCAACTTCCAAGAAGCACTTCAAAAGGCTTGTCAATCATTAGAAATCAAAAGAAATGGTTTAGGAGCTGACGGTAAAGGATTGGTTAACCAAGATGCCATCATGCACTCTTTGGCAAATCCATCTTGGAATCGTTTATTCCATATTTATGATGCCTTTAAAATGGGTATTTCTTTCAAAACGATTCAACAAACTACAAAAATCGACAAGTGGTTCTTGTACCAAATTGAAGATTTAGTAAGAATCGAAAATACTTTAGAGAAATACACTTTAGGCTCAGTTCCGAAAGAATTGCTAGAAGAAGCGAAACATAAAGGTTTTGCAGACCGCCAAATTGCTTACTCTTTACGTTGCTTAGAATCTGAAGTATATGAAAAGAGAAATAGTCTTGGTATCAAACGTGTTTACAAATGTGTAGATACTTGTGCAGCTGAGTTTGAAGCAAAAACGCCTTATTTCTACTCTACTTTCTCGCAAGGTTCAGCTACGCTGGATAACGAATCTGTAAAAACAGATAAGAAAAAAGTAGTGGTTTTAGGTTCGGGACCGAACCGTATCGGACAAGGTATTGAATTCGATTACTCGTGTGTTCACGGAATCTTGGCTGCTAAAGAAGCAGGTTATGAAGCCATCATGATTAACTCGAACCCTGAAACGGTTTCAACGGACTTTGATATTGCTGATAAATTATACTTCGAACCAGTATTCTGGGAACACGTGTACGATATCATTCAGCACGAAAAACCAGAAGGAGTAATCGTACAATTAGGTGGACAAACTGCCTTGAAATTGGCGGAGAAACTTACTAAACACGGTATCAAAATCATCGGTACTTCATTTGAAGCCCTTGATTTAGCTGAAGATAGAGGTGCATTCTCGGCTTTATTGCAAGAAAATGAAATTCCTTTCCCTAAATTCGGTGTGTGCGAAGATGCAGACAATGCTGTAGAACTAGGTCGTAAATTAGGTTATCCATTGTTAGTTCGTCCTTCTTATGTATTGGGTGGACAATCAATGAAAATCGTGATTAACGAACAAGAATTGGAACAACACGTTGTTGATATTTTAAGAGATATTCCAGGTAATAAAATCTTACTTGACCATTTCTTAGAAAATGCTATCGAAGCAGAAGCAGATGCTATTTGTGATGGAGAAGATGTATATATCATCGGAATCATGGAGCATATCGAGCCAGCGGGTATTCACTCTGGTGATTCACACTCGGTACTTCCTCCATTCGATTTATCTCCAAATGTTATTCGTCAAATCGAAGAACATACTAAAAAGATTGCAGTGGCACTTCGTACAGTTGGTTTATTAAATATCCAATTTGCTATCAAAGACGAAGTTGTGTATATCATCGAAGCCAACCCACGTGCTTCTCGTACAGTACCGTTTATTTGTAAGGCTTACCAAGAACCTTACGTAAATTATGCTACGAAAGTAATGTTAGGAGCGAAGGTAAAAGACTTTACTTTCAACCCTGTGAAGAAAGGTTATGCTATCAAAATTCCAGTATTCTCATTCAATAAATTCCCGAATGTAAATATGGAATTAGGACCAGAAATGAAATCAACAGGTGAAGCAATTTACTTTATTGATTCATTGAAGGACGAATTCTTCCGCAAAGTTTATGGCGAACGTAATTTATACTTATCGAAATAAGTAATTATGTCGAAAGATTGGATTAAATAGCTTTCTTGAAATAATACTTCATTAAAGTTGCTTATTTTTCGCTTATCAGGCATTTAATAAATAGAAGCCTCAGTCGAATTTTATTTGGCTGAGGTTTCTTTTTTTGAAGTGGTGAAATGATAAAATTTAGTTTTTTGAAACCATTAATTTCTTAGCATAAAGTATTAATTTAAAACTCCCATTATAATCCTAACCTAAAAAAATTACTTTGGTGCTCAGAAAAATTACTTTATTTTTTATTATTTTATTCTTCCCTTTCCTTTCGAAGGCGACTTGTCCTTCCAAAAATGAAACGCTCAATACGCTACAAAAAATCTCAAAACTAGAGCCAGCACAACAAAAAAAACGCTTACTTATTTTGTTATCAAGCAGTGAAAAATGCTTTGGAAAAGATTCTGTTTATAGTTCAATTTTACAGCAAATTGCTACTTTTTATGCAAAAGAGAACGAATTTGAAAATGCCATAGCTTATACAAAAAAGGCAATTGTCGTGAATAGCCTTACCAAATCGGACATCAATCGTTTTTACTTGGAAACCAATTATTTTTATTTAGGGAGGTACGAGAATCAGCTTGGGCATTATCAAATTGCTTTAGATAATCTTGATAAATCTATCGACATCGGCAAAACGAACCTTAAAAAAACGGCATATTTATCAAGAGCTTATGCTCAAAAAGCCAATATTTTCAGCAAAATGGGCGATTTTGAAAAAGCCATTAGTAGTGTAGATTTAGGAATCAATTTTGCTAAACAAACCAAAAATGATGAAGGATTAGCCTTTAGTTTGATTGAAAAAGTAAAAACACTCACGATGATGTCGCAAACTGAAAAGGCTAGTGATAATTTGAAAGAAGTAATTTTACTCTTAGAAAAAAATGACCCATTAGGCTATTTACCTTATGCTTATTACTGGGCAGGGCAATTATTTACGGCTCAAAAACGATACAAAGATGCCATATCGTCTTATCGTAAAAGCCAACAATTATATAAGCTTAGGGACAATACCTATAGCTACTCTTTGAATTTCTTGGACATTGGTTTTACTTATTATCAGTATTTGCAAGACTATGACCAAGCTTTACAAAACTATTTGATGGCCTTGCAAACGATGGATAATGCTTACATGAAAGTAATTATCTATGATGATATTGCGGCTGTTTATTGGAAGAAAAAGGATTATCCCAAAGCTTTTGAATATTATCAAAAAGCTTTAGAAGTAGCGCCAATTGGTTTTAAATCTAAGAATTTAACTGAGATTCCTTCTGTAAAATCGCTACAAGCAGCCGATTTTAAATCTTATTTTTTAACGACATTGCAAGATAAAGCGGATACTTGGCTTGAATATCACAAGGCTACACAAAGAAAAGATTATCTTAGAAATGCCCTAAAAACATATATTCTTGCTGACCAATTGGTGGATTTAATGCGTTTTGAACATTCGGGAACGGAATCAAAATTGTATTGGAGAAACAAAACGCATCATCTTTATGAGCAAGCAATTGAAACGTGTTATCTCTTGAAAAATTATGAAAAAGCATTTTATTTTTTCGAGAAAAGTAAAGCAGTTTTATTGAATGACCGCCTGAATGAATTAAGTGCCAAGCAACAACTTTCTCCTGAAGATTTACTGAAAGAGAAATCTTTGCAACAAAAAATAGCAGAATTTAATGCAAAATTAGCTGGACAAAATATTAAAGGAACAAAGCTAACTAAACTAGAAAATGAATTATTGGAAGCAAAAGAGGAGCAAACAGCCTTTATTAAAAGCTTAGAGCTGAAAAATCCGACTTACTATCAATACAAGTACGATACCACAACTGCATCTTTGGAAGATGTAAAAAAATACTTAAAAAGACCATCTGAAACGAAAAATGGAGAGATTAGCTTGGTAGAGTATTTTGTTGGAAATGAGGCAATTTACGCCATGAAAATATTGCATAATCAAGCATTTTTACAAAAAATATCACTTGTAAATTATGAAGAAAATTCAAAAAGTTTCCTGAAATATTGTGCTGATAATCAGCAAGCCAATCAAGATTTTTTAGGTTTTTTGAAAGTGGGTAATCAATTGTATCAACAACTTTTTGCTAAATTGGGTGTGCCAAAAGGCAGAGTAATCATTGCCCAAGATGGCTATTTTTTACCTTTTGAAGCCATGAGTAAATCTGCTAAAAGAGCGGAATATTTATTGAAAGATTATGCTTTGAGTTATACTTATTCAGTACAATTTTTATTGAAAAATGTCAGTAATGAAAGTTTTTCTTGGACGAAGAAATTCTTTGGAATGGCACCAGTTACTTATCAAAAAGGCTTGAATCAAACAGAATTGACAGATTCTGATAAATCTTTGACGAAAGTAGCAGATTACTTTTCATTTGGGAAAACCTTTGTAAATCAAGCTGCTAACAAGCAAACGTTCTTTGAAAATGCGCATAATTATCAAATTGTGCATTTATATACACATGCACAAGCAGACGACAGCGACCAAGAACCAATGGTTTACTTTGCTGATTCTGTGTTGAAATTATCAGAATTAGGTGCATTAAGTCGATACAAAACCCAACTTTTGGTATTATCTGCCTGTAAAACTGCCGTTGGAAGAAACGCCACTGGCGAAGGCATTTTAAGTTTATCCAGAGGTTTTGCTACTTTGGGCATTCCTGCTACTTTAACCACACTTTGGAGTGTTGAAAACAAAGCGACTTATGCTTTAAACGAACTGTTTTATCAATATTTATCTGAAGGTTTGTCGAAAGATTTAGCACTTCAAAAAGCTAAAATAGCCTTTCTACAAAGCCAAGCAGGCGAAAACCAATTGCCTACTTTTTGGGCTGGTGCAGTACTTGTCGGTGATGCTTCTGCCTTGAGTAGTACTAATCTTTTATGGTATTTTGTTGCAGGCATTTTAGTCGTGATGTTAGCTTTTTTCATTTGGAAAAAAGCTAAACATTCGGCGTAAAACCTAAGTAAAATTGTATGAATTAAACTACTGTATATCAGTTGTTAAATTCATCGTTTAAGATTTAAAAATCATCATTATCACTTAAGTAATTCCTACTATTTTAAATTATTTTTACTTCATGCAACCCTTTGCTTTCCTGTACTTGTCTATAGTTCGAAATGCATCTCAAAATTTTCCTTGTGTTTACTGATCACAAATTCAAGGGAAGCTCTTTTTAATTTTCAATTGAAGTGTTAATCCAAATTTGTGAAATACTATGAAAAAAGTACTTTTTGTCTTTGCCTTGGCATTGACTAGCATTTTAACAAGCTGTGAAGAAAGTATTGATCTTGGTCAGCAAAGTCAAAATGAAACGACTGATGCGGCTTCTGCGGCTAAAGTTTCAGCAGTAATTAAGCAAGATTATCCGACTGCAACACAGCTTTTAGTGACAACGATTGATTCAAATAAAGTTTATGGTTGCGATTTTCTAGTAAATGGTGTTGCTCATGAAGCCACCGTTTCGGTTGCTGGAAAGATTTTAAGTACTTATGAAATCAAAGCAGATACAACGAAAACAGCCTTAATTGATGCAATAAAACTGTATTTAGAAACCAATTATAAAGGCTATAAATTAGAAAAAGTAGCTGTTGGAAAAGATGCCAACGCAAAGCTTTCTTACAAGGTTTTGATTGTGTATAACGATCAAAAAATTACTTTGCTGTTTGATGCTACTGGCACTTTATTAGCTACTTTTATAGAACCAAAAGGTCAGAAACCAGAGCCCAAACAATCTCCTAAAACTTATCCTGTCGTTTTAAGCGAGTTGCCAGCCAATATTCAAAGTCAGTTGAGCGGCTTTGAATTTGTAAGAGCATTCGTAAAAACGGATTCGGATGGAAAGAAAACATATTTTGTTGTTGCCAAAACTGGAGATGTTTTATACGAGATAACTTTTGATAGCACAGGGGTCTTAAAAAACAAAAATGCCATAAAATTACAAGTGCCTAAACCAGAGGTTAAATATTTGAAAGATACCGACTTACCACAAGTAATTAAAGATTATCTTTCAACCAATTATCTAGGTTGGAAATTTGAAAAAGGAGTGGTGCTTGTAAAAGATACAGTTATTGATTCATATACGATTGTTATCGCAAAAGAGGGTAAAATTATTACACTTACTTTTGATGGAAAAGGTAAATTTATTAGTGTTTTAGAACCTAAATTGCCAACTATTCCTAAAATCGAAGACAAGAGTATTGTAGCAAACGACCTTCCGCAGGCAGTCAAAGATTATTTAAACAAAGTATATGTTGGCTGGACTTTTGTGAAAGGAAGTGTAAGTCTTAAAAATGATGTTGCACAGGCATATTTAGTTGTCATTACTTTTGGAACAGATAAGTACTATGTTTATTTCGATAAAGATGGGAATTTTGTTGCAGCCAAAAAAGATAAATAGTAAAACGATGTTTGTTTGTTGATAAGTCAACAAACAAACATCAAAAAAATAACATGAGAATTTTTGTAGGTATATTTTTCATCATAGTATTGAGTTTGCTTGTTGGTTGCGACGAAATCAGGGAAGTCGAGCCAACAGTAAAACCAACAGTCACTACTATGTCGTTGATTGATACAAAAAATTATTATACTCCTCCTAATAATTTTATCGCAATTGACACCAAAGTGCTTCTGAAAGCATCGGGCTATAGTTCGATTAAAATTGTGAGTGCACCTCAATACGGTAAATATTCATTTTCTAAAACAGGTTATTTAGTGTATAAATCAGATTCTACAAAGAATGAAGTAACCGACTTCCTGATTTATAAAATGATGAATGGTGACCCTACAAAAGATAAGCGAGATACTATTAAAGTAAACATTACTTCGGATTACAGTAAAATTCCTTGTAATGCAGGAGCAATTCCAGATTTTTTCACGGTGAAATTAAATACACCAACCGTCTTGGATGTATTGAAAAATGACCGTTTCTGTAATGCCATTGTTGATTCAAGTTCTTTAGCCATTTTGGATAGTCCAAATTTTGGTACTGCCGAAATTGTAAAGAATAAAATCGTTTACACACCCAAAAGTAATTTCTATCAAAATGACATCTTTTTTTATCAAATCTGCACAGGTGGGAGTAATCCTGTGTGTAGAATCGTTGCCGTAAGGATTGATATTGAAGGAACTTGGTGTAGAAATATTTTAATTCCAGATGTGATTGTTATCGACAAATACGATACTTCAACACAGAAAATAAAAGTGCTTGAAAACGATAAAATTTGTGATAATTACGATGTAAAAAGTTTGAAAATTACGGCTAATCCACAGTTTGGAAAAGCGATAGTAAATGCTAATTCAGAAATTGAATATACCCAAACTGCCAAACAAGAAGCCAATGATTTGCTAGAGTACACGATTTACGACAAAAATGGAGCGAATCCGCAAAAAATGTTTGTCGAGATTTTTATCCGTGCCATTCCTACTTGTAAAGCTTATGCTAAAAATGGAGAAATGGAATTGTCGGCTAGTCAGGTAAAAGAAACAGAGATAGAAATTCCTTATAGATTATACGTCTCTGGTTGTGTAAATATCAAGAATATTAGTATTGAAACCCAACCTACTTATGGTATGATACGCATTGAAGACAAAAAGCTTTTATACAAGCTGAAACAACAAGATGGCAAAGAGTATAATGATCAATTTAAGTATGTAGTTACCAGTACAAATGGAGAAATTCTCAAAGCCACTTTTACAATTAGAATTAAAAAATAGGTAGTAAATTTTAACTAGAATTTATTACTGCTACAAAACTCACTAAATGCTCAACGAACAGGAATTAGTCAAAGCCTGCCAAAAAAACGACCGCAAAGCCCAAACTGCTTTTTATGACCTGTATAAAAGCAAATTGATGGGTGTTTGTCGTCGTTATACTCGCACGCCCGAGGAGGCCGAAGACATCTATCAAGAAGCATTTGTGAAAATATTTAATAACATTCATACCCTTGAAAACCCAAAGGCTGTTGGTGCTTGGGTTAGAAAGGCGGTAATTCATACGGCAATAAATTATTATCATGCGAATTTAAAATTTCAACAAAATACAGAATATGAAAATATTGTACTAAGCAACGATGATTACCCCAACCTATTATCAACACTTACAAGCGAAGAACTTCTTGCGCTCATCAATAAATTACCCGACGGCTATCGGATGGTATTTAACCTTTATGTAATTGATGGTTATAATCATGCAGAAATCGGAGAATTGTTGGGTGTGAGCGAGAATACTTCAAAATCACAGCTTTCAAGAGCCAAAGAGTTACTCAGAAAGCAATTAAAACAACTGGGAATTGTCAGCTATGAACGCACTTGATAACGAAAAAGACCCTTTTGAGGATATTTTCAGAGATAAATTGTTTGATTTTGAATCTGAACCAAACAATAAACTCTGGAAATCAATAGAACCTCAACTTCCTGCTAATCCAGCAAGGAAAATACCGTATTGGCAAATGGCAGCAGTAGCAGTTTTGTTATTGCTGACAGGCATCGGTGTGTATTTAATGCCTTCGTCAATCAGTAATGAAACCGAAAATGCTCAGGTTGAAAAAACACAAGAAAAAGAGTTAAACAAAACCATAAATTCTAGGGATTTATTAGAAAAAAACAATAAAAACTTAAATAAAGAAAATAAATCGACTATTATTGAGGAAAATCATTTACAAAAATCAGACAAAATAGTATCTTCAACAATTGAGAGTAATGGAACTTCTGAAAAAGTTCAACATGAATTATCATCAGAAAGTAAAAAAACGACTTTAAAAGAACAACAAAATAGATTAAAAGTAGCAGGAGTGATACCACCTGTTAATTCAAGTAATGAGGTTCAAGATGAACTTGCAGATGGTGCAAAGCAAAATAACTTTGTGAATCAGTATTCAAAAAAATATTCTTTGAATAAAAGCAATAAAACCAATCGTTCTGCTGTATTCTCAGGTAAGTATGAAAATATTGATGACGAGTCGGCCGATAAACAAAGTATTGAAGCAACTAAGTATTCGGAGCAGCGTTCAACATTATTAACAAGCCTTGATGCAAAAGCGTATCATCCATTTACAAATCATTTCAGAACACCGAAAATAAAGTATCGTGGACCAAAACCTACTGTATATTTTAAAGAATCTAAGCCAGTAGAATGGTACATTAGTGCGATGCCACTGATTAATTATTATACCATCACAGCTAATGGCAACGATGCGAATTATGTTCACAAAATTGCGGTGAATGATGAAGCTGACCGATTAGGTTTTTATACGCAGGCAGGTTTAGTTTTTACTTTGTCGGATAGATTTAAGCTAAGAACGGGTTTGACTTTCACCAAAACCAATCATAGTTTTAGCTATCAAGTTCGTACAGATTCATTAGTGGTGCAGTCACCTGATAATACTACTGGCGTAGATGTAAGTTTTGCTGAACTCAAAAAAGTATATGCTCAGTCAGCGTATTATTTAGGTACAAAGGTTGATTTACAATATACTTTTTTAAGAGGGGAATCACTTTCTCATTATGTAAATGTAGGCGTAGAGGGAGCGTACAAAATTAATGGAAGTAACCAGTTGAATGCCTTTGCGAATATTGCTTATGGAATTACTCGTCAGATTGGAGATCATGCCTATTTGTTTGTAGAGCCAACTTTTAGTTATTCGCTCAACGAACAAAGTGATTCAAATTCTTTGTTATTAATCAAACCCAATAAAATTGGCTTTAATATTGGGATAAACTTCAAACTAAAATGATAAGCGTATTTAATTTTTTCTGGAAGGGGCTAGTTTGTATTGTATTAATTGTTGTTGCACTAACGGTTGCTTTATTTAGCGGAGAAGTTAGTAAACTATAAACTAAGATTTGAGGAGTATTCCAAAGCGGATTACTCCTCAAAAAATATACTGTTTCTATATCAATATTGTAAAATGCACATTCAACCTTGTATTCGCTTTTAATTCTCCTCCAGATAAATCTTGGTTAATTGACTTCTGATAATTCACTCCTAAAAATACGTTTTGTAGTAGTATTCAATTCCTAAAGCACCAAAAGTAAGGATATCTTCCCATTTGTGATAATGCTGTGATGGCGCTCAAACCATTCAAGTAGTTGTTTGCCATTTTTCTGAATAGCTTTTATCATGATATTTTTTGTTGATTAAGGAGTAAACCTTTTATCAGTCAGAAATTCTCTGTCGGTAAGTGTTCTTAAAAATGCAATAATCTGAGTTTTTTCTGTAGCCGTCAGAGGAATACCAAGTTTGCCATTTTGATTGAGAATTGGGTCAAGATTTTGGGTAGCCGTAACGGTATTCATATAATGATTGAGTACCTCATCTAACGTCTGGAATCGCCCATCGTGCATATAAGGTTTGGTGGCTTCTACATTTCTAAGACTTGGTACTTTAAACTTATTTTTATCTTTGGGCATTTCCGTTACTCGCATTCTTCCATCATCAATTACAGGTTCGATAAATGCTTTCTTAACACCATCCACCATTCTATAAACTACTTGTTGGCGTTCTGTTGGCGGTAAACCGTTATTTCTGAAACTTCCATCACTAAACAATTCTCCAGCATGGCATGAGGAACACTTTTGTTTGAATAATTCCATTCCAGCCAATTCTGTTTCGTTAAAAACTACTCCACTTTCTTTCCTTATGTATTTATCATAACGAGAATTAGCAGAAACTAAAGACAATAAAAATTGAGAAAGTGCTTTCAAAAATCGTTGTGAAGTAATTTCAGTAGTTCCAAAAGCATTTTTGAACATGAGGGGATACTTGTCAGTCTTCCGCAGCTTATCTAATACGTTCGATACTTTATCGTCCATTTCAACTGGATTTTCGATAGGAGAAATCGCAAAAAGATCTAAATCAAATACGCCACCGTCCCATCCAAAAGTTTTTTCCCAAGCTAGGTTTTGTAATGATGATGAATTTCTTAAACCAATCTGGTTATCAATTCCATGACTTAAATCATGCAAATGATGCGTAAAGCCAAAGTCTTGTCGATGGCATTCGCCACAAGACATTGAACCGTCTCTCGAAAGTAGTCCATCATAAAAAAGACTTTTTCCTAATTCAAAACCTTCTTTTGTAATAGGATTACTTTCCAATTTATAAACTGGACTTTGAAAATTGCTAGGCTGATAAAATAGTTTTTCAGGCTCAATTACCCCATCTGGCTGTTTTGAGCAGGAGAAAACCATCAGAAATAGAAACAGTACGCTGCTGTTTAAGAATAGATTCTTCATATCTAATTTATTTAATCTTCTACTCTTCAATAAATATGAAGAGTAGAAGTGTTTTTTTAATTAGCATCGTTACTAACATTGTTTACGCTAAACATCTGCTTGTAGTTGTCGGCAATAGGTGTAGCTGTATTTATAGTATGTACCAAATTGGTCTCAGCTAATTTTATTTGAGTAGTACCATTAAATACCTTCAAAATATCTACAAACAAATGTACTTTTGGCGCAATATTGCTACGAACTGTAGCTGCATTTGAGAGTGGTAATGTTATCGTACGAAGATTATTGGCAGTTTTTGTCGTCATTCCTCCAAAACCTCCTACGTGCAGTTGAAATGGTCTTTTTCCTGAAGCATTTGTTGGAATAACAGAAGATGTTCCTTCAAATTTAAAGAAAATATAACCCGAATTCCATGCCCAGTACATGCCATCATCACCATAAGAGGCTGGGTCAAGTACTCCTATTCTTTGGCTAAGGTCAGAAGTACTTCTAGTACTATCTACACCAACCATGAAAGATACTTCTTTGTAATTTCCAGTAGGAATATCTTTTAATTCAGCTTCAAGACTACCAGCATCTGACTGTTTTATCAAGAAATAATTATTCGGAAATTTAACAATAGTACCATCTTCTTTCTTGAACGAAACATTAGAAATAAAGTAATTTAAAGTAGTAACCGTAAAATCTTCGCCAGAACTGTTTGTATAAGCTCCAGTTCCAAGTACTAAAGCCTTGTCGCCCACATTATTATCGAAAGAAAGTGTGATTGAGTTTTTATCGTTTGGATTGAGTTTATTTTCATCATCTTTACAAGAAACAGATAGAACGATAAAACCCAAGAAAAAAAGTATTGACAGTAATTTATTCGTTTTCATACAAGGAATTTTGAAACAGATAGACAGTATTGTATTGCCTAACTAATTTTTGATTAGTAAAAAATAGATTGAATCCAATGCAAGTGAATAATAGGTTATGTACAACCTACATCAATGCTTTGGGCATATTCATCGCAAAAAAGATTAAATCTTTAGAGCTTTGAACCAAAAACCAGTAAAAAGAAAGGAATTAGAATTGTGGAGGACGAAAAATACCTTTTAGCATGCCAGCAACTGGATTGGCTAAAAAAGCAAAATTTGATGCTTTTCTGAGAAGTTCAATGAAAGAGATTTTGCTAAAATTAAGATTTCCGAAAGGACAAAATAGCTGAATTTCAGGCATTTTCTCTAACCTTTCTGCTGTTTGCTTATGTTCTCTTTCTTCAGCAGCTTTTAGTTTTTTAGCTAAATAACACTTACCATCACAGTGCAAAGAAGGACGATTTTTGTTTACACAAAGTACTTTCGCAATATAAGCTTTATTGGCTTGGAAGTACACGACAACGCCCATACGACTGAATAAAGGTAAATTCAGTACTAAAAGTAGAAAGTATATAGTAACACGTGTCAACATTCTGCAAATGTTAGGCTGGTATTTTTTCCAATGCTAATTCTAAAACGAAAATATCAACATGATATTTGTTATTTGCCAAAGAATAATACCAACAACATTGATACAATTAGCATTAGCAACAGAATAATTGCCCCGACTGTTCTTTTCCAGTCGGGGAGGATTTTTCTCTTTTTACTCATTTTTATTTCTTCTGATATTGGGTAAAAATCTCAAGCCATTTTTATGGAGAATTGTTAATTGCAACAAAATATTAGCCGCAACGGCAATGCACACTAAGCCAATTGCAGCTATTCCGATACTGATTAATAAAATCTTCATGGTTATTTTTGTTTTAGAATATAGGTTGATACGTCTTTGATTTCTTGTTCTGATAAACCCAAAGCAGGCATTTGTGGATAATCAGCACGTTTTTTTCCCGGTTTACGAATCCAGTCATGTAGTCCTTTTTCGTCTTTTTCGTAAATACTTACCATTTCTGTCACAGGTGGGCCTACAATTTTGGTATCTAAAGCATGGCAAGCACTACATTTTGCGGTAAAAACGGCTTCGCCAGCATCAGCAACTACGGGTTTTTTGTTGGGGTTGTTGGCATCTTTGATGGCTTGCTGTACTTCTTTTTGATACTTGGCAGTTTTTTTGGCTACCAATTTTTGATGGGGCTCTAAAGCCGTAGCTCGGTATAAATGTCTTCCCGAACCCATAAAAATTACTGTAGAGGTCAACAGTAATGTTACTTTCCAGAAATTATCAGCGATTTTTTCGGCTTGTCCAGTAATGGCTTTCCAAATCCAGCATAAAGCTGGAATAGCAAAAGCTGCACCCGTCAGAATCGTCAGAATCAATTGCCAACTAATTCCTTTGGTAGGAAGCGTCAGGAGTACGATTGGTCCAATCAGAAACTGAGCTACCGAAGCTGAAAAAGTTAGTGAATAGGCTTTTTTGCGAATTTCATAAAGACTCAAACTTTGGAATTTTTCTTCAAAGGCAAAACTTTTTCTACCGAAATACCAGAAAATGAAAAGTCCAGCTACACCCAACGAAGCAAAAATGAAGTGTAAGTATCTTGGAAAAACATTCGG
The DNA here is from genome assembly GCF_040543805.1 of Arcicella rosea. Taxonomy (NCBI): domain Bacteria; kingdom Pseudomonadati; phylum Bacteroidota; class Cytophagia; order Cytophagales; family Flectobacillaceae; genus Arcicella; species Arcicella rosea. Next base: position 160,565 of record NZ_JBEUMS010000012.1, read on the forward strand.
TAAAGCCAAAGCTTCAAAGAAACCAGAAATAGTATTCCATTTTTCTGGGAAAAGCATCAAATTGATATTCGTCAAAAAGATAAAAGGAATAAATAAAAAAATAGCCACAGATGCCGCAATCATAGAAATATGAAGTGCTTTATTGTCTTTCAGTACATTCCAAGAATATTTATGGGCATAAGTAAGCAAAAAAGCCAAAGTAGTGAGTGGAATAATGGCTATCCAAAACAAACCCGTAAGGGCATTTGCCGAATAAAAATACAGCGTGTAAAGTGTATTGATGGTCAGCAAAGGTGCAACGCCCAATACTACTGCCATACTTTTATTAACAGTAATTGTCTGGGCGATTTCATAAGCCAATTTATCGTACTCAGGATTTTTCAAGCCTTTTATCTCACTCCAAAGCGTTAGGAGTGAGCCACCTAACATTAGATTAATAAAAATTATATGTAACAAAAATGAAAAAACTAAGGCAAAAACCAGCACGCCATGTGGTAAAGGCAAAGGCAGAGGTAAATCGTGTGGTACTGGCGTTTGCAATAAGATTTGTAAGAAAATATGTTGTAATATCATGGTATCAAAATTTAAGCCCATTGAAAAATTGGGCAATAGGAAATCCTTCAAAGGAATTCATTACGAACCTTTTAAGGATTTCCTAACAATGAAAATTAGTTTTTACTCAGTTGAAGTCCTTTTTCCTGTACACCTTCTACAGGTACTCTGTTTTCTTGAATACTCTTGATATACACAATCAAAGCATCCAATTCTTTTTCATTTCCCGGAAAAGGAGGCATGAAGTAGCGAGCATTTTCGATGTGCGAAATGTAGGATTTCATCATTTCGGGCTTTAACTTTTCGCCTTCTTTCAAACTGTACATCGTTTCAAATTTCTCGGCAACCGAATTGATTCCGTTAGTAGTATGGCAACGACTACAAGCCAACAAGAATATTTGTTCGCCAGCTACTAATTGGTTTTCTTCGGTTACTTCATGTACAGGCGAGTAGGTTGCGTACTTGAGTAAACCATCTCTTTTGAATAAAGGATATTCGTCTTTTCTGAGGGTATTTGAATACATGTAATTTCCGATTACATAAGGTTTTCGGATAAATTCACGGATACGTTCAAAGATTCCCGCAAAGCCTAACATACCAAGTACTGGAATGATGTACAATAGTTTCGGAATCTTGATTTTCGGTTTGAAGAAAGTAAGTCCTGCCACTACCAAAACAGAAAATAAAGCTCCGAAAATAAAATAAACTAAAAGGTCGTACCAAGATTGAAAGTCTATTGTGCCAACTGCCACAGGTAAGTTCCCAATCATTAATTTAGGGATTTTACTATGATACAAAAAGGCAGCAATAGCACAAAAAGGCGTTGCCAGCAACATCCAAAGGGCGATAACTCTTGAAGCTTTTCGGCGAATATCAGAACCATTTGGTGTAAGGAACATCGTTAGGAAAAGTGCCAATGAACCTGCCATTAAAGCCGCCAAAGGAGTACGGAATATTAATTGTGGTAAATAAATGGGGTTGGTGAAACCCGAAACAAAGGTTTTGTTTTCTACCCAACTGCCTGTATCCATCATAAAGCCCAAGATTGATACAATAATTGCCATCGTTACCCAAGAGGCAATTGATAATTTTACGCCAAACATGATATGTTTAGATTTGGCTTCAACGCTGACGTTTGACTTTTTCCAAGAAAGGTAATAAATCATAATCAGGACAACTTCGGTTACAAAAACCATCCATTCTACAAACCAAGCGCCATAAAACACACGAATCAAACTACTGATGGAAGCTGGATTTACTAAGGAGGCTGAAAGCCAAATACCTACGCCCGTCATCGCTCCGAGTGTAGTGGTAATGATAAAGGCAATCGTCATTAATCTACGGGCTAAATTATCCCACTCTAAATTGACAACTTCATTTTGTTTGGCTTTTCTGAAACCTAAGTATTCGAGTAAAGTGACCAAAGGAATAAAGCCCACGGCTAAACCGTGATTGATAAGTACATGGATTACTGCTATGATGGCAATAAGCAGTCTGTCACCCATGAAATCGAGGTGAAAAATTGGAAAATCCATTTTAATATTTTTTATGGCAATGCGTATTTGGGTTACTTTTTTGAAAGAATAGCCTAATACATATTGCTTTTGTTAAACTTTAAAATTATTTGGGCATGTGATTTCATCCTAAGAAAAATCTTAGGTAAAGCGCATCAATTACATTCTCAAATAAAGAATGCTAGCCCATAAAAACAGCAGAAAAAGAGATATTTTGTGGAGGATGAGGAATCTTGAGGTAAAGATTAAAGTAGTACAGGTTTAGATAAGGATAATTTCTTTTTTGTGGAAACGAAAAGGAATAATGAAAGGGTAATTTAATGGATGAATCTTCACAGAATAAGTTGAATGGTGTAATATTAAGGACACTGTTTGTTCCCCTGTTTTGTTTGTCGGACGATTGATCGAAATCGATTAAAGCCAGTAATTTTTGTTTCGTTTCTTGATGTAACTGCTTTACTTTAGATTCAGTCTTGGATATTTCTTGACTAAAAGTAGTTTCATCTTTTAAGGAAAAAACCAATAAATATCCAACAACACTTTGCCCCAATAATACCGCTACAATAGACAAAGCCAACCAGCTTTTAAGCTTGGCTATTTGTTGCTTTGTTAGCTTTTGTATGTCTATGTTGAAAGTAAACATTGATTAAACAATTTTCAAAAATTGATAATTTTTGAATTATAATACAAATATAACGTATAAGAATCATAGCTTCCATATTTCCCAGTAAACTACAGCTTGATAAATAATAAAAGATAAACTAATCATAATTTATAGTTATTGTTTCGCTATTTTGATATGTTTGTTTAAGCATAAAAACACTACCCTTTTGACTAATTTGAAAGTTTAGGTTTTATTGTTGCCAATGGCTATCATTGCTTATTTCAAGCAAACTAAAATTTAATTATTCAGATACCAATATTTCACAACCATAAGACTATTTTTGTATTAATAAGGTTAACCCTATCTATTTCTAAAATGAAACATCTATTCTATCTATCCAGTATATTACTACTTTTTTCTTGTCAAGAAAAAGATATATTTAACACCACTAAATTGGGTGTAGATATTGAAGTTATACAAGAATACAATTATGTCATTGTCTCAAGCAGACTACATAATGCAGTTAAATATGATTTAGATTATGGAGATGGAACAAAAGTAATGGTTGATTCAACATCTTCTGGAGTAATGATACTTGATAATGGAAGATATTATTATAAAAAGGATGGTAATTATACTATTATTTTAACTGGATATGATAAAAATGGAAAATCAAAAACAGTTAATAAGCAAATTGTAATAAATTATATACAAAAAAACACCCCCATAGCTGATTTCTCTATTGAATTATTAGATGATGGGGCTGTAAAAATGAAAAATTTATCAAAAAACTATTCTTCTATTGAGATTAGTACAAGGGTAGGAAATTGGGGATATAACACAAAAGAGGGAAGTCCTACATTTATGTTCGATATGAATGGTAAATATCCTATCAATTTAAATGCAAGTGGTCGTTTTTCTAATCACAAACAAGTAGAAATAGAGATAAAAAATATTGTAAATAGAGAATTAGGGTATTTTAAAGGTGAGTGGCTAGGCAAACAAATTGATGTTTCAGAAAGTTTTGATCACCAAACAGTTACTGAGTACATGGATATTGCAGGAGGCAATAGATACCTTTTATTAAAAAACAGGACTAGCTTCAATTCTAATTCTATCGAATTAATAAATTTCAACGTTAAATCGGATAGTATGAAGACTAATGAAATGAAGTATGAACAAATTAAATCAAAATTTAAGCTTGGTATTCAAAATAGTGATGATTGGGGATTGAGTTTATATATTCTTCCTCTGGTAAGCTCTAAAAAGAAAACCATTGAAATTTTAGAAATAAAAGAAGTACCCCAACGAAAAATCGTTCCCGAAATGTTTGACAAAGCATTTTGGATAACTTACAAAATAAATGCAGATTTTGAAAGTTTTGGAAAAATTGATGGAATACTAAAAGTTAGATATTTAATTTATTAGGTTTAGTGAACTGCTAATAGTCGTAGAACATTCTTAGAGATTCTACGACTATTTTCTTTCCTACTTCACCTTCAAAAACAAAGCAAATCCAAATAAACTCACAACCAAAATACCTAAAGCTGAAAGAATCGTAACGATGTCACGGATGTCTTTTCCTGCCCAATCCATAAACAAAAATTTATGTAATACGCCAAAAGAAAGTCCTTCTCGGCGGTCTGAATCAACGATTTGTGCGGCTAAACGACTGGTGGCTGGTTCTACATAATAGGTCAAATGATTGTCGGTTGCCAAAGCTAATTTCACTACTGGCAAGCGTTTGTTCACAAAACCATACTCTTTGTCGAACTTGTTTAAAAAACTTATTGAAGTAATGGCAGGCAATTCATCCTCTTCTGTTACGTCATTATTAGTAGTTAAATCACAACAAGCTGGGTCGCCACCTGTTTTTCCTTGCTCAATAAAATGTCCGACTAATTCTTTAGCATGTTCATTGATTCCGTTTTCTAAAAGACTTGCTGTTTGAACATCATAATATTGAATATTAGCTTTTACGACCGTCTTTTTAGTTTCGTTAAAACGTTCGGCTTTGTCTTGTTGTTCTTTTTTCCAAGCTCCTTTTTCTTCCGATTTTGAAAATACTTGGTAATACAATTTGTCGCCGATTTTGGCTAAAGAAAGATTTGCAACCTTAGCCCAGTCTAAAGGCAAAGCCAAATTAGCTGTTTGTAAATCTGCTGTTTTGATGCTTGGTTGGTAGAAATACTTGATTCGTTCGTCGGGCGTAAGTTTTTTTGTAGCGTGATAAGCTCCCGAAAAAGCGAAAGTAAAGGTTACAAAAGCAACCCAAAGTCCTATTTGGCGGTGGTATTTTCTCAAGATTCCTACTTTATCGTTGGCATTGCGTGGTTTTTTGAATTTCCCCCACATAAACCCATAAATCACCAAACCGCTCAACATTGAAATAATGATGATAGCAAGAAAGCCAATCATGATGGAAATCCTGAGCGTATTATTGGAAATTTTTGTCAAGAAATCCCAGTTGTGGAAAGTTCTGAATACCCATAAAAATGCTTTTCTGCGGTTTTCGTTGAAATTTGCTAAACGAGTTTGCTCTGTTTCTACGTAAATATCCATGCCATCGGCACGATCGAATGATACTTTCCAAACCGGCAACAGACGATTCACATAAGCGTATTCTTCATCAAAATCTGTAATTTCTTCGATACTTTTAATGGCTGATTTTTGGTCTTCTGTAAAATAACGAGCCAAAAATTCTGCGTACTTTTTATCGCCATTTTCAAGCATTTTAGCATCCGTAGCATTGAAGTACGCCAAACGATTACTTACTCTTTTTACTTGATAATAAGTTTGGTCATTGAAGCTGACAATTCTGAAATTTTTAAATTCTGTAATGTCATTTTTGTTCAATACTTCTTGTAAAGACAATTTGATTTGGGCTTGGTTTATCGCTTCTGGCTTTACAAATTCATGTGCCAATTTTACTTTAAACCAATGCGACATAAAAGGGTGCATCATTCCTGAAATGCACCAAAAGATTACGGGAATCATCGTAATTAAACCGATGATTCTGTGCCAACGATAAATATTTCGTTTAATTTTTTTCTTTATTCCTCCGAAGTACGATTCTTTCAGAACCTGCTCGTCGGTTATTTCAATGATGTTATTTGCCATGTTTTTTTTTTATTTAGTGATTGAGTGAATTGTGAATTAGTGAATATTAATCATTAGAGATTGTATAATCACTCAATCACTAATTTACAATTCACTAACTCACTCAATCACAATTATTTACCCGTAAAATTGTACTGCAAGCCAATCACCACAGTGCGTGGAGCGGCTGGAGTATAAGTTGTTCTGTCAGTAGCATTATTACCTCTTGAAGCTTGGTTGGCGTACAATTCGTCAGTCAAGTTCATGATGTTCGTAAATACTTCAATACCTTTGAAATTGTAACCTGCACGGAAATTCAATACACTCACGCCCGAAAGTCCGAAAGCAGTTTTGTCGTTGTACATCACAGTATTGATTTGGTTTTGGTAGTACGATGACAAGCGTTGCCATTCGATAGCAGCACGTAAACCTTTCGCCCATTTGGGTTTGTAAGTGATTTCAGAATTGGCAATAAATGAAGGTGCAGAAGGCATATCTTTTCCGTTCACGTTTTTCACTACATCCGAAGCTCTTGTACTCAACGTAAATTCGATAAAACGGTGAACGGCATTTGTTCCGCCAAAACGAATAAACCATTCTGAATTAGGTTTATAAGTAATGCCATATTCGATACCTCTGTGCAAAGTTTTTCCAGCAGATTGATAGTCAGTAGAGTTGTCGGGCTGACGAATACTTAATAATTCGTTTTTACCATTCATTTCATAATAGGCAACGTCGATATAAATTTTGTTATCTAAAAACGAAGCCCAACCGCCTACTTCTTTGTTGTCGAAATAGGCAGGTGTTAAATTATAGTAAAATGGATTCGTACTTCCCGTAGGTGTTTTACGGAAAACTGCCGTTAAGCCCGGAGGCGAGAAGCCTTGTGAATAATTGGCATAAATTCCTTTTCCATTGCCTAAATCATAAGTCGCTCCGATTTTTGGCGTTACTTGGCTGTACTCTTTTGTTCCTGTGGCATTGTTATCTAAATAGTTTAAATAATCAAAAGCCATGCGGTCGTAACGAAGCCCTAATGAAAGTCTTAATTTTTGGATGGGTTCAAAATCAAATTGCGAGAATAAACCTGTGTTGTAGATTTTAGCATCATATTTGGCTACAAAAACATCTGGATTTTCTTTTACCAAAGTATATTTTTCAACCGATTTTCCATCAGCACGCAATTTCGCTGTAAGGTCGATTGTATAAGAACGATACGGATTGGTTGAATAATCATAAGTACCGCCGACTAACAAGCGAGCTTTCAAGAAATTGAATTTCTGTGAATGCTGTGCCAAAACGCCATAAGAAGTAAATGAGTTATCATTGATTTCTCCTTTGGCCGTAGAACTCCCAGTTGTCCAACGAATTGAATAACTTGGGTTTTGTCCGACAGAATTATTACGGTAATAGGGCGTAACAGTCGTTTCTGCATTGGAATTCCAAGTATGTTCTAAAGAAATTTTGGCACGTGTCGCTAATACTTTTCGGTAAGTAAAATCGGAAGTCGAAGAATATTCTCTTTTATAAAAAGCGATTGAATCTACACTTCCACCAGTTTGTGAGTAGTAATCGTTATAAGCCAAAGTACTTACCAAGCGAGTTTTATCAGAAATTTTGTATTCGGCTCTGGCATTGAAAGACGTTTTATCGAAATCACTTCTTGCTTGCCAAGAGTTCACTTGTTTCGCCACATAACCGCCTAAGTACAAACCAAATTTGCCAACAGTTGCACCCGCACCGTATTGCACTCTTTTATAACCATAATTATCAAACTGAACACCTACTCTTGCAGTGGGTACGGCAGTTGGGCGTTGCGTAATAAAGTTAATCGCACCACCAACGGCTTCTGGGCCGTACAAAGATGAAGCTGGACCTTTTACTACTTCTACCGATGAAACCGAAAATACATTCATTTCAATAATAGCATTGTGGTTAAAAACGCCCATCGGACGAATTGGCACGCCATCTTCTAAATACAAAAAGTACGCAGCCGTTCCCATTGGTTGACGAATACCCATCCCGTGTTGTTCGTTATTGTAGTTCATCATCACTACACCGGGCGTTTTGTTGATGATTTCGTACATACTCGTTGGTTTGGCATCGTTAATTAAGGTTGAAGATAATTTTGAAATCGCTACAGGAGCTTCTGTACGCAAACTTGCTTCACGGTTGGCAGTTACTACTATTTGTTGAAGGTTTTCTACCGAAGGCTCTAAAGGAATGTTGAGTACTTGCTCGGCTTTGTAATCCATTTCTAAAGTCTGAAAACCTATGCTTGAAATCGAAATTTTATTGATTTTCTCATTAGTTTTCAAGGCAAATTCACCGTTGATATTGGTAGTAGTTCCAGCAGTTGTGCCTAAAGCTTTTACGGAAGCACCTACTACGGGTTCTTTGGTGGAGCTATCAAAAATTTTACCTTTTATTAGATTTTGGGCAAAGGAAGTACTTATCGTCAAAAACATGACGAGGATAAAATTGACTATGTTTTTCATCTTTTTTATGAATAGCAATAGGCTACTGAGCTTTTGAATTCTTGTTTTTATAAGCTTAAATCGTCCAGAAAGCTTTCTTGTATTGAAATAATACAAAGCATATATGGCTGAATCAAGCAGACATACAAAAACCAAACAGCAGCATTTTAAAGAATGACTGTGTTAATACTTGAAAGAAAATGGGGGATTTGTTCGTTTATATATTTTGAAGCAAAAGATTAACTGGGAAGAAAGCCAGATACTTCTTCAAAAAATAAAAAACAAAACCAGAAAATTTCTGTGATTAGACAGTAGGAGGATGAAAAAGAGAAGAACTAACACTTACTGAATTTTCAGTAAGAAATGTGTAGATAGATTTTGAAGAAAGAGGTAAAAAAGCCCATTCTAAAGAGAAAGTTGGCTCGGCATCAAACACTTCTTCCAAGATTTTCTTGAGAGATTGCCCTTGTTTTTGTGTTTCTTTGGTGGCATTGTCTTCTGCTACTTTTTGTAGTTTTTTAGCTAAATAACAATGACCATTACAATTCATTTGTGGTTTGAAACGGTTTTCACAAAGGTTTTGAATGATGTACTCCTTTCTTAATTCAAAATCCAAATACACCACAGGTACGAGTAGCGTTTTTACGCTAATCAACACCAACAGCAGTAATGCTATGTAGTTTTTGGTTTTCATGGATTTTTAAATTTCACGCAATTTACTACCAGAATCAATAAGTTGTACCCTGATGTTATTTTAAATAAAAATCAATTTAAAATATTTACTTTTGTGGATTACTAACCACAAAAATTAATCATCAACATCATGTCAGACTTTCAAACATTCTTCAAGCTTGGCTTTCAGCACATTACAGATATCAATGGTTATGACCATATTTTGTTTGTTGTTGCGCTATGTGCTATTTTTCGACTCAAGGATTTAAAAAAGGTAGCTATTTTGGTTACAGCATTTACCATTGGGCACTCGCTTACTTTGGCTTTGGCAACACTTCAAATAATTACTTATAGCTCAGAATTTATAGAATTTTTAATTCCCGTCACTATTGTCCTTACTTGTTTTATCAATCTGTTTCATAAATCTTCTGAGCGAGCTTCACAAGCAGAACATTCTTCCATTTTACGTTATCCGATGGCAATGATTTTTGGGTTAATTCATGGAATGGGTTTTTCAAATTACCTTAGAAGTTTGTTGGGAAAAGAAGAAAGTATTTGGCAACCGCTTTTGTCCTTTAATATTGGTTTAGAAATCGGACAATTACTGATTGTGTTACTTTCCTTACTGTTGAGCTCTTTATTGTTAGATATTTTCAAAGTAAAAAAACATGATTGGAATTTAATTCTCTCAAGTTTAGTGGCGGGAATTGCTATTACTTTAATTTTAGGGACAGATTTTTTGAAGGCTTAGATAGGTATTTTCCTCAGTTATTACGCTGAAGAAAATACCTAAATCATTTTATACTACAGGATTTATTGAGCCGATTTTATTAGGAATGATGATTTTAAAAGTAGTTCCTTGTCCTTCGATACTCTCAAAAAAGATTCTTCCTCCAAGTTTTTCGATGGTATATCTTAAAGTATAAAGTCCAATTCCTGTGCCATGTGCTTGACTAGTAGCACGATAGAATAGCTTGAAAATGTTTTTTTGCAATTCTTTTTTGATGCCAATTCCATTGTCCGACAAAATAATTTTTACAAATTCCTTATCGCCTGAAATATTTATTTTTAAGGATGAATCATCTCTTTCAATATTTCTGTATTTGATTGCATTATCAATGATGTTCTGAAATAATGAAGTAATGATGGATTTATCAAAGTGAAAATCAAAAGGTAAATCTATTATTTCTTCAAAATGTTGAGCAGAATAACCTTCAACGCTGGCTAGAGATTTTTTTACTTCATCAATAATAGTCCTGAAATCAATTAATTCAAAATGCGGAATCTCTTTTTGGATTTTGAGCGATTTGTTTACTTGCTCTACCGTTTCTAATAATCTACTAACGCTTTCATTAATCAGTCCACAATAGCTTTTTAGGGTATCAATATCAACGGGGTCTTCTTGAAGTGCCATTTTTGTTAATTCCAATACACTTGTCATTGGGCTTTTAATATCGTGCGATAATCTGTACGAAAATACTTCTAAAGATTCTATCGTATTTCTATATTCGGTAATATTAGAAATTGCCACACCAACACCATTACCAACTTTGAAGGCTTTTACTCTGTTGTACTGATTTCCATAAATTGGGCTTCCAATAATTTCTTCAATAATAATGGGTTTACCAGTAAGTATTACTTCATTGTATTTTTTTACTAATCCTTTTTCTTCAGCGTTAGGAGCTACTTCTAAAATATGTTTTCCAACGAAAGCATCTCGCTCAAGATGATAAAATTTAAGTAAGGTTTCATTTGCATCTATAACATTCAGTTCACTGTCAAATAGAATAAAATGAAGCTCTGCATTATCAAAAAAAGCAGAGCGAAGAGTTTGTTGTTCATTTTCCGTTATCATAATTAATTAATTTGGATTTAGTTATTTTATTCGAATTTGGATAGTGTAGAAATTACTTTCCAAAGCCTTTTTTGTTTAAGTTATGATTTCTCAATCAAATTATCTCAATAAAAATGGATGAAATTTTCATTAATTTTCATTGAAAATATTAGAGATATTTCATCATCCTATATTTATGTGTTTTTATGTTTTTTGCTTATCTTGAAATATTTATATTGCTTTTCACTTAGAATTTCTGACAAACAAAATAACTGTTGAGATATATATAAAATATCTTTATATTGTATTTGTATTAGTTTATGAAGTAATAAAAGCAAATTAATAGTAATTCAACCTTCTTCCCATTATCATTAAATTAGTTTATGTTTCAAAAAGTATTTGTGTTGATATTGTTTTCTTTGTTATTACCTTTCTTGGTTTTTTCTCAACAAAAAAAACTTGACCAACTGCTTTCGCAATGGAAGAAGTTAAGTGTTTCTGCCCAACAGAAACCAGATACTACCACCATCAATTTATTGAATACGATTGCAAACGAGTACATGCAAACGGTTTCCGACAGTGCTTTTATTTTTTCAGAGAAAGCTTTAGCATTATCCAAATCGCTAAAATATGATAAAGGAAGTTCTGTTGCTTATGTCAATATTGGTAAAATGCACTACATGAAAGGTAATTACGACTTGTCTTTAAACTATATACTTACTTCATTAAATATCAGTAATAAAAGTAATGATAAAGCGGGAGTAGCAGGGGCGTCCAATGTAATTGGGTTGATTTACCTTGCCCAGAAAAAAACTAATTTAGCCCTAGCAGAATTCCTAAAGGCGGCAAAAATCAATACCAATATCAACAATCAAACAAGATTATCTGCTAATTACTTTAATGTTGCTTTGACTTATTTAGAGGCAAAATCAGATAGTGCTCTTCATTACTTTTTACTGTCTAAATCAATCAGCACAAAAATCCACGACGAGCATTTGATTGCGATGGCAAACAATAGACTCGGCGATTACTTTTTACAAAAATCACAAACACATAAAGCAATTGTTTATTATTCTTCTGTGCTAAAGAATAAAAAATATCAAAACGATTGGGAAAATAGTTTCGCTTATACTGGTCTGGCAAAATGTTATTATAAGCAAGGCAAGTTTAAAGAAGCAAGTATCAATAGTGAAAAAGGGCTTTCTTTAGCCCAAAAAAATAATACTAAATGGGATATTGAACAAGCTTTAAGAGTATTGCACGAATCCTATAGCGCACTTGGCGACTCAAAAAATGCTTATAAATATCTTTTGATGGATAAAATTTATAGCGATAGTTTATTTGATGAATCAAAAGAAAAGGAAATAAATGCACTCAACTTAAAGCAACAACAAGCTGAAAACGAAGTGTTGATTAAGAAAAATCAGATTGCGGAGGAGAAAGAAGCCACTAGCCAAATGGTAACCCTCATCATTATACTGATTGCTTTATTCTTAATGATTATTACCTTGATTACTTTTAGAAATGCTAAGAGAAATAAAAAATTATACCAAGCACTCCAGAAAAAAACAGATTTCATCGCCTCTCAGAATGAATTGATTGAGCAAAAAAATGAAGAGCTTAATCATTCCAATCAAACAAAAGATAGATTGTTTTCTATCATTGGACATGATTTAAGAGGGCCATTTGCTACGATGCTTGGGGCATTAGAATTATTTAAAACAGGAGAATTGGAAGAAGAAGATAAACAGATGATGCTTGATAGAATTTTAGAGCAAATGACTGTTACTTCTGCCATGTTAGAAAACCTATTGGCTTGGGCAAATAGTCAGCGAGAAGGTTTGAAAACGCAATCAATAGATTTGTCTTTAACAGGAATTATCAATGAAATACTTGGTGTTTTTGTGATGGTGGCGAGTGAAAAAAACATTCAATTGAGTCATCATTTTGAAGAACCTCTATCAATTAAAGGCGACCCCGATCAAATTCGAATACTCTTCCAAAATTTAGTGGCTAATGCCATTAAATTTACCAAACCCAAAGGCAAAATTGTGATTAGTTATTCTGTGAATGAAAGTACTATTAAGGTTTCTATCAAAGATGATGGTGTTGGGATGACAGAAGATAAATTGAAATTGATTTTTCAAGAATCTGGGAAAAGTATTTCGACTTATGGGACTAAAAAAGAAAAAGGCATTGGCATTGGCTTAATGCTTGTGAAAAAATTTGTAGAACTAAACAATGCCACCATTGCTGTGAAAAGTAAAGAAAAAGAAGGAACAGAATTTGTGGTAGAGTTTAGTAGAATTTAATGCTCATCACACAACTTTATACAATTTCATTATTTCAGTTAAAATCATTTCAATAGTTTCTAAAGGTAAATCTTTGTTTGGGTCAAAAAGCATAATTTTCATTCTTGAACGCTTTTCTATGATTAGGTCCGGATGGTCAATGCTTTTACCTTCTACAATCCCGATGTAAGGTTTTTGGTATTTTTTATGAATCCATAAATAGCAAAACATTTTCCCTTTATAGCAGAAAAATGGCATTCCGTACTTCAAAACATGCGTAATGTCTTTGTCTTGCGAAAGAATAATTTCGCTCAAAGCCATCAAACAACTTCTAGTAGGCTCTTCTTGTTTCAAATAAAAATTATCGACTTCTTTCATGGGTTTGGTTTAGGGGAGGATATGCTTTTTCATTGAAGTGTAAAGTTTACTTCGCCGTAGTTTGTGTCTTCACAAACTACTAATCTTTCGCCATTGTTCGTGTCTCCACGAACAATTTTTTCGCTACTAATCTAGTTAATCTTGCCAATGGCTCAATATTCCAAATTCGTCAATTCCATGTTCATAAAATTTAGCAGAGGAATATCTATAGTTTTCAGGTAAATCGGCTAAATTCCATTTTTCAACGATTGGGTTATTATGGATATAATCAATCTTTTGTTGCCAAACGGCTGGAGAATATAAAGCAATTGGAAGACTATTCCTTTGCCAAAAATGATATTTACGATTGGCTGATTCTACTTCAAAATAAGATAAGACATTCGGATGATTCAATGATAAATCTTCTAAAAACCTGTGTCCAGTATATTTCATAAAACTAGCATTTGGCATCTCTTTTCCATTTTTAGCTAACATTGTCCAAATCAGATGGATATGATTTGGCATAATAACAAATGCAAATACCTTAATTTTTTGTTTGGCTACTAAATATTGTAAGCTACTGATAATTATGTCCTTATACTTGTCAGGCTTTAATAATTTTTGCCAATTTAAAATGGTGGCGGTGTAAAAATATGGAACGCCTATTTGCATACTTGAATATTGCATAGCTGATTGGGTTTTGTAGATTTTCGTTTATTATATATGCTTGCCTGTTTGTCGTTGGGTTGTTCGTGGAGACACGAACAACGGCGATGGGGCAACTATTGTTTTTTATTCTCTAGCCGTAGTTTGTGTCTTCACAAACTACTAATCTTTCAACGAACAATATTTTAATTATTAAAAACAAATCTAAATTCCCCTACAACCTACCACTTTCCCACAAAATCCCCAAGACAAACCCTAATTCATTTTACGAAAATTATTATTCGGTATTTTATCTCATGATAAATTGTAGCAGTAACTCTTGCAGTTACCGTTTTGGAATGTAGTAATAACAAGTAACAAACATTTTCACCCTTGAAAAATTATTTAATAAGGTAGAAAAACATATTTTCATCCTTGAAAAATTATTTAGTAGGGTAGAAAAACATATTTTCACCCTTGAAAAACTATTTAGTAAGGTAGAAAAATATATTTTCACCCTTGAAAAATTATTTAGTAGGGTAGAAATAAATATTTTCACCCTTGAAAAATTATTTAGTAGGGTAGAAAAATATATTTTCACCCTTGAAAAATTTATTTTTAAGGTAGAAACAAACATTTTCACCCTTGAAAAACTATTTAATAAGGTAGAAATAAACATTTTCACCCTTGAAAAATACTTTTGTTTGTTTACAAAGATCCCCTTGAAGCTTAATAAAGTCATATTCATATCCTGAAAACAAAAAAAGCCCCTCTGCTTGTGTGCAAAGAGGCTCTGGATATTAAGTGGTTAGGTATTATTCTTCTTCAATGATTTTAAAATCCCAAGCTCCTAAAGCTATCGTTTGGTTATTTTGAATTTTTGTGCTTGAAATCAACTCTTTTCCACTTTTGTGTGGATAAGTAAGGCTTTTACTATCAGCAGAATAATTGAAATAATAATGGATTTTCTTCCCTGCTGTGTTTGTGCCCTCTTTGGTGATTAAAGGGAAAGCTAAATTTTGATTTACTCCCCAAAGTTTTGCTTTCTTTAAGGCATCTTTCAAGATGTTTTCCGTTGTTTTAGCATTTGTCATACAAGCAATGTAAGTCGCTAAACCTTTGCCATATTCGTTTTCTGTCACCGCAGCGTATTTCCCCCAAGATGGATGTTCGTAATATGCCAATACTTTGGCAGTTGTAGGCGTAACTAACTCCATCCAAGTATTGATTTTGTTATTTTCAGTACCTACTTGAAAAGGGTCGCCTTTCAAAGCAACATTATTCGGAACTGTAAACTGATTATATGAAATTCCACAAGCTTCGTTGATAATTCCGGGCTGAATGGTATTTCTTACCGTTACGTTTTCGTTAGAAAAACCGCTTTTAAAAGTATAAATTACATGACCACCATTTTTCGTAAAAGTATTTAATCGGTTTAATAATTCATCAGAAGCCGCATAAAGGGCAGGTACTACTATAAGCTTGTACTTTTCAAAATTAGTAGAACTTGGGTCGATAAAATCAGTACCAATATTCATGCGATAAAGGGCATCATACATCGGACGAAGAATATCATTATAACGTTCTCTTGCTCCCCAACCAAAACTAAAAGCATTAAAGGCAGTTTGTGCTTCATTACTGAAAAGAATAGCTACCTCATTTTGTTTTTTAAGGTTAATTAACTGTGAACTCAATCTATCAAAATCTTTACCGATAGTCTTTGCTTCGTTATAAGGAGCATTTGGTTGGAAATCATGGCTCAATAAACCTTTCCAATAGGTTTCTGCTGAGTTGTGGATAGAATGCCAATGCCAATATTCCAACATATTTGCCCCAGATGCTATATGACTGAATGCTTGCAAACGCAATTGATTAGGGTAGGGAGTCCATTGTGGAAAACCCTGTGCTTCTGTTTCGATAACCAAGTAGTTTTTACCATTCTTCATCGAGCGACCTAAATCTCCACCTAAAGAAATTTCGATGCCTGTCAGGAAATCTTGTGTTGGGTGATAAATATCAACACCTGCATAGTCCATTGATTTGGCGGCATCAAAATGATTTACATCCGTTTGGATTCCGTAAGAAAAACCACGCCAATCAAAATCGAAGTTTTGAGTAACAAATTGGCTTGGTTTGCTATATTCTTTCACTAAAGCTACTTGCCAAGCTAAATAATCAGTCACTAATTGTCTTTGAAACTTAGAAAATTCAGAACTTAAGCTCGCATTGATAGTGCCAACCATTGATGGAAAATCATCCCAATTATTAATTCTATTACTCCAATAATCTAAACCAAAAGCTTTGTTAATGGCATCTACGGTTTTAAACTTTGCTTTCATATATTGTACAAAAGCCTTCTGTACATTATCGCCTGCGGTATTATAATGTTTTGTTTCGTTATCTACTTGATAGCCAATGATAGCGGGATGGTCTTTTACGTGTTCCATAATTTTACGAATGACTCTCTCAGCATGAAATCTGAAATGTTCATTGGTAATATCCATGTTCTGACGCACGCCATAACGATTTTGACCTTGTGCCGTAACAGCCAAAACATCAGGATATTTTTTCACCAACCAAGTTGGTACTGCATAAGTAGGCGTTCCGATAATAACATGGATTCCTCCTTTGTGCATGGCATTCAACACACGGTCGATATGCGAAAAATCATAGATATTATCTTGTGGTTCAACCGTACTCCATGTAGATTCTGCAATTCTGACCACATTAATGCCTGCCTCTTTCATCATGGCAACGTCTTTCTCTAAACGGTCATAAGGCATATATTCATCGTAATAAGCTACTCCAAAAAGTAATTTATTATCGGCTGTTTGTGCGGAAAGAAACAGTACATTCGCTAAAATCAGGCTTGTCGTCAATAGATATTTCGCCAAGATTTTGGTAAATAATCTGGAATTTTTCATAGTCGGAGCTTAATAGAGATGTTTTAAGGTTGATTGTTTTTGATTGAAATTTAACTTCCATTTCAAAAATAATATAAAAATGTATCAGAATGATACAATAAGGGTAGATTCTTTTTAGGAAGACAAAAAAATACCTCATTGTCATTTTCATAACAATGAGGTATCAGCTATTAACTTTTATAATCCGATTTACTTTTTCAGGAATTTATTCAGTTTACATTTTTTTACTCCTTTCAATCCTTCTACTACCGTGATGGCATTTACTTTTGCACCTTCGTAATTGGTATGTGTATGGTCGATTGGGAAGTAGTTTTTCTTTAAAGTTGCTTCGTCCGATTGCTCATATTTTACCGAAACTAATTCGTTTAAATCAACAAAGAAAGCTCCAGTAGTTTGTGCGGTTTCAGCGGCCCATTTACCATAAGTATCTCTTGGAATTTTTCCTCCTTTCCAAACATTGCGTGGTACTGGCGAGAAAACGATGGCGGTAGCACCTTTTTCTTTGGTTTCGTTGATGTATTTACGCATGTACCAACCATAAGTGTGAACGGTTTCATGTTTTTTTGTCATCATGTTATCAATTTCTTGAGTTTCTTCACCCGTTCCTTTGATACTTCCTCTGGCACGAGTACTGTCGTTCAAAGCACCGCCATCATTATGTCCGAATTGAATCATTACATAATCTCCCTTTTTAAGATTAGCCATGATTTTATCCCAACGACCTTCCGTTAAGAAAGTACGGCTACTTCTTCCACCGATTGCATGGTTTTCGATATGCACTTTGGTCGTGTCAAAATAATCTTGGATTACACTTCCCCAACCCCATTGTCCATCAGAACCTTTACCAGAGCCATTTCTCACGGTTGAATCACCAATGATATACAACGTAGGTTTCTGTTTTTTAAAGAAGGTAAAAGAAAGAAAAATAATACTTGATAAAATTAGAATGTGTTTCATACTTTGTTATCTGTTATCCGTTAATTGTTATCCGTATCCATTTTTAGAATAATAATTGAAACATTAAGTTTTTCAAACTTCAAAATTTTTCCTAAAAATGCTATACTTAGTTTACTTCATTTTCAAAACTTCAGCACCAGCTAATAAGAAACAGCCTAAACCGAAATCTTCAAAATCTGGTTGTTTATCAACGCTCAATGGTTGACCATCTTTTGGTTCTTTGCCTGTTCCTTGCACATAACCCAAGAAACCATTTGGTTGAACACAGTCTTTCAACATCGCATTGGTAGCTTTTGAAATAATGGGTAAGTATTGTTTTTTGTTTAATAAACCATGATTTACTCCCCAAGCCATACCATAAGTAAATAAGGCTGTTCCTGTTAATTCTTTGCCGCCAAACTCTGTTTCATCCATTAAACTTACGTTCCAAAAACCATCCTGACGTTGTAATGGAGGCAAAGCTTTCATCATTTCAAGATATGTTTTTTCATATTCTTCACGATGAGGAGCGTTTTTCGGCATAATTTCTAATACTTTCACCAAAGCAGCGACAACCCAACCATCTCCACGTGACCAGTAACAGTTTTTGCCAGCGGGTGTTTTATAAGGCGGATCAAAATCTTTATCTCTCCACCAAAGTCCTTCTGCTGGATTATACAAACCTTTGTCGCCATGGATGGTTTTTGTGTGCATGTACATCTCATACATTTTTTCGTAATAACGGTCATCTTTGTACATCACCCCCAAACGAGCGAACACAGGCATTGCCATTTGCAAGGCATCTACCCACGACCAATCGTCTTTCTTAGTGCTATTCACCATGCTATCAATTGATGCTTTGATGTCACGAATTCTTTCTGGTTTTGGGTCAATCAAA
The DNA here is from genome assembly GCF_040543805.1 of Arcicella rosea. Lineage (NCBI taxonomy): Bacteria > Pseudomonadati > Bacteroidota > Cytophagia > Cytophagales > Flectobacillaceae > Arcicella > Arcicella rosea. Next base: position 179,368 of record NZ_JBEUMS010000012.1, read on the forward strand.
TACAAATCCAAATAAGTTTGTCCACAGCATTGGTCATCGGCATTACGAGTTTTGATGCCATTGCGCAAACCCCATTTATGCGCTTCGCCCCAAGCAACGGCATAATCGTAATAACGTTTTTGTTTATCAACGCTATAAAGAGCCATTAATCCTTCATAATAAACGCCACGTGTCCAAATATTACTTGGACGAGTTTTATCTGGACGAACGATGGGTGCAGAAACATCAGCCCATTTTGTCATGAAATAATCATTTGCAGCTGTTAATCCTTTTAAAAGCTCTTTCTTTTTCGGAAGTCCCTGAGCGTGAATTTGTACAATACTTACCAAAGCGATAAGCCATACCATTGTGATGTTTTTTTTCATTTTTAAATTTAATTGTGAATGAGTGAATTAGTGATTTAGTGATTGTTTTGTGAATTAGTAAAAGCTTAATGAACGATAAAATATCGAATTGTTGCCATTCTCAATCCACAACTTACTAACTACTTCACTATTATATTAGCTTTGGGTGGAGTTTTCATGCCTGTTCCTAAAAAGTAACTTGTATGCGGAGGTTGGTTGTAACCAACATTTTGCCAAGCGATACTTAGTCTGTACTGAGGGTCGTGCATTAATGTTGGCAAACGATGTTCAGTTGGAATTGTTGTTGAAAAAATTCGTAATTCCTTTTTATCATTTGTTTTGAAAATTACTTCTTCACGCCAATCGCCAAATAAATCTGCGCTGAGTGCTGGAGTTGATTTTGTGCCATTATTGGAAGAACAATTCTCAGCGGTGAACAATCTTCCAACTTTATACTTGTCGATATGATTTCCATCTAATAATTCACGACTTAAATCGCCATCCCACCAGATTACAAAATTGGTTGAACTAGGATTATCCCCAATTCTATCACCTTTAGCATTAAACAATCCTCCTGAACCCGACCACCACATTTCTGCTCCTTCATTGCTTGGGTCAATATCTTCTGCTACTCCACGACCAGCATCTTGTCCTTCATTTTTTCTCCAGATAATTTCTCCCGTTTTGGCATCGTACAAAGCAGCTCCTGGCCCTTCGGTTTTTTCTTCAATTTCATGAACACCAAATACTTCTAATCCCGGACGAGAAGGGTCTAAATCAGAAACATGCAAAGCATCACCATGACGCAAACCCGTTGTAAATAATCCTTTTCCATTATCATCAACCACCATCGAACCATACACAATTTCATCTTTGCCATCAGCATCCACATCGGCAACGGTTAAATTATGATAACCTTGTCCAGAAAATGGATTCTCTCCATCTTTTGAATCAAAGACCCAACGAGAAGACAATTTACCTCCACACCAATCCCAAGCGGCTAAAACAGTTCTACCATAATAACCTCTACACATAATTACACTAGGTAATTTTCCATCTAAATAAGCCACACAAGCTAAAAAACGGTCGCTACGATTTCCAGATCTATCATTTCCTCCATTTCCACCTTTTCCGCCCCAGCCACCAAGGTCACCTCTTGCAGGAATATAATCGGTAGTTGCTAAAGCTGCACCCGTCAAGCCATCAAAAATGGTAAAGAATTCTGGACCATCTAAAATTTTTCCATCAGCATTTCTATAATCAGCTTTGGCATCACCAATTACTTTGCCTTTGCCGTCGGTCGTACCATCAGCGGTTTTGCAAGCAAATTCTGCTTTGCCATCGCCATCAAGGTCATAAACCATGAATTGTGTATAATGCGCTCCTTCCCGGATATTTTTGCCCAAATTGATTCTCCACAATAAAGTGCCGTCTAGTTTATAAGCCTCAAAAATTGGTTCATCTGTAATACCTTTTTGAGAATTATCTTTTCCGATACCAGTTTGATGAACAATGATTTCATAAACGCCATCACCATCTAAATCACCTACAGAAACATCATTTGGTGTATATTTTTCTGGTGTTTGTAAAGGAATAGAAAGATAATTTCTTGCGGGTGAATTAGCAGCTAAGGTAAAAGATTCACTTGCCTTGCCTTCTATTTTTCCTGAAACCGTTTTTACGAAATAAGTATTTACTTGTGTCGTATCTACTTTTTCATCCACAAAGTTGGTTCCTTTTGTTAGGGCTTCTTTGTTCAATTTTACAGGATTAGCTTTACCAGTGGTTCTGTATAAATTAAATTTTGTATCGACTGGTTCTGTACCTAATAAACGCCAACTGACAAATACTTTTCCTCCGCCTTGGTTGATAGCGATAATACCTCTGTTGAGGTTTTCCATTAATCTTTGTGCTGAAACCTGAAACGATAACACACACAACATAATGATACTTTTATAAATACTTGATTTCATTTTAGTCTGAGTTAGCATCTTAGTTTCCGTCTGGTTTAACAACATTCACAAGTGGACTGTGTGGAAAATTAAAGCTCGCTTCATCGTCTGGATTGGCTGGATCGAAACTTGGCAAACTATCCAGTAAATCATTAGCGATACCTAATTTTGCTTGTTTAATGCCTTCTACAATACATTTTGCCAATTCATAAGCACCGTAATTACTAAAATGTGTATCGTCGTGAATGGCTTTTGTTTGTTCAGGAAAAGTATTGGCATCATAATGAACAAAAGCTTTCATTGATTTTTGCGGTCCCATTGTTTCAAAAAGTACTTTGCTCATAGCATTCAAATCTATCAAAGCAACGTTTTCTTCTTTGGCTACTTGTCGCATTGCTTCTGGAAATTCTCCTAAAGAATTGTTGATTTTACCTTCAGCATTGAAGTGTCTTCTAAGCATCGACGTCACCAAAACGGGAATTGCACCTTTTTCTTTTGTTTGCTGAATATAAGATTTCAAATATTCTTTGTAAGTCGTGTTGGCTTCAATCCCAGTTCCAGCTTTTTGGTCGTTGTGAGCAAACTCAATAAAGAAATAATCGCCCGCTTTGATGAGACTCATTACTTTATCCAAACGTTTTGCTCCAGCAAAGCTTTTAATGGTTTCGCCTGACTCTGCATAATTGGCAAAAACCACGTTTTTTGCTTTGAAGAATCTAGGAATCATTTGCCCCCAAGCTGCAAAAGGTTCTATGGCTTGATCAACTACGGTAGAATTTCCTGCTAAAAAAACAGTAACCGTTTTATCGCTTGCTTTGGTGATTTCCAATCCGCAAATTTTTGGACTAGCATCATTAAATTCAAAAGTTAGTTGATTATCCCAATGCAAGTAAGCCAATTCTCTAGGTTTTAATTTTACTTTTTCGGTAGCGTTAATATTGGGCGTTCTTACGTTAACGGTAAATTCTTTCGTGACAATTTCTCCATCAGCAGTAATTACTTTTTCTAACATCAATCTGCGGTTTTCAACTTTCACCGTGGTGGTTGAAGTACCTTTTGTATCACCCAAAAGCAATTTTACATCGTAATTTCCTTCAGGAATATCTACCGTAAAAAAGAAAGGTTGAGTACTTGTACAGAAATCTGAGGTTAAAGCATTTTTACCTTTCCTTGTTTCTGAAACGATTTGAGCATTCGGTAAAAAACCAAAGCCTTTTTCTTTGCTGTAAACGGATGTTGGCAAAACTTGTGTATATCCTTTAGCAACTTTTCCCGACCCAAAGTCAAATTTAAAGTCTGTTGTAGCTTGAGAAAAGGATTTGAATGAACACAGTGAGATAACAGTACCAAATAATGATGCTTTGAGATGATTCATTTTGAGAGTTATAAAATTTGAATTATATATAAAATCCAATAAAAAAAGAATTATTTGTATTAAAATAAGTCTATCTTATCTTTTATAATTTATAATACAAATAAAGTGTAAGACCTGCCCGAAACTCTCCTGTGCTCTCACGGAGTAAATTTTCGTAGAATTTAGGAAAATAGCTACAAATTCTAAATCTAAAATCAGGCATTTCTCTTCTTACTTCTTCCAAACAAAAAGAGTAAAATGTTTACTTTTCCATTAATCTGTATAGCACAAGCTACAGGTTTAAAAGATTAATTTCACCTTTGTAAAAAACAATAAACTATGAAACTTAAAACTAAACTTATGTTAATGCTGTCGTTTTCAGCAATGTTTGCTTGTAAAAGCAAAGAAGAAAGCCTTCCGATTATCGGTACTTGGCAATTGGTTTCTGCAGAAACGATTGAAAAGGACACTTCGTTTTCGACTTTTAATTCAAAAGTGAAAATGATTAAGATTATCAATCCAACACATTTTGCTTTTATGAGCCATGATATTAGTGCTCAGAAAGATTCAACAAGTACAGCACCATTTATAGCAGGTGGTGGAGAATACACTTTAGTGGACAGTGTTTATACTGAAAATTTGGAGTACTTTGTTGACAAAAACTGGGAGAATAATAAATTTACTTTTACTGTAAAAATCCAAAATGATACTTTGATTCAAAAAGGAGTAGAGAAAGTAGAGAAACTAGGAGTGGATAGAGTTATTATAGAAAAATACATTAGAATTAAAGAATAACTTTCTTTGTCATCAATTGTTTTTTGGGTTCAATCAATAATTGATGACAAGTACTTTTACTCGGTAGATTTAAAATAAATCTTAAAAGTAGTTCCTATATTTTCTTCGCTTTCTACTTCAACGCTTCCTCCCATTGTTTCTATTTGATATTTGGTGATAAACAAGCCTATACCTTGTGCATCTGGATTTCCGTGAAAAGTTTTATACATTCCAAATAGCTTATCGCCGTGTTTTTTCAAATCAATTCCTCGACCATTATCTTTAATGATTAACATTATTTTGTCTTCTTGACAACAGCAAGATAATTCTATAATAGGTGGTCTCCCTTCAAAACCGTACTTAATAGCGTTCGTCAAAAAGTTCAATAAAATACTTTCGATATAAGCAGGGTTTACAAATAAAGTAACATCTTTTTCTATAATATTGATTATTGTGGAATGACTTGATGCTATCTGCATTCTTAAAGTATCGACTGTTTGTTCGACATAATCATGTAGATTGATTTGTTCGGACTTAATATTGACTTGGTTTTGCGCTTTTACGATTTCATTCAAATGATTTACGGTAGAACCAAAGCCTTTAGCTATACTTTGTAGATAATTAATCAATTCGTTTCTTTCTGACTCTGTTTCTGCCAATGTAAGTAAATCAAGCACAGAAGAAAGATTCCCAGAATATGACTTGAGATTATGCGATATAATGTTGGCAAAATTTAATAATCGCTTGTTTTGCTGATTAATGGTTTCGTTGGTCAACATCAATTCTTTTTCCAATTTCTTGATGGGCGAAACATCAGCTACATGAACAAAAAAACCTTTTACTTCTCCATCATCAGCAATGTCTGGATAATAACTTGCTAATGAATGTCGTATTTTACCCGAAGAATGTGGAATTTCACGCTCAAAAGTTTGTACATTCCCTTTTAATACTTCTGTAATATAGGGAAGGTTCTTTTCAAACAAAGAACCTAATAGCTCTGGTAAAGCCATTTTATTTACCATGTCCTCGTGTTTTTGTCCAAACCATTCTAAGTAAGAAACATTGGCAAAACGGCAAATTAAATTTTTATCCCAGTAGGCTAACATTGCTGAAATATGATCAGCAACGGTATTTGCTAAATGCTTAGAATAATCTTGTGTTAACATAGATTTGTGTTTTTGTAATCTTTGTTTCTTTTAAAGTATCTTATCATATAAAGGCTATTGGTTTAGTATAAAGCATTGTCGTTTTTATGATGTAAATATATGATGATTATTTTGTCTTAAACGAAGAATATAAATTTATCATAGTTAGCTAGAATAGTAAGAAACAACCAAGAGTAAAGTCATATTTTTTTATAACTTTCATCATTTTAATGAAAACTAAAACGCAACTTTTACTATCGATTATGATAGAATCTCGTACAAAATTTACCAATCAACTAGTAAAAAATGACAATCTTTGTTAAATATGGAAACTCATAAATTAAAACCTTTTCTACTAAATGAATTGAACCTTGCGAAAAAATTACTTTATGAACCATGTGGATTCAAATGTTCTGAACCTGTTTCAGAACTTGAAAGTGCTGAATATGGCGCTTGTGATTTTAAGTTAGATGATTTAAATATCAAGTATCGAATCGCTAAAATTACACCCACAAAAACAGGACAATTTGTTACTTTATGGAAAAGAAATAAGCAGGGAATTATTGAACCTTTTAGATTGGATGACGAGATAGATTTTTTTATCATCAGTACCAGAAAAGGCAATCATTTTGGACAATTTATCTTTCCGAAAGCTGTACTTTATGAAAAAGGAGTAATTTCTGATGAAAGAAAAGAAGGGAAAAGAGCCATCAGAGTATATCCACCTTGGGATGATGCCAATAGCAAGCAAGCTCAAAAAACTCAGCAATGGCAATTGATGTATTTTTTAGAGATTCCAGAAGATGGAGCCGTGGATTTACCTCGAGCGAAAGTTTATTTTGGAAAGTAAAATATTCAGAATTAGTTGGCTGTACATAGGAACCAACTAATTCTATTTTCTAATCATCTAAGTTCTTGAATTCTCCAAATTGATTTAGCATCTTTTGCCAAGTCCCGTTGTCTCGCTGAAATTTTCTCCTCACTCCATGATTCATAATTTTCAGACAGAGAGTTTGTAATTCTGCTATTACTCTTGTTGAAGAAATCGGCTTTATCGGAATACCTTAGTACATCAGCACCTTTGTTCAACTTCTTTTCTAATAATGTTAAATTACCAATTCTAAATACAGAACGATTTATAGATTCTTGACTCATTCCCCACGATTCATCAGCACTTTCAGGCAAAATATGTTCTATTGTATATAAATCGCTTTCAGGACTTATTTCATTTTGATATTTATACCCTTCTATTTTAGATAAAATATATTTTACAATTTTATGATTACGACTTGTATTTTTAAACTCTTTAGTGGAGAAATCATTTTCAAAATTTATATCTGAAATGTATATTGATTGGAAATCTTGTACTGAAAATTGCTTATTGACATTTATTTTTAGTGCAATTGAGTTATAAACTTCCTCCTGAGCATTTGGATTTAATCCACCAATAATATTGTACCTGAATGATATAATTGAACAAGTTTTTACTAATTTTTTGAAAGCATTCGTATCAAGATTTTTATAGCCAGCCATCAACAATGAATTTGTTTGTCTAATCTGGAATAACTTCAATTCTCTCAAAGACTCTCTGATTTCAATATTTGTATTCCAAGTTACGTCATCTGGATTCTGAATTGCAATATAAATATCAGCAGTATCACGTAGGTTTCTAACCAAAGCAAATACTTTCTCTTTAGTTGAAATATTTATTTTTATTGATTTGAAAAGATTCTTCTTTCCTACAGTTTTATTTTCACTATTCCAATAGTATCTAAGGTAGTCTTCAAACTTTTGTTCGCCTAATTTCCCTACAATACTATTCCAAATATTTTCTAATTCTTCTATTTCAGAAATATGGGGATTTGTTTCATCTACAACGGAAAAAAGGTAGTTTTTTAATAAATCAGAAGAGGAAAGTTGTACACCTCTGGCATTTAACGTTTCAAATACTTTAAACGCATTTATCTGGTCAGTTACCTCAATAACAGTGAAGAATAACTTATCTACAATGTTGTCTATAAATGCAGCTAACTCTTCGCCTGTTTTAAAATCCTTTTTAATTTTATCATAATACCACATTAAACACTCTCTCATGTGCTTTTCAGAGGAATTTGTATTTCTCAGGGGTAAATCCCTTAAAAGAACTAAATGTTGCTTATAATAATCTTCACTGTTTCTATTTAATTTAAGCTTGTTATTTGATATAAGTGTTACAGGGTCAACGTAACCGATATAACTATTTTGAAGATTTTCTTTACGTCTATGATTTTTCTCTGCATCAACTCCACTTTCAACTAAGTCTTTCAAACATTTTAAAGTTGCTAATATTAAAATACTCAATGTTGTCAATCGCTGTTGCCCATCTATAATGAGAAAGTTTTTATTATTTGAAGTCTGAAGTACCAGATAGCCCATATAGTGTTCACTTTCTTCATTCATTAAAAGTGATTTTATATCTTGCCATAAATCGTCCCATTGTTCCGACTCCCAAGTATAATCTCTCTGAAATTTTGGAATTTCATACCTTAAACCATTGCCCATTAATTGACGATAAGTTTTACTGGAAGTATCTTGAATTCCTTTCATGATTATTAATATTTAATACTTTGCACTCTTTTTGCTTGTAATCTTTAAAGTAGCAATTTATAAAGGTAATTTCGTTAAAATCAATTACTGAGAGAGAAATTGATAAGAAAAGTTTACAGTAAATAGTATTTATTTCCTAAAATCCCAAAGTACAACTTCCCAAAGTTCTGGATGAGTTGTATCGAAATATTCGTGGATGATTTCAAAACCTACTCTTTTATGTGCCGCCAAAGAACGTGTATTTCTTTTAGCAATTTCGGTAATACAAAGGTCAAATTTATCTGATAATTCAGTTTTGTGTTTGGCGTAAAGTCCATCAAAAAGTCCTTGTCCACGATAGCCTTCTGCAACGCAAATTTGTCCCATCGCATAATAGCGATAATCTTTCACTAATTTCCCTTCGTACTCCAATTCATCCAGCATCGTAAACATCGCTGTAAGTACTGGCACATCGTTTCTGAAACTTTCGGGCATTACTAAAGCATAACCAACTACTTTATCTCCATCTTTGGCAATAATTTGTGGATAAGCCGCATTCATGCGAGAAAGTAAATCAAAATTATGAACCACCGTAACGAAGCCTTGATCGTTGGCTACTTCTTCTGAAATATTTCTAGGTAAGTTTTTTTGTTGTAAATCTAATAATTGCCAGATTTCGTCGTCTGTACTAACCGTTGTGAAAATTACGCTCATTGTAAGGAATATTTAATTTAATCGTCTTGTCATTAATGCTTTTATTACTTCATAAAATTGTCGTGGAGCTAATACTCGCCAATTCACAACGTCTAAAGTTCCACCGAAATTGAGGTAATAATCTAACCTAAATTTTGTCCATTCTTGTTGAACGAAATCTCTAAAATTACAGGCTGCTATCCAGCCGTCTTCTACTTCTTCAAACCATTCAGCATAATAATCATCTTCGTGACTTCCGTGGAAATTCAACACATTTTCGCCCACCAAAATAAACTGATTGACTCCTTGGTTGACGAGATGGTCGATAACATTTCGCTTAAACCACATAATATCGTTGTGCAAAGTATCATTCCATTCGCCAAACATTTCAATAATCACAAATCGTTGTTCGTAATCACAAAAAAGTATTTTACAGTACAACGTCTCCGACTCAAATTCATCCCAAAATGGATGAATGAAGTATCCATAAATATCATGTTCGTAATAAGAAGTATTATAGAGACGCTCATAAAAAGGCGAACGTGGGTCTTTTGAAGCCACATACAAATTCTCCCAATTATAAAATGGTTCTATGTCTTGCATAATTGTGAATTAGTGAGCGGTCCGCCGCTGCGGTTGTGATTTAGTGATTGATTTTTAAATTGTGAGTTAGTGAGTTGTGAATTAGTGATTGATTTGAACTGAAATCCGACATCTCAAAGTTGTCATTCATAATTCATAATTCATAATTCATAATTCAAAACTCATAATTAGTTCAATAGCTTTTCGTCATATCATCTGGAATCACAAAAATGAAATCCGCTGAGTTTTTAGCTTTTTCGCTTGGCTTTTCAATATCGCTGGCTTCGATGGTGTTAATCGTTACAATTTTCAACGCTGGATTTTTTCTTTTTAAATGCCAAACGATGCCTTCAAAGTTATTTGAGTGATAGCTTCCATTATAATGTAAAAAACACTGTTCTTGTTGCCAATTCTTCAAAATAAAATTTGCCATCGTAGCATCTTTAATAATTTGGGCTTTGGTAATATTCTCCGCAGAAATACTTGTTCCACCACTTCCGTGCATTCCGCCCATTTTCATCATTTCGGAGTATGCTGGTAAAGTTAGGTCGACTTCAATCGGTAGTGGAGCAATATTCTTTTTTGCATCATCTGATAATTGATTCAGTGCCTCCAAACCTCCTTTCGAAACCATACTTGCATAGCGACGAGGGATATTAGTTGCCACAAAATTCAATTTATTTTTTAAGGCAAAATCCAATAAAGGTTTATAATCTGTTTGATAATTTTGCCATACTTTTGCTTCGGTTTCAAATTGTTTGGCGGTGATGAAACCCTTTAAGTACTCATTCACAACGGTTTGATTATCGGCTTCGAACATTTCTGCACCCAATACCAATTTCTCTTTTTTCTCTTTAAATAAATCCTTAGTAACCTGTAATTCAAGCCAATGATTTAAAGAATTATCATGTAATTCACCAAAGAAAATAATATCAGCTTCTGCCAATTCTTTCAGCATTTTTTGATAAGAAGTTTCTTTTAAATGCTTGTTGTACAACAAATAAGCTGGCTTGTCGGATGACAATGAACAAGTAAAAAGTAGTACAATAAGAGCAAATAAGTAGGTTTTCATAATGGTTTTTGTTGGATGAATTTATTGTTAGTGAATTTTAAATCTGACAGCCGAAACCTGATTATTGAAAGCATAATCGTATCGAAATTACAATAAAACCCTTTTAATTGTTGATTAACTATGAAAAACACAAGAAGAGATTTTCTAAAAACTTTTGCGGCTACTTCGCTTACAGTTCCTATGCTTTCATCTTTACAAACGAATGCGGCTTTTGCTCCCGAGAAAAAACTGGGTATAGCTTTGGTTGGTTTGGGCTATTATGCTACTTATCAGTTAGCGCCAGCTTTAGAGAAAACTGCTAATTGCCACTTGGTGGGAATCGTTACTGGAACACCATCTAAAGCTGAAACTTGGAAGAAAAAGTACAATCTTCCAGACAAAAACATCTATAATTATCAAAATTTTGACCAAATTGCCGATAATCCAGACATTGATGTCGTTTATGTGGTTTTGCCAAACTCAATGCATCACGAGTTTACGATTCGGGCAGCGAAAGCTGGAAAGCACGTCATTTGTGAAAAACCAATGGCAGTTTCGGTAAAAGAAGCCGAAGAAATGATTGCCGCTTGCAAAGCTGCCAATGTTCAATTAGCCATTGGTTATCGTTTACATTATGAACCATTTACCAACGAAGTAATGCGTTTGGCAAAAGATAAAGACTTTGGCAAGGTTACTTTTGTAGAAGCAAGTTTTGGTTTTCCTTTGCGTGATTTAAAAGCTTGGCGATTAAATCCAAAACTTTCGGGCGGTGGACCAATGATGGATGTTGGAATTTATGCCCTCAATGCTGCTCGTTATGCCACTGGCGAAGAGCCGATTTCAGTAACGGCACAAACGGTGAAAACTCGTCCAGATATTTATTTGCCTGGCATTGAAGAAACGCTTTTCTGGCAAATGAAATTTCCGAGTGGAGCGGTTTCAAATCATACTACTACTTATAATAGCGGTTTGCAACGTTTATATGTTGGCTATGAAAATGGGAATTTAGAAATGTCGCCAGCCTATGATTATGGTCCTTTGAAAGGAAAAACATCAAAAGGAGAAATGAAATTGCCAATTGTTTATCACCAAGTACTTGAATTGGACGGCATTTGTGATTGTATTATTAATAACAAACCCAACATCACTCCGGGTGAAGAAGGTTTAAAAGATATGAAATTGATTGAAGCCATTTTTAAAGCGGCTAAAACTGGGAAGGAAGTTAAAGTTAGCTGATAGCTTTAAGCAGTGAGCCACGAGCTTTTTATTTGACAATCTAAATCTCATAGCTCAATACTAAAAACTCATAGCTCAAGGCTCATAGCTCAAAGCTAAAATAACCATGAACACAAACGAAAAATTGATCCATACTTTTTATGAAGCTTTTAAGGTAAAAGACTTCAAAACGATGGGAGAATGCTATCATCCAGAAGCTACTTTTAAAGACGAAGCTTTTGATTTGAAAGGCAAAGAAATTCCTGCTATGTGGCGAATGCTTTGTGGTGTAGGAGCAAGTACCATCGTTGAATATTCAGATGTAGAAGCTGACGAAACCACTGGTAAAGCACACTGGGAAGCTTGGTACACTTTCTCGCAATCGGGTAATAAGGTTCATAATATTATCGACGCTACTTTTACCTTTAAAGATGGAAAAATCCTGACGCATCGAGATAAATTTAGCTTTTACCGCTGGTCATCGCAATCATTAGGAATGATTGGAAAACTCTTGGGTTGGACGCCTTTCTTGAAAAAACAAGTAAGAGAAAGAGCCATGGGGAATCTTAAAAAATTCATTGCCAAATATCCAGAATATCAATAAAATGGAAGAAGTAATTGCACAATTACAAAACAGAATTATTACTGTAGAAAAGTACTTTTCTGAGTGTTCGGAAGCTGATTTAGCATTAAAAGCAAGTCCAGAAAAATGGTCTAAAAAAGAAATTTTAGGGCATTTGATTGACTCTGCACAAAGTAATATTCGTAGAATGGTAGTTGGACAATACGAAGAAAATGCCCATATCGTTTACCGACAAAACGAATGGGTAAAAGCGGCAGATTATCAACATTATGATACTAAAGATTTAGTACAAATGTGGGTATTGTTGAATAAGCATTTTGCAAGAATATTATTGAATTTACCCAAAGAAAATTACCAAACCATCACCAATTGGAGTAATGCCACTACACCGATGTTGGGGCAAGATTTAGTAACGCTTGAATTTGTGGCAAAAGATTATATTCGTCATCTCGACCATCATTTAAAACAAATCCTTTAAGTGTTGAAAGTAATACTGCTGGTATAATTTAAGTAATATCAGCAGTAAATCTTACAAATTGTGTTTCTTCGCTCAGACTATTATTTCGCTTCTCAGATTACTTCCCATCTTTTACAAATAACGATTTTATATAATCTTTTCCTAGGTTAATTTTTTAGAGATTTTACTCAATAAATATTTAATGTTTGCAACGATTTTTTTATTAAATGACCGTTTAATAAAAACTTTTAAGAAATAGAATCAAGTCAGTAAGTTTTATGCTATTTTTTTTAGATATTGTGGCGTTAAGTATTATTTATAGTTGAAAAAACAGGTTGATTGGAGAACTTTGTTGTCCAAAGTTTTGATTCTTGTTGTCAATTAGAAAGAATTATAAATGATTTTTAGCGACCAAAAAGCCTAACACATAAGTGTCATCACTAAAATTCATGAAATATAAACTTAAAAATAAATACGTTGTAGGAGTATTGTTGGCTGTTTTGGTATTGACAGTTAATCAACTATTTATTCAATTTTGGTTAAATAAAAAGCATGAAAGCATAAAAATTATAAAACTGTCAGTTCAACAAATTGTATTAAGCCAGCAGTTAAACTTAGGATTTATAAAATTACTGAATGAAGAATTAGCTCATAAACAACTAGAGAAAACATACAAAGATTGGGAAACAATACATTTTTCATTATTGAATGGAAACAAATCTTTAGGGATTCATGCCATCGAAAATGAACAAGCACGACTTGTACTATTGGGGCTTTCTCAAAAAATTGGCTTGATTAATCAACTTCTGAAAACTAAATTAAAAATTGATTTAAAAAGTCTTCGAGCAATCAGCCAGAACCAAGAAGATTTTCTGAATCAAATGAATCAAGTCGTGAAAACACTTGAAAATGAATTGGAGAAAGAACAACAGTTTGTCATTATCATAGAAATCCTGTTAGCCATTCTTTCCATTTTTATCATTGCTGCCAAAGTAATTTATGTTTATCAGCCCATCGAAAAAGAACTCCTCAAAACGATTGACGAACTGGAAAGTTCTGAAAGTAAATTGCTAGCCATTTTGGATAGTTCCACTGATACCAATATTTTCATCAGCCCTGACCTAAAAATTGTCAATTTTAATAAATCGGCAGAGGAAGATATTGCTGCATTTCATAAAAAGAAATTGAAAGTGGGGGACGATTTCAAACCTTTTATTCTGCCAAGTACTCAGGAATATTTTTACATCTCTTTTAACGATGCACTTAATGGAAAAATCACAATTAAGGAAACAGCACTAGCACTTAATGACCAAATGGTTTGGTTTAAATTTAGATTTTTCCCCGTGTATGATACACATTCAAAAATCATTGGTGTTACCTTCAATGCTACCAACATTGATGAAATGAAAAAAGCTGAAATTAAAAGTGAAGAACAAGTATCCATTCTTAAAAAAATTGCTTGGGAACAATCTCATTTAGTAAGAAGTCCACTCGCTAATATTTTAGGCTTTAGCAAAATCTTATTGGATAAAGATTATCAAATTACAGAAGAAGAGCGTAATGCTTTTATCGAACAATTAGGTGCAGAAGCCAATCGTCTTGATGTTATTATCAAAGACATTGTACGAGAAGCCTATTACGTTTACAAAAAATAAATCATCAATTTTGATTGACTAACAAGAGAAAAAAACATCTTCCTTTCCAACCTTTCCCCAAAGATTATCGTCTATAGTTGAAATCATCTTGTTCTTGACTGAACAGGAGAGGAATATTTTTTAACCAATGGATTGCTTTTAAATGTTTATCCTCTTAATCTTTCAAAATCTATCATGAAGAAGTTTTCATTTCTGTTAATGGCAATGTTCTCATTTGCCCTGATTTTTAGTTCCTGTCAAAAAAATGAGCTAGATGCTCTTTCAAAACCCGAAGACAGTTCCAATCCGAATACAAATGTTCCATCCGACAGTGTTTTTGCGGTAAGTATTAATGTGAAAATGGAAGTTGGTAGCATCGTTTACGATAGTGCTTCGACCAACATCACGGTTATTTCTTGGGATAAAAACAATGTTGCTCACGAAAAAGAAATAAGTATTAGCGCAAACAACAACAAAGTGTATTTGGTGAAAACTCATCAGAAATTCCAGTTTAAATTTCAAAAATGGGGAATTACTGAACAATTGACGTTTACAAAAGAGCAAATCAAAGAAGGAGATGTGATTAGTTTCGGAGGAAAAAGTAATCAAAAACAATTGAGCGCTGAAGAAAGCTTTATGGAAGCTGGCGGAGTAACAAGACCTTATTCTAAAGTAAATTATTTATATAACGAAAACGGTTTGGTGAAACAAATAGACTATTTTCAAGCAGAGAACTCGACGAATGACTTGAAATTTTCTTTCAAAATGGTTTATAGTTATGAAGCTGGTTTGTTGAATAAAGTAGCATATTTTGATGCTGAAAATAAATCTTTTGGTACTTCAGTACTTACTTATACTGCTAATGGAAAAATAGCAACTATCAAAGAAACAAAATATGGACAAACTGTTAACGCTACTTTTAAGTATGTAATAACAAATGATGTAGAAAACATTCTAGCCGAATATTCTTTCGATAATGGCAATAAAATGAATTATACCATCAAGTATAAAAATGGAAATATTATTGAAGACATCGCAACGGGTACTTCTGGCGAAGAAAGTGGGAAGTATGAATACGACTCAAATATCAATCCTTATGCACAAATGAATTTATACAGTTTGTTTTTGACGAACCTCTCAAAAAACAATAATATTAAGCAAGACAAAGTGTTTTCTGGAAGTATTCCATCCAACATTGCGTATAAATTTGAATACAAGTACGATACCAATGGCTATCCGACAGAGTTTGAAAAAAGCTTTAAAACTTATACCAGCAATACACACTTGTTCAAGATTAAAACGCTTTACAAATATTAATTAAAATTCATGATGTTAGAAGCCTTCGCCCCAAGCGGAGGCTTTTTTTATGAACTTAATTTATCAGGTTTGCACCCAAAAAGTAATCTTCTCAGCGAAAACTCTTTCTAGGAATAGATTTTTGTCGAGCATAATTTGTAACTTCAAACTTCATCAAACACTAAAATTAAATTTTCATCAATATGAAAAAGGCTACTTTTATTTTATTCACGCTAATGGGTTTTCAAGTCTCTGCACAGAAAATTATTCAGCGTGATCCCATCATCGAACAATTGGTTTCAGAAGTAAATGCTGATAGTTTAAAATCGCATATCAATAAATTAGTAAGTTTTGGTACACGTCATACGCTAAGTACAACAACCGAACCCAAAAGAGGAATTGGTGCGGCTAGAAATTGGGTTTTGAGCCGTTTTCAAGAATTTGCCAAACAATCTGAAGGTAGAATGACTGCTAAAATAGATTCTTGGGTTTTGAAACCAGATGGTAAACGAGTTGACAAAGACCAAGATATGGGTAATGTCATGGGAATTTTGAAAGGTACTGACCCAAATGATGATAGAATATTTTTAGTTTCTGGACATATTGATAGCCGAGTTTCCAATGTGATGAATCGAGAATCAGATGCGCCCGGTGCAAACGACGACGGTTCGGGAACTGCGACAGTTATTGAGCTGGCAAGAGTAATGTCTAAAGCTAAATTTTCTGCAACCATTATTTTCTTGGTCGTAAGTGGTGAAGAACAAGGACTTTTAGGTGCCGATTATTTAGCACAAAAAGCATTAGATGAAAAGTGGAATATCGAAGCCATTATGAATAATGATATTGTAGGTTCAAATAATAGTCATGATACTCGTATTATAGATAATACTCGTGTCAGAATTTTTAGTGAAGGGTTACCCGCTTTTGAATTGGATAAAAAGGCAGGAAGTATCCGCAATTTAGGACAAGAAAATGATGGAAAAGCTCGACAATTAGCTCGTTATGCGAAAGAAGTAGGCGAACGTTATGTTGATAACTTAGAAGTAGTAATGGTTTATCGTAATGATAGATTTTTGCGTGGAGGCGACCATACTCCATTTGTAAATCGTGGTTTTGCGGCGGTAAGAGTAACTGAAATGAATGAAAATTTTGAACATCAGCATCAAGATTTACGTACAGAAAAAGGAATTCAATACGGAGATTTTCCAGAATTTATGGATTTTGAATACTTGAGAAAAAATACTGCGATGAATCTAGCAACACTTTCCAATTTAGCAAAAGCACCAGCAACGGTTCAGAATTTGACGATTGATACTAAAAACTTGACGAATTCAACAACGCTTTTCTGGCAAACGCCAAAATCTGGCAAAGTAAAAGGTTATTATGTATTGATTCGTGAAACGTATCAGCCGTTCTGGCAGAAAAAAATCTTTACGACTAAAAATGGCATCAATTTACCTTATTCAAAAGATCATTACTTTTTTGCTGTTCAGGCAGTAGGCGAAGATGGTAATGAGAGTTTGCCAGTATTACCAAAGGTTGGGATGTAATTTTTTGCATAGAGAATAACAATGAATCTCCTTTTTCAAGATTTTAAACAATTTTGGAAAAGGAGATTTTTTTGTTGATTTTATAAATATTCCATGAATAAATATTTATTTTAGCTATTATTATTAAACCTTTCAAAGATTCAATGTAATTTCAAGGGATAATTTTGAAATTTATGCCAATCATTAAACACGCTGATTATCAAGCTCCTTTTTGGCTACCAAATGGTCATTCTCAGACTATTTTTCCTTCAGTTTTTCGTAAAATTAAAACTGTAAACTATCTGCGTGAAAGAATTATTACTCCCGACAACGATTTCTTGGATTTGGATTGGGCAAAAGCTAATCCTGAAATTGATAAGGACAACAAAAAACTTGTCATTTTATCACATGGTTTAGAAGGCGATTCTTCAAGACAATACATGATGGGAATGGTCCAAATCTTTACCAAAAATGGTTTTGATTGCTTGGCCTGGAATTTCAGAAGTTGTTCAGGAGAATTAAATAGAACTACTAGATTTTACCATAGTGGCGCTACAGACGACCTTGATTTGGTTGTAAAACATGCTATTTCAAAAGATTATCAACAAATATATTTAGTTGGTTTTAGTTTAGGAGGAAATCTTACCTTGAAATATTTGGGCGAACAATCAGAAAATCTGTCTTCAAAAATCAAGAAAGCAGTTACATTTTCTGTACCTTTGCACCTCTCAAGCAGTAGTCAGACAATCGGATGGCTTTACACCAAACGATTTAATGATTCCTTGAAAAAGAAAATTCTGGCGAAAGCAAAGCTTTTTCCAGAGCAAATACAAACTTCTAACATCTCGAAAATCAAGACTTTAAAAGATTTCGATGATTGTTACACTTCACAACTACATGGTTTCCAAGACGCAGAAGACTATTACGAGCGTAATAGTTCCTTATACTTCTTGGACAAAATCCAGATTCCAACATTAATTATTAATGCTCAGAATGACCCTTTTTTATCAAAGGCATGTTTCCCTTTTGAAAAAGTAAATTCTTTAGAACAAGTATTTTTCCAAGCTCCTGAAAATGGCGGACATTGTGGATTTTACCAAGATAATTACCAAGGAATTTTATGGTCTGAAAAAAGAGCTTTAGCGTGGATAAGTAATAATTAGATTTAAAACAATCAAGATAAACTGCCCAAAATCGGTAGTTAAGGACAATATGATTACCAAAACAGTCGAACAAAAAATAAATTACGTCATTGATTTTGACAGTACCTTCACAAAAGTGGAAGGATTAGATGAATTAGCTGCAATTGCTTTGACTGGTCATAAAGACCAAGATAAAATTGTAGGAGAAATCAAAGCCATTACCGATAAAGGCATGGCTGGAGAAATTGGTTTTGCAGAGTCCTTGAAAGCAAGAGTAGAACTTTTGCCTGCTAACAGCGACCACGTAGCTACTTTGATAGAATTTTTAAAAGGGAAAATCTCTAATTCATTCCTTAGAAACGAAACTTTCATTCGTGAAAACGCTGCTAATATTTATATTGTTTCTTCAGGCTTTAAAGATTTTATCGTTCCTGTAGCTTCTCAAATCGGTATTTTAGCTGAAAATGTATATGCCAATACTTTCACTTATGATGCTGATGGAAATATTACGGGTTATGATACCAACAATCTTTTATCGCAAGATAAAGGCAAAGTGAAATTGCTTGAAGCATTAAAATTTGAAGGTGAAATCTATGCCATTGGTGATGGCTACACAGATTATGAAATGCGTGAAGCTGGTTTAGCATCTAAATTTTTCGCTTTTACTGAAAACGTAGAACGTCAAAAAGTAACAGATAAAGCGGATGAAGTAGTAGCTTCTTTTGATGAGTTTTTATACATCAATGGTTTGACTCGTTCTCAATCTTACCCAAAATCTAAAATCAAAGTACTTTTATTAGAAAACGTTCACCCGAAAGCTGTTGAAGCTTTTAAAATTGAAGGTTTTCAAGTAGAATTATTGAAAGGTGCTTTAGATGAAGATGAATTAATTGAGAAAATCAAAGGTGTTTCAATTTTAGGTTTACGTTCTAAAACAAACTTAACCAAAAGAGTATTAGAACATCCAAATGCTAGTCGTTTGATGACGGTTGGCGCTTTCTGTATTGGAACAAACCAAATTAATTTGGATGAATGCGAGCGTCGTGGTATCGCCGTTTTCAATGCTCCATATTCAAATACTCGTTCAGTTGTTGAAATGGCAATTGGCGAAATGATTATCCTTACTCGTGATTTGTTGACGAAATCAAACAAAATGCACGAAGGAGTTTGGGACAAATCTGCTAAAAATTCTTACGAAATCAGAGGTAAAAAACTTGGTTTGGTAGGTTATGGAAGTATTGGTACGCAACTTTCTGTAATTGCAGAAGCAATGGGTATGCAAGTGTATTTCTATGATGCGGTTGATAAATTAGCTTTGGGAAATGCTAAAAAATGTAAGACTTTAGAAGAACTTTTGAATATTTCAGATTTTATTTCAATGCACGTGGATGGTCGTAAAACAAATGCGAATATCATCGGAGAGAAAGAATTTGAAATGATGAAAGACAACGTAATTTTCATTAACCTTTCTCGTGGACATGTAGTTGAAATTCCAGCGTTGGTGAATGCCTTGAAATCTGGAAAAGTTTGGGGAGCAGCAGTTGACGTTTTCCCTTATGAACCTAAAACGAACGACGAAGCATTTATTAATGAATTACGTGGTTTACCAAGAGTAATTTTGACACCACACGTGGGAGGTTCTACAGAAGAAGCTCAGGCAAATATCGGTGAATTTGTACCAAGTAAATTATTACAATTCATGAACAACGGAAGTACTTACGGTTCTGTAAACTTCCCAGAATTGCAATTGCCAGCTTTAGAAAATGCACACCGTTTATTGCATATTCACCAAAACGTGCCGGGAATTTTAGCGAAAATCAATAATATTTTTGCCAAATACAACGTCAATATTCAAGGACAATATTTGAAAACTACTACCGAAATCGGTTATGTAATTACAGATATTTCAAAAGAATATGCCGACGAAATCATCGAAGAATTAAAAGGAATTGATAATACGATTAAGTTTAGAATGTTGTATTAAGATTCTGAAAACAGCTTATATTTGTGCCACGTAAAGTGGCACAAATTATTTATACCCATCAATAAAGCATGATTAAGAAAATAACGATTCAAAATTTCTTTAGCTTTGGCACTGAACAAACCATCGAATTGAATGCTGATACCAATGTTCTTGTAGGAGTCAACGGAACAGGAAAATCAAATTTCATTAAGGTGCTACGTTTGTTGAAGGCTTATTTGACTGCAGGTGAATTTGAAAAGTTATTTCTGCAAAAATGGGGAGGCTTTTCTGGGGCTTGTAATTTTATAAATCCTGATGCTTCTCAAATTCACATACGTTATGAATTTGATATAAATGTTGTCAAGAACTTAATTAACGATTTCGTTGAAAATGATTTCCATATTGATTTTATGATAAAAAAAATTGGAAGCTCTTACGACGTAATTATAAGTGATAACGCTATCGAATTTACTGAGGAAATATTGCAAAAAATAGAAATCTATGACTACTTCGATACGTCTTTTGAAAGCTCAATAAGGCAACTTTCACCTTATTACTCTGAGGAAAATCTTTTAAGTGACGGCAAAAACCTGACAGCTTTATTGAGTTATTTGAATGGGAATTCAGTAAAAGCTTTTGATAAACTTGTAGAAGAGTTTAAAAAGATAAATTCAAATTTCAGGGAACTTGTTTTTACTACTCCTATTGCTGGTAAAAGTTTACTTTCATTAAAAGAAAAAAATTTAGATAGAGCCATTACTATTGAACATATTTCTGATGGAACGTTACGGTATCTGTTATTACTTTCTATTTTTTATAATCCTAAAAGAGGAACTGTCATTTGTCTTGATGAACCAGAAATGGGTTTACACCCTGATATGATTAATGGTATTGCCAGAGGCATTAAGTATGCCGCAGAAAACGGCACACAAATGATTATTGCTACACATTCGCCATTATTATTAAATGCTTTTGAATTAGAAGATTTGATGATTTTTGAGAAAAATGAAGCGAATGAAACGATTGTAAAAAAGGTTTCAGAAGAAGATTTTCCAGATTGGGAAGGAGAGTTTTTAGCTGGACAAATGTGGTTAAGAGGTCAAATTGGTGGTAAAAGATGGTAGAAATCAGTCTTTTGGTTGAAGGTGGGCTTCATCCTAACAGTAATGACAGTGCCGATACTTTTGATAATAGTGAAAAACTTCGTGAGAGTTTTCATCAATTATTATCTACTGGTTTAGACAATGCTGATAATATAAGTATTGAAATTGATATAAAGGGTTCTTATACCAGTGTTTTAAAAGCAATCAAATCTGAAAAAAGAGTAAGCTCAAATACTTTAGTTCTTTTGGATTTGGAAGGAGATGAAAGTCAAAGAGATACAAGAATCAAACAATATGAACTGGAAGAGTATAGGGATTCTGTATTTTTTATGATTCAAGCGATGGAAGGATGGATTCTTTCTCAACCAGAAGCTATTGAGCGTACTTGTCAGCAATATGAAAGAATTATTAAAAGTCCAATGTCTGAGTTTTCTCTGATTCATGGCATAAAGCCTGAAAGTATTGAAAAGCCAGATAAAGTACTAAATTCACTCTTACAAGAATATTTTCAATATGAAAAAGGAGGGAAGATAAAGAAAGTCAAATACGGGAAATTAAAGAATTCATATCTTTTAATAGAGCAACTTGATATTAATGAGTTAAGAAAGCAATTTACTGATGTTAATAATTTACTGAACAAGATTAACGATTTAACCATACATGCGTAAAACATACTTCACCCCCGGCCCGGCCGAATTATTTCCTACTGTAGAACAACATTATAGAGATGCTTTTGAGCTTCAATTAGGCTCAATCTCACATCGTTCAGCTCAGTTTCGTAGTATTTATCAGCATACTGTTGAGCAATTGCGTATTTTGATGAACATTCCTGAATCAAACGGAATTTTCTTTACAGGTTCTGCTACTGAAATTTGGGAACGTATTATCCAAAATACGGTTGAACACGAAAGCTTCCATTTGGTTAATGGTTCGTTTTCAAAGAAGTTTTTCGATTTCTCGAAAGAATTAAATAAGTACGCTCATAAGTACGAAAAACCTTTCGGTGAAGGCTTTGATTATGCAGAAATCACCGTTCCTGAATATGCAGAATTAATTTGTACTACTGCTAACGAAACTTCTTCGGGTGTGCAAATGCGTCCCGCTGAGATTCATAAATTAAAACGTGCCAATAAAGATAAGTTTTTGGCGGTAGATATGGTTTCTTCAGCGCCATATCCAGATTTAGATTTCAATACCATTGATACTGCTTTCTTTTCTGTACAAAAATCATTCGGAATGCCAGCAGGTTTAGGCTGTTGGATTGCCAATCCAGCAATGTTGGAAAAAGCTAACCGTATGAAAACGCACGAAAATCAAATCGGTACTTATCATAATTTACCTTCTTTATTCAAAAATTTCGAGAAATTCGAAACACCAGAGACACCAAACGTTATGGCGATTTATGTGTTAGGTAAAGTAGCCGAAGACATGAATAAAATCGGTATCGAAACCATTAGAAAAGAGACTGAAAAGAAAGCTAAATTACTCTATAGCTTTGCTGAAAAATCTGATTACTTAGAGATTTTCGTTAAAAATCCAGACCATCGTTCTCAAACAGTTGTAGTGGTAGATGTAAAAGGAAAATCAGCAGCTGATATTATCAAACAAGTACAAGCTGAAGCGAACTTTATATTAGGTTCAGGTTATGGCGACTTTAAAGCTTCACAATTACGCATTGCCAACTTTGCAGCAGTGAATGTTGAACAAGTTGAAGCCTTGATTGAAGTCATGAAAAAATAAATAGTTATTGCCTTAAAGTCTTTGAAATTTAATCATTCAAAGACTTTATTTTTTGTTATCCAGTACGATATTAGTACAAAATTTATCTCTCAACACTAAAATTACCTTTCCAATCAAAATCATAATCAATCAAACCTTTTAATACTATTATTCAATGGATTCAGTTGCTCAGACTTATACTTTTCGTTGGGGAATTATCGGTTGCGGAAAAATAGCCGAGAAATTTGCGGATGATTTAGTCACTTATGTTCCTAATGCTACTTTGCACGCTGTCGCTTCTCGTGATTTAGACAAAGCCAAAGCTTTTGGTGCAAAATACAATACTCCTCATGCTTTTGGTAGTTATGAAGAAATGCTAAAAAGTGGTTTAATTGATGTGGTTTACATCGCTACGCCTCATGCACAACATCATGAAAATACTTTGATGTGTTTGGAAGCTGGAATACCTGTTTTGTGTGAAAAAGCTTTTGCCATTAACACACAAATGGTTCAGGAAATGATTGCAAAATCTCAAGAAAAAAACCTTTTCTTGATGGAAGCTATCTGGTCAAGATTTCATCCTGCCATCAATCAAGTTGAAGAAATTATCAAAGCGGGTACAATTGGTGAAATCAAGCATATTGTGGCAGATTTTGGTTTCTTGGCACATTATGATGAAAATGCTCGTCTGTTTAATCCAGCACTTACAGGTGGTTCTTTATACGATATTGGTATTTATCCTTTATTCATCAGTAAATTATTGTTGGGCAAACCTTCTGAAGTAAAGGCCGTGGCTACTTTTGCACCAACAGGTGTTGATATGAATTGTTCGGTGGCTTTGGCTTTCCCGAATGGTGCTACAGCTTCTTTATTTTCAACTTTAGCCGCTGAAACAGATACTACTTGTACGATTTATGGTACTAAGGGAAAGATTTTTATTTCGGGCCGTTTCCATGAAACCTTTAGTTTTACCTTAAAATTAGCTGGCGAAGCACCACAAGTATTTCAAACAGAAAGAAATGGTTATGGATACAGCTATGAAGCTATAGATGTACAACGTTGTTTAACAGAAGGAAAAACTGAAAACGATAGACTTCCTTTACAATTTAGTTTAGAATTGATGGAATTGATGTGCGAAATCAGAAGTCAGATTGGACTAAAATATCCTCAAGAAGCTTAATTATTCGGTTTATGATATTTATATATCAGGTGATATTTCAAATTTTAATGTCACAGAAAAGCGGTCGGAAAACTAATTTCGACCGTTTTTTTATGATTGATGTACAATGAATTCCTACTGTTTGAGCGGAGCGAGTTTAGGAATTCTTGATTTTCTTTTGTTACTTTTCTTTTATCAAGAAAAGAAAAGTAAGAACAAGACGATAATCACTATAAAACCTTTGAAATGGTCTAATAGCTTACTACTTTAAGTGAAAATTTGGAATAATTCATGTTTCATTTCCACCAAATACAACATAAAATGGGATTATTAAGAAATATTTTCGGACCAAGTAAGGAAGAAATCTGGATACAATTGGAACAAGAAATCAATGCACAATTTATCATGAAAAAGAGTTTTCTGATAGATGATTCTAAAGTAGTGCTTGAACATAAAAATTGGACAATCGTACTGGATGTCT
Organism: Arcicella rosea; assembly: GCF_040543805.1. Classification (NCBI taxonomy): domain Bacteria; kingdom Pseudomonadati; phylum Bacteroidota; class Cytophagia; order Cytophagales; family Flectobacillaceae; genus Arcicella; species Arcicella rosea. The sequence continues at coordinate 204,109 of NZ_JBEUMS010000012.1, forward strand.
TTCATCGTTCTACAGGCAAAAGCACGATACCTTATACCAGAATGCGTTGTGCTTATGTCAACAAAGATGATTTTAGGTTTGAGATTTTCAAAGAAGGTTTTTTTGCAACAATAGGCAAGTACTTTGGCATGGAAGACATTGAAATAGAAGACAAAATCTTTGATGATACTTTTGTATTAAAAAGTAAGAATCCTGATAAAATAAAAGCTTTGTTCAAGGATGAAGACATCAAAAATAATTTTCTGGCATTGTCTAGTTTAGCACAATTTCAAGTAAAAGTTAAAGACGATGAAGGTTATTTTGGACAACATTTCCCTGAAGGAGTTGATGAATTATATTTAGAAGTGGTGGGTATCATTAAAGACATAGCACAATTAAAAATACTGTTTAAACTCTTTGCCGAAATTATGGATAGACTTTGCGAAATTGGTTCAGCTTATGAAACTCGCCCTGAAATTGATTTGAAGTAGCAATTTTCCTTCATTAAAACTCTGTAAGCTTAAATGAATATTGCCTACCTGTTTTCTACTATTTTTCACCCCCGAAAAATTATTTTGTAAGGTAGAAAAATATATTTTCACCCTTGAAAAATTATTTTGTAAGGTAGAAAAAAACATTTTCACCCTTGAAAAACTATTTTGTAAGGTAGAAAAAAACATTTTCACCCTTGAAAAACTATTTTGTAGGGTAGAAAAAAACATTTTCACCCCTGAAAAACTATTTTGTAAGGTAGAAAAAAACATTTTCACCCTTGAAAAACTATTTTGTAAGGTAGAAAAATATGTTTTCACCCCTGAAAATATTGTATTAAAGGTCTTTGTGTAATAAAAAAAGCGAAGCCTAAATTCATGAAGGAGTAAGGCATTTTACCCACAGGAGATATTGATTAAACCTTAATCTTCTCTGAAATTTTGTAGATGTCAAAGGCTACTTTTTGAAGGTCGATGAATTGTTCGGCGATAAGAAGGGTATCGTCATCTTCTTTAAAAACATGTTTAAGAGGAAGTATTTTTAAATCATTTCCAGCAATACTCTCATCTTTAATCAAGGTCATCATAGCTTCATTCAAAAGCTTTTCGCTGTTGGACGCAATTTCTTTCAAACCTTCAATCGCAGGAATTTCTTCTCTGTGTTCCATAACATACAATGCCAATGTTGCTACATAAGAAGACATCAAATGATTTAATACCGAAAACTTGTGGATTTCTTTGATACTCAGCTGTTTACTTTTAGGTTCAGAGAACATTCTTTGAAATGCCGAAGCTAAATTGGCACTGCGAACATATACTTCTTTACGAATAATTTTATAGGGAATCTTATCATATTGTTGTCCGAAATAATAAGTAGAAACTTGGTGATAGTATGCCAAGTTTACTTCTATCATTTCAACCAAAACTGTTTTGAGTTTTTGATGTTCCCAACTTGGTAAAAAAACGTGACTGGCAATAAAAGCAATGCTTCCACCGATAATGGTATCATATACTCTTTCAATAAAAATGGCTCTGCTTCCCATTCCTAAAAAATCATAGAGTATCAAAATAAAGGGCGTCATAAATAGTACGCTGACTACATAATTTTTCCGTTGGAAACTGTAAGCACCCAACATACAAATCAATAAAATAGCAAAAAGTACTGAACCGTCATCAACCCAAGAGAGAATACTCATGCCGACGATTGCCCCGATAATGGTTCCAATCAAACGATGATAATTTCTTTCTTTAGTCAAACTGAAAGCCGGCTTCATAATGACCATGATGGTCAGCAAAATCCAATTACTGTGTAAGAAATTATAAGATTGTGCAATGATAAAGCCAATTAACATCACAACCGATACTCTGATGGCATGACGAAAAATCTCTGACTTTAAAGCAAGGTTTTCTCTGAATAAACTGAATTCATATTCTTCATGTGAGATAAAATAAGCAGATTGCGTCTGACTTTTGGTCAATTTTCTGGCTTTTCTGTCTTTAAAATGTCCGTTAATCTTCTTGATTCTATGAAAGATATTTTCAACATTTACTTCAATATTCTTCAACGCTTGTACGCCACTTTCTTTGAATTCATTACCATATTCTCCTCTCTCTAAAGCTTCAATCTCAAGCTTTAAATCTCTAATCTCACGAGGTAATCTTAACGAAAGCTGAGGTTTGGTATCTGCCTTCAAAGCATAGCCAACTTCTTCAAGTTGGTCGGATAGATGTAATAAAACTGTTTCAAATTGTTTTAAAATACCTATTTCATCAAATTGTTTATGTAAAGTCTGATAACTATAAAAAGTTGACATGATTTGTTCAAACAAATCCATCACATCTACAAAAACGATGACTAAGAAACGTCCTTGTTGTGTTGATTCTCGAACGATTTCCCTACTTTTAAAGAGTAAATCACGAACAGCATTTTGTTTTTCATTGACTAATACTTGGCATTCCAGTAGTTTTTTATAGTTTTCATCGTAATCCATTCCTTCTTTATAAAAACCCGCTTTGATTCTCATGAAATGAGCAACTTCAATTACACAATCGCCCAAAGACTGCTGTGCTAAACGATAAGGCATGATTTTATACAAAGAAATACTGAGCGCAGAATACCATAAACCACCTGCAATGATATAAAGTGTATAGAGTAAAATTTCAGAAAAAGAGCGAATATCGCCAATTCCCAAAGTCATTACCAGTAAAGCTGCCGTACCGATTGAAGCAATACGGTTGCCATACACGTAAAGCATAGAAAACAGAAAACTGAAGGCAAGGATTAAAATACCAAGAAGATAAACAGAAGCATTAGCAAAGCCAGTTAACAAAGAAACGATAGACACCACTAAGGTTGTAACCAACATCGCATTTCGGCGATGCGTAATTGGGCCGGGTGTATCGGCAATACTTGCACATAAAGCACCCAAAGAAACCGTAATGCCTGTTTGTAATAAACCAAACTGAGATAAAATTAAACTAGGTACCAAAGCACCAAAAGTAATCCTGAGCCCATCACCGAAGTAAGAACTCAAGACAAAATTCTTGATTTCGTTGGTCGTTTGTTGTGTTTTTGAGGTCATGTTTTTTACTTAATTAGTGATTTAGCAAGTTGTAAATGTTTAAAAGAATTGTAATTATGAAGCTGTTTAAACTTTTTCATTTTCCTTTTAGTAGGTGAATTAATTTGCCTGTTAAAAGGAAAAAAAGGATTTAAAAAGCGATACAGATTAAGTCTTCCATTTTATTTTTCATACAACGTTTCTAAAGTCTCAAATCAGTTTTTGTAAAAATAGATAAAATATTCAAGAAACTATGACGAAGATTGCCACTTCAATTTTCATTATGAACAACATTTAATATATTGCTCCAAAAATGATAACCTCTCTTCTAAAAACAATATGTTCAAGAAATTACTGATACTCTGTTGCTTTATCATATTTAAGTTTGTTTTACAGTCAACCCTCATAGATGCTGGCTATGATTTACACAGAGATGAATATTTACATCTCGACCAAGCTCGTCATTTAGCTTGGGGATATTTGTCTGTTCCGCCCGTTACTTCTTGGTTTTCTTATATTGTACTCTTGTTAGGAAATGATATATTTTGGGTGAAGTTTTTCCCAACTCTTTTTGGTGTATTAACCATGATTATCGTTTGGAAAGCCATCGAAGAGCTCAAAGGAGGAATTTTTGCCTTGATTTTAGGCGCAACTGCCATTACGCTTTCAGTGATTTTACGGATTAATACCCTTTTTCAACCCAATTCTTTAGATATACTTTGTTGGACGTTTTTGTATTTCAGCATCTTAAAATACTTCAAAACACAACAAAATAAATGGTTGTGGATAGCAGGAATTACTTTCGCTTTTGGCTTTTTGAATAAATATAATATCGTCTTTTTATTGGTAGGATTATTCCCTGCTTTACTGATAAGTCCACAGCGAAAAGTATTCAAAAATCCACATTTATACTTGACTATTTTAGGAGCGTTTTTATTGATACTTCCGAATCTAATTTGGCAATACGAAAACAATTTTCCTGTTGTTCATCACATGGCATTACTCAAAAAGTATCAATTAGTGAATGTAAAAAGAACAGACTTTCTGAAAGAACAAATACTCTTTTTCTTATCATCTTTCTTTGTATTAATTGCTTCATTCATTTCATTTTTTAAGCACAAAGCTTTTAAGGAGTATCGTTTTTTCTTTTGGGCTTTTGTATTTTCTCTTTCCATTTTCGTGTATTTACAAGCAAAAGCCTATTATGCCATTGGTTTATATCCGATTTTATTAGCTTTCGGTTCGGTTTATCTGGAAAGTATCTTGAAAGAAGGATGGACAATTTACCTTCGTCCCGTAGCGATTTTATTGATAATCATTCTTTTTTTACCGATGATGAGAATAGCTTTCCCGAATTATAATCCAAAAGAAATACAACAAAGAACAGAGCTATACAAAAAGTTTGATTTGTTAAGATGGGAAGATGGAAAAGACCATACAATTCCGCAAGACTTTGCCGATATGTTAGGTTGGAAAGAGTTAGCCCAAAAAGTAGATAGCGTTTATGCTGGTATAGAAGACAAAGAACACACTTTAGTACTCTGTGATAATTATGGACAAGCGGGTGCCATCAATTATTATTCAGCTTTTAAACATATTAATGCTGTTACGGTGAATGCTGATTATATCAATTGGTTTCCGCCGCTTGATAAAACAGCAATCAAGAATATTATATTGATACAGTCTTCTGACGATGATGATAAAAATCGTGAAAAAGAAAGACCTCTTTTTAAATTGGTCGCTTTAACAAGGAAAGTTGAAAATCCTTTTGCCAGAGAATACGGTACAAGTATTTATTTACTAAAAGATGCAAAAGTACCAATCAATCATTTTCTGCTAGAAGATATTGAGGAGGAAATGAAAGATTGGAAAGATTAACGAAGAACTGATAAAGTAACATGAATAATGTCTTGATAAACAGCTTTATCAGCACCCGACTTTGCGGCAACTCTGATTCCTGAAATTGTATTGAACAAAAAACGAGCTAAGGCTCTTGCATCATTTTGGTTAGTAATTTCACCTAAGTCTTGTCCTTTTTTTACAAGATTATAGAATGCCTCTTCTATGTCTTGCATATTGTCTTTGACTATTTTATGAATCTCTGGGTCGTGGGGGGCTAATTCAATGGTACTATTTGTCATAAAACAACCTTTGTTGCAAACGGTATTGAGACTATCATTTGAAAGCATTTCCAAGAGTTGTTGAATGGTTTGTATAGGACTTGTAGATTGTTTTACCATATCAATTAAGCCTCCTGCGGCTTGTTTTCTGTATTGTTCTAAGGCAGAAATATACAATTGATGTTTATCTCCAAAAGTATCATAAATACTAGAACGGCTCAATCCTAAGGAATCTACAACATCCTGCATCGAAGCACCGTTATAGCCTTTAAACCAAAACAAATCTATTGCTTTATCTAAGATTTCTATTTCATTAAATTCCTTTGTCCTTGCCATGATATATCTTGTTTTAATATAAGTAAGAATAGCTTTGCCTGAAAATATTCGGCAAAGCTATTTAAGTGGAATGATTATTCCAAATTTAGACAAAAAATTAAATCACTACTGGGTTTACCAATAAGCCACCATCCACAACAAGTTCGGTACCTGTAATAAATGAAGAATCAGAAGAAGCTAAGAATACAACAGCCTTACCAATTTCACTAGCTTGCCCGAATCTATTTAATAAGATTTTCTTCCCAAGTATTTCACCAAAACCTGCTACTTCTTCATGTCCTAAACCTAATTTACCATAAAGAGGAGTTTCTACAGGACCAGGAGAAATAGCATTTACACTGATTTTTCTTGGGGCTAATTCTGTAGCAAATACTCTATTGAATGCTAATATAGCGGCTTTACTACCAGCATACACGCTAGAGTTCGGCATACCAACATGGGCATTAATTGATGTGTTGAAAACAATTGAAGCACCGTCGTTTAAAATAGGTAAGAATTTTTGTAAGGTAAAGAAAACGCCTTTTACATTAACATCCATAATGCTATCATAGTGTTCTTCAGAGGCAAACTCAAGTGGGGCAAAAGAAGCAATACCAGCATTTAAGAAAATAATATCAATTTTACCATAAGTGTTTTTTACTTCTTCAACCAATTTATCAATTGATTTCAAATCTGCTTGGTCTGCTGCAATTGCCTTGGCATTAAGTTCTGTAGCAGCGGTTTCAAGCGAAGCTTTGTTTCTACCTGTTATAATTACTGTAGCACCTTCGGCACTTAATTCTTGAGCTGCTGCATATCCGATTCCGCTATTACCACCTGTAACGATTGCGATTTTATTCGATAATTTGTTCATTTTTTTGTTTGTTTAAATTCCAAGTTTCTTATTTGGAATGTTTGTTCCGTAAAGGTAATAAATTTGGAATGAACATTCCAAATTAAATTAAAAAAAAGATGAAAAATATTTTTCCACCTCTTTTTTATATTGAAAAATGCTTATTCTTGAACAGTAACCGCCATCAAACCAATAATTACATCATTACAAAGTGAAATTACTTCAATAGATTTGATTGGTTTTGAAAGAATAGGGAATTGATAGACATTAGCTGCACCGCCATCAATTGCCATATTGCTAAAGCCTTTGATACTTGTATGTTTGGCTAGTTCATTCACAAATTCTCCTGATTTTAATAACAATCGTGTTGGGCGTGCTGACTGAGAGTATTGAAATGCTTTTCCATCATAAAAGTAATCTTGCTCGATTGGCCACCAATTGTTTGGATTGTGTAATTCAAAAGTAGTTTGTTCACCACTTTCGTATTGAACAATAATTTTTCCATTCACCATTTGACTTTGCATTGGGTTTGTTGTTCCAACCATTAACAAATGAATATTTTTACCTTGTACTTTTTCTTTGGGAAGAATCAGTAAAGTATCAGGAAAATTATCCCATTTACTCGCAAAAGCAATATTTACTTGGTTGCTATCGGTAGGAGTAGTAAATGGAATTTGCTGATAATGAATTAAACCATTTTGTTGCTTTGCTTTTTGACGAAGTCCAGAATCATCAATATTGGCTACTACCAAAGGATAACACCAATTACCAATTCCTTGAATCGGTAATTGTAAAGTAGCACTTTGTGGTCGTGGAGATAAATACTTGTTTTTAAAAATACGAGTAACTTTATCGTTGAAAGAACTGCTTAAATCAATGGTTTTATATACTTGATTTTCAGTAAGATTTTGTTGTTTTTGATGAACAATTTCGACTTTTCCTTTTACTAGATTATTTGTTTTAGTATTGATTTTATTGCCTTCAAATAATACCTTCACCAGAAAGCTTCTACCTTTTTGCGTGCTAATTTCAAGGATTGGTTCATCATTCCCGTTAGTTTTCCAAGTAAATTTTGTTGGTTTACCATTTACTAAAACCGATTTTACTTTTGTGTATTCTGCTGGAATACTGAGGATGATTTCAGTATTTTTCGTCCAAAAGGTTTTTATTTCGTACTCATAGAACTTAGCAGTTTTCTTGAAATTAAACTGAATGTCGCTCGTTTTAAGATTTGCATAAACCCATTCATTTGGGAAACCCGGTTGGATAAGTATTTTGCTTTCTAATAATTGTGGTCTGATTCCAAATAAACCTTCTACCAAACTTCTGCCAGCCATGCCTATACCATCAGCAAAATCTCTATACAATTCTCCTCTGATGGCATCTAAACTTGATAATTGTTCAAAACCACCTGGCGAAGCAGAAGTATAAAGACTTTCGATGAGGGTATTTCGCCAAATTTCATAAGCTAAATTTTTATTGCCTGCTTGCCAACAAGCTAAAGAAGTATGCAAGTTTTCGCCCAAAGCTACATTATTGATACTCCAAGTATAAGGTTGCCAATTAGTGGTGCTGAGTTGATAGAAATTTTGTTTGAGTGCTGGAATGCTGTAAGGAATATGAGGAATGTTATTTTCAACATATTTTGTCATAAGGTATTGTTGCTTTGGCGAAGCCGCTTGTGCATCGATAGCATGATAGATTGTCCAAAGTCCAGCCGAAGGATGCGTTAATTGCAAACCTAAAGCATCTTTGTATTCAGCAAAACAACCTGTTTCATCTAGCCATAATTTTTCTTGCAAAGCTTTATAAATCTTGTTGGCTTCTTCTTCATAAGGTTTGGCATTTTTGCCTAATAATTTAGCCAAGAAAGCCGCCGAACGAAATGCCCGATAATTATAAGCCGTAGAATGGGTAACTCCACCGCCACTATATTGCAAAGCATCACTTGCCCAAATACAGCAATAAGCATCGTAAAGTCCATCGTTATCAGCATCAAAATTATGTTTTTCCCAAGCCAAATGTTTTTCAATCGTCGGCCACATTTCACGGAGATAAGTAGTGTCGCCAGTCCAATTGAAGTGATTTAAGAGTTGGTCGATATAAACCAAATTCATGTCATAATGATGCGCACGAATATCTCCATTCGGATTTCTACAGATATATCCTTCTGTAAAAATACCTTTCCCAATTTTCTCAATTTGACGAGCCAAGTGCATCGCAGAATCTGGAGAAGAATGTGTTAAAGGAAATTCATCACTAACCTGAGATTTTGCATAAGCAGTGAAATGCGTTTTTGCTCTATCATGTTGCCCAAGCACATCAGCAATATAAGGACCACGCCAAGCAGGCAAACGCATACGCCAAGCAACAGCTCCGTGCATATAAGTTGGACTATCCCAAATGGCATCGGCAGCCAAACTTAATGCTTGTCCCATCGGATTCAATAAAGTATCAGGCGTTTTAATTTGAATCGTATTGACAATTTTCTGACGCAATACTTCATTTTGCTTTTTAAAAGAAGGAATTTCTGTATAAGTAATATCAGTACTATTTCCTTTTTGAATCAAGATAAATTGCTCCGTCTTTTGTAAATCGCCAATACTCATCAAGCATGGATTAGTGATTTTATCAGCAAAGTTTTTGACAGACAAAGGCGATTGTTGTGAAGTAGCATCTGTAATTGCTAAAGTATAATTGCTAGGAAAAAGTCCTGAAACAACTTGTGTAGAATCTTTAGGCTGATATTGAATTTGAAAAGTATTTTTCGAGAGCTTGATTTTATTTTTGCTACAATTTTCAGCTTTTAAATAGAAACTACTTTCTGGGTCTGCACCAATATCGCCATCTCTTGAAAACTTCTTTGCCGTAATGCCACCAAACAAAGTTAATATTTGGGTTTGTTTGGGTTCATTTCCTTCATAATGATATTCAATCAACATGGCTTCATGCGTGTAAGTGGCTGTTACTTTCAATATCAACATAGCATCACCTAGTAATTCATCTTGAATTTTATAGTGCATTGCTCCATCTTGATATACTGTTTGAATTTTCTGTGCTTCCGAAAGCCATTTACTTTTTGTGCCATTCAATAAACCGATTTTACAGTTTCCACCCATGCCGGGCAAATACAAAGCAAACTCTGGGAAATCACCAGCTTCTACTCTGAAAGCAGAATTGCCACCATACAAAGCTCGATTGAATTTTTGTTTTGGATTAACACAAACAAATCCATTTCCCTGAAAAGGTTGATAATGTAAGTTTTTGACAACAGGTTTTATTTGGGCAGTAACCTGAATAGAAAATAGGAGGGAGCAAGCTAAGAATAGATAATATTTCATAAATCATTTCATTTGAGAGTATTGTAAACATAAGGCTAAAAATGCCTTTTTTTACCCTATTCCTGAAAATTAAATGATTTGTAGAACGACTTTACATTCATTTGATTGTATTATCAGCAGTTCATTGTCCGTGTCTCTAGCCGTTGTACGTATGCCTAGCCGTTGTCCGTGTCTTCACGGACAACTATTTGTTGATTGTTTATCAAAAAAGAAGTTCGTGGAGATAAGATAAACTTTGAATAAATATTAAGGACTCTTCTTTTCTTCCATTCTTAACAATAACTTTTCTAAGTTGTCAGCGTCTTCACTCCATCTTTGGGGATTTGTGATGATGTATTGTTGGCACTTATGTAATTCATTTTCAAAACGAATAATATGTTCCCAATAATTTCTTTGCCAAACTTTTGCAGACTGTTGTTGTATTAAATGATTGTCTTTTAAATATTTATAAAAGTTGTAGAAGACTAAAGATTTAAAGCTCCCAATGATATTTCCCAAAAGAGTATGTTTAGGGAATTTTAGAATAGCTTCATCTTCATTAATCTTATTTCTTTCTATATGAATAATTGCATGAAGATGATTTGGCATAATTTGAAAAGTATCTATCGCAACGTAAGAAAAACGATTTGGAATATTTAACCATTCCTTTTCAATAATTGAGCCTAAGTATGATAGATTCATTTGTTGGTTTACAATTTTGCCAAAAATATTTTCACGATTGATTGAACAAACAGTAATAAAATATGAACCACCAGCAGAATAGTCATGGTTTTTGTAGCGAATAGAATGTCTTGATTTTTTGTTTGGCATAGGATTAAGTGTAAAATTTTTTTGCTAATTCGTTTTCGGCAACCGTAAAGGATTGCCGCTACATTTTTTTGAAATAAATACAGAGATAAACCGATTACAAACCTTGTAGCGGTAACCCTTGCGGTTACCGTTTATTTATATCCGAAAACAATTTATAAAGACACAACCTTCACCAAAGAAACCTATTTTAAATCTCTTGATTTTATTTCCGTTTCAATCTGCTTTAAGATATAAGAACAGATAAAAAGAGCAAAAGAAAAGCTTCCACAAAGTATAAGCAAATTATACTTGTTACTTTTTATAGCAAAGTATATTAGCCCAAAAGTTGTAATGAGCGTTATAATACTGAGAATGCCCACAAAGGCTTTAAACTTTTTTTGTTTTGCTTTTAGCTCTTCTAAGGTTAATTCTTCGAACTTTCTGTTTTCTTTCATAAGGATTATCTTTATTTAGGTATTAGGAAGCATTTAATTAAACATTCAGCCCTTGTCCGTGTCTTCACGGACGACTATTTGTTGATTTTGGTGGCGTTTTAATTATTTATCAAAAAAGAAGTTCGTGGAGATACGAACTTCGGCAAAGCCCATTTTACAAGCTTGTTTTCTTCTTAATAGTCCCAAGTTTATAGTCAATTTTATTGTTTTGGTTTCCAGTTATAGTATCAAAATAAAAGTGTTCTCTTTTTACTAAAAATTGTTTGTCATTTATCCACTTTATGTCAACAGGTCCCCACGTAGTTTCTTTAGAAAACTCTTCTCTCAAAGTATCATTTATCAGAGAATAAAGTTCAATGCCATTGAAACTGTATCCAGCTTCTAAGTCAGAATTAATAGTCAAAAATTTATCTTTGTTGATATAGGGAAGCCCACTGATGTATTTTTTAAAACCATTACGTCTGTTGACCATTAACCAACAGTTTCCTTCACTCCATTGTACTCGAAGCAAATAATAATCAATCTCTTTGAAGTAATGCTCGAAATTGAACCCCTGGTCATTTTTCTCATCCCAAACAGGAAACTTAAGATTTTTACCGTTTGCAAGTCTTAAAATCAATGTCGAATCTTTTGTTGTAAAGTATTCTGAGAATCTAGTTTGTAAGTAATTCTGAATTTGTTTTGCACTTTCATGCGAATTTTCAATAGTGTCAGTTAATGATATTCGATTGTTGAGGTCGCCGAATATGTCAGTAGCTTTGAAAGATTTTGCATCTTCAAATGTGATAAAATAGCGATTAGTAACAATACGCTCTAAATCAGAAACTTTTTCTTTTTCAGAGAGTAGTTCTTTGCTATTTTGAGGAAATGTTTGTCCACCCAAATGTTTCTTATCACTTTTTTGTCTGCATGAAGCGAAAATTAAAATTACTAATAGTATTATTTCTTTTTTCATCTTTATTGGGTGTTAAACATGGCGTATTTGCTTGTTGACTCAGCCATTGTCCGTGTCTTCACGGACGATTATTTATTGATTGTGATTATTTATCAAAAAAGAAGTTCGTGGAGACACGAACTTCGGCAAAAGAACAGCGAGGATATAATGATTATTTGAAAACGTTATTTGTAAATATTTCTGACCTTATAACTCTAGCTTGACGACTATTTGTTCCAGTGTACATATAAGAGTAATACGTTGAATATTCATTTTCATCTTTAGGTTTATATTTGTTTTCAAGAATTCTACTTTCTAATTCTAGTAATTTTGTTTTTATATCAGCATAGTTAACATTAGTTTCTTTGCAAAGCTCAATTACTAATGTGAAAAAATTGGATTTTCTATACCAAATAGAATCTTCTTTTAAATTCAAAGCTTTAATATTTTGTAAAACTTCGATTATAGTTTTTGAAATAATTTCTTTTTTTTGAAATTCATCATTATTTGATGAAATCATTTTTTCAATTTCAGTATCTCTATTGAAATAGCCACCAATTTCTAAGGTTGTCATAACTGATAAAATAAAATGTAAGTCTGACATTCTTGACATTTCAGATTCACTAAAAATTGGAATATGCTCTTTTTCAACAGACTCTAATATTTCTTTTGCAGTATTTATAAATTCGCCATCGTAAACTGCGTTTTGAATTTCAACCTGTTCTAAACTAAATTTTGTTTGGTTTATACGTTTAAAAATTTCTCGTATTATTTCAGGAGATACATCTTCTAGATCTCTAATAACAACTTTATAGTTTAGAAAATCTTCTTGAGAGTCTTTTGGTAAATGTCTAAATTTTTGAACTAATTTTCCAAATATTTTGGAATCTTCCGGTTCATCAATATATTGGATTAATGTACTTAATCTTTGTTGCCCATCAACCACGACTTCTTGTGTTTCTATTTTTTCAATATCAATACCAGATTGAGCAGTATATATTTCTGGAAATGGTAAACCCATTAATATTGTTTGAATAAAAGCCTCTTTATGCTTTGTTGACCAAACAAACTTTCTTTGAAAATCGGGTTGTAAGATTAATGATTTCTCTTTAATTCTTTTGTAAAGTTCACTAATTTTCTTATTACTTGGACTTGATGGTATTTGCTTTGCCATGTTAATTTTTTGTTATTGAATAGTAATAATCTTCAACGCTTTTGGTATAATACTTTTCTAAATAGTCGTAGTTTTTAAATAAACCTGCTGAAACTTTATAATTTCCAACCTCGGAACGATTATATGATAATGATTCAAAAAAATTAAACCATTCAGATTTAAGTAAATCTACTTGAAATGAAGTAGGTAATTTGTCAGGTCTCATCCAACCTTTGACTAAATATTTTAAAAATTTATTATATATGTTGAGTTCTCTTAAAGCGACAGTTCTCTGCTGTCTATCTAATTGATATTGATAGTCAGATATTTTTAAATAAAAAGTTTCAAACAATTTTTCATTTACAATAACAACATCAATATCTGAATCATAATTAAATTGAGTCCCTTTAAAATAACTGAACCCTAATTTTGCAGAGCCGACTATAAAAACTTCATGAAATCCAACATTAAATTTATTTGCAATTCTATTCCGAAATTCAAAGTAATCATCCTCCCTATTTCTAAATACTTCAGGAATACCATGAAATAAATATTTTTGAGTAAATATTAGTCTTTTTTCAAAAGTATCTGCCCTTTTAATGATTTCTTTAATTTCTTCTTCTGTCATTTTAGTATTTAAGATTATCTTCTGTCGTATTTTATATTTTTAAGGATAACTTTAGTTGCCCGAAGAAACACTGGTAATTGTAAGCGTAAATAAATCAGCCCCCAACTTACCCAAACCCAACAAACTTCCCAAATTATCATACGATAAATTCCCAAAAACTTATTAAACGGTAAAACATCCTCAAAACATAGCCTTGTTACTCAACAATAAAATGCCTCAATCCTACATAACTTTCAAGCAAGATTTCAAGGAAATGGATTCACTTTAATCGCTTATGATGATGACTGTATTAGCTATTTTGTAAGCTTACAATAAAGTTTTGTTGACTTACAATGCTTCATTGTAAGTCAACAAAATTATTTTGCATGGTTACAAAACTTTTTTGTAAGCTTACAATAACATTTTGTAGGCTTAAAAATTTCATTGTAAGTCAACAAAACTTTTTTGCATGGTTGCAAAATTTCATTGTAAGTCAACAAAACTTTTTTGCATGGTTACAAAATTTCATTGTAAGTCAAAAAAACTTTTTTGCATGGTTACAAAATTTCATTGTAAGTCAACAAAACTTTTTTGCATGGTTACAAAATTTCATTGTAAGTCAACAAAACTTTTTTGTATGGTTGCAAAATTTCATTGTAAGTCAACAAAACTTTTTTGCATGGTTACAAAATTTCATTGTAAGTCAACAAAACTTTTTTGTATGGTTGCAAAATTTCAT
>NZ_JBEUMS010000013.1:0-217338 GCF_040543805.1 Arcicella rosea
GGTTTACACATACCACCAACTATATTCTCTCAGTATTTACGCTATTCTTACTTCATTAAAACTCTTCTCCCTCCTACTTACTGATTGTTCCTTCCCAATGTTATTCTTTGATGTCTTTGGTATTTTCTGCCTAAGCATTCATTTTTTTAATGTAGGATATATGTTCTAACTTTACAGTGATGATAAGCTTATACGGCTGTATATTAGTACATAATATTTTGTACTTTTCCGATAGTGCTAAAAAATATTAAAACATGTCGATACCATTAAATATATCCACCATTCTACATGGTAAAACAGTAGAATCAGAACGATTAGCATTTTAAAAATTTGGAATCCAACTGCTATCATGCGAACTGTTGGAGCATTTGCTAATGATTTTGAAAATGAAAGGAATGGATTTATTTTTACGAATTCAACTCTTAAAATTTAAATTTATTCAATATGAACAAACTCTTTGTATTAACATTTACCACTATTATTAGCTTAAATGCTTTGGCTCAGAAAAGTCTGTCTGGTAATAGCATTACTTTAACCAATCAAAGCAATACTGATTTAGTAGAAAAGCCTGTAAGTATTGCAACAAAACGCTTTCAATCGAAAATCGACAAGCATCTTTTTCCTCAGATTATTGATAAAAAAGGGAAAGAAATTCCTTCTCAATTGAATGATTTAGATGGAGATGGACAGTTTGATGAGCTATTTTTTGTAGCAGATATTCCTCAAAAATCAAGTGTGCGATTAGCCCTAAAATGGACAAGTAATCAGCCTAGCTATCCTATCAAAACAAGTGTACGTTTTGGAAAAAGAAGTTCAAAAAATACGCCCGTTGAGCCAAAAACTAGCGATACTTTTTATGCGAACCAATTACCTAAAATTATTGGTTATCAGCCTTATCAAACCGACGGGCCATCATGGGAAAACGATAAAGTAGCTTTCCGTCATTACTTTGATGGTAGAAATGCAAAGGATTTATTTGGGAAAAGAACTTCTGCTATTTCTCCAGAAAATGTTGGAATTTCAGAAACAGGTGCTGTTCAGGATAATTATCATGTTTTGAAAGATTGGGGGCGTGATATTTTACCAGCAGGGAATGCTGAAGGACTTTCGGTTGGTCTTGGTGGTGTGGGTTTATTAATCAATAACCAACTTTATAGAGTTGGTGTAACGGCAAACGATACTATTCATAATGTAGAATCTACTGACTTTAAGATTGTTAGCGAAGGTGCTGTAAAATCACAGATTAGTTTAGATTATCATAATTGGAAACCAACGACTGATAGAACTTACCAATTATCTGAAAAACCAACCATTTGGCCAGGCATGTATGCTTATCAGAATAACGTAAAATTTTCTGGATTGAAAGGAGACGAAACGGTGGTCATTGGTCTGTCGAAAGTAGCGACGAATCATCCAGTAACAGAAATTAAACAAGGAAAATTTGTTGCCCTTTATACGCATGATGCGCAAAGCTATAACAAAGAATTCATCATTGGTTTAGCCATTATTGTGCCTTCTGAAGTTTATCAAGGCTATGGAGAATCGCCTAAAACTGGCTCATTTGCATTAAGTTACTATGCAAAACTGGCTTTAAAAAATAACAGCAATTTACGTTATTATGCTGTTGGTGCTTGGGAATTGGCCGATGAATGTTTCAAAACTGAAAAGTGTTTTGAAGATTATCTTAAAAAATTAATGGCTCAATTGAATACTGAAGTTTCTATTAAAGTACAGTAAGAATTATGAATTGAGTCAGAAAAAATGATTTGCTGATTAGATTCTCTCATCTGTTTATACTTCAAACGTGTCTTTGGTCACGCTATTAAAAATAAGCCAAAGGGGCATCATATAGCCCCTTTGGCTTATTTTTTTATCTTTAAAACTTCAACATCAACAAAAAGTGCTGTATATTGCACTATAAAATGATACTTAGATGGATTTATCACAGGAATTAAAACAAAGAAGAGAACAATTGGGCGTTACGCAAGAATACTTGGCAGAATTGGCAGATGTGGGACTTCGAACGATTAAAGCTTTTGAAAGTGGTAAAGCCAATCCGAGACTTGAAACTCTCACCAAACTGTCAGAGGTTTTGGGTATGGAACTAGTTTGGTCAATCAAAAAAGTTAATCCTTGAAAAATCAAACAATGAGACAATTAGCAGTATATAGAAATGGTATTTTAGCAGGAATACTTACCGAAGAAAATCGACAAAACTATCTATTTCAGTATGACGATAATTACTTATTATCATCTGATAGTCAGCCAATTAGCCTTACTTTACCCAAATCAAAACAAGTATATGTTTCAGAAATCTTATTTCCATTTTTTTATAATATGCTCAGCGAAGGCGTAAATCGTAAATTGCAAAGTATGTTGTTGAAAATAGATGAAAATGACCATTTCGGATTATTAGCGAAAACCTCAGAATACGATACCATCGGTGCAGTAACTCTTAAACCTTTGAATTAATATGGAAGAGATAAAATATTGTCCCGGCACATTGGCAGAGGGTTTTAGCAGTTATAGTCCCGCTTGTCTGCGAAAAGTTTTCAATAATAAAAAAGTTAGCCATATTTTGCCTTATCAAGTACCGCAATCGAATGAAGACATTGAAGATTTATTCATGGAAAATAGAAAACGAATTTCTATTTCGGGTGTTCAGGAAAAACTGAGTTTACTCTTGGATAAAAACCAATTAAGGCTCACCAAAGAAGGTGAACAAGGCGAGTATATTTTAAAACCGATTCCAATAGATTTAAAAAAAGTAGATCAAGTACCAGCAAATGAACATCTTACGATGCAAATTGCCTGGCAAGTTTATGGCATTAAAACAGCAGAAAATGCTTTGGTATTTTTTAAAGATGGTACTCCCTCCTATCTCACCAAACGTTTTGATATCAGACCTGACGGACTAAAATGGGGCGAGGAAGATTTTGCCAGTTTAGCTGGAAAAACCAAAGATAATTTTGGACCAAACTACAAGTATGAATTTAGTTATGAAGATTTAGCAGAATTGATACAAAAATACGTACCCACTTGGCGCATAGAAATGGACAAGTACTTTTCTATAGTGGTTTTCAATTACCTTTTCAGCAATGGAGACGCACATTTAAAGAATTTTTCAGTACTTGAAACACCCAAAGGAGATTACGTTTTGAGTCCTGCTTACGATTTAATTAATACTCGTTTACACGTTGCCGACACGGATTTTGCCTTGGATAAAGGGTTATTCAAAGATGGTTTTGAGTCGGAACATTTCAAAAATTCAGGACATGTTCATCAAGATGATTTTATAGAATTTGGGAAAAGAATAGGTATTGCAGAACATAGAATCATAAAGCTTTTACAGCCATTTTTACAGCGACAAACACAAGTAGAAACGCTAACAAATCACTCATTCCTATCAAATGCCAGTAAAAAGGCTTATTTACTTTTGTATAATACTAAGCGTAATTATTTGGTATAATGGTAAAACCCGCTCAATGATTACTAGACTAGTTTTATTGTTTTCAATTCAAAATCTTAAAAGGTTAATTGACATTCCGTTTTAGCAAAAAACTTGAATCCTCGCTATTCCATCTCATACTTGATTTTGCCCGCTTCGCTTTTGTTTTACTTCCCTGATGCTTTATTAAGTATGAATTTTAGGCATCAAATTATCAAGCGAGGTGCTTGGGTAAACTAAACGTTAAAAGATTAATCAAGATGAAAAAACTAATTTTATTAAGTTTTATTTTAGTAGCTACCAATAGTTTTGGGCAAAGTCCTATCAAAAATCTTATGCAAAGATTCGAGTTTGGTGTGAAAGCAGGTGCAAATTATAGCAATTTCAACAACGCCAATTTTGATACCGAAGGTTTACTGGGCTTTCATGCAGGTGCAGTTGTCGGGTTTAAATTAACAGATAACTTGTCGATTCAAGAAGAGTTTCTCTTTTCAACGCAAGGAGCGAAAGTAAAAGGGGGTGTTTGGGATAATCAAGACTTGAAAATTTATTATCTAACCGTTCCTTTTCAATTAAAGTACCGCACTGAATCAGGTATTTATTTTGAAGCTGGTCCACAAGTAGGAATGAAACTAAAAGAAGATATTGAAGGTCTGAATGGAAGTGAATTTGTCAAAAAACTTGATTTATCTGTAGTTGGTGGTTTGGGCTATCAAACAGCAGGAGGCTTGGGTATTGGGGCAAGATACATTTATGGCATCTCGAAAGTAAGTAATTTTGACATCTCAAATATCAAAAATGACTTTACCAATAATACCATACAAGTAAGTGTTTTTTATCTTTTTTAAGTACCTCTAAATGTACTGCCATACATTTACCCTTACTAATTTTAGTAAGGGTTTTTATAATACCCAAACAGCAATCATCCAGTTCTAGCAAGCCATTCAAGGAAAACAGATGCTTTTGCTTTGCTGATAATTATCTTCTCTTTAAAAGGTAAACAAAGGTTTAAAGAGAGTTTTCTCGAAAAAAAGCTTGATACATCAATAATAGTACTACGTGAAACTAAAAACTGCCGATTTGCCCTAAAGAAATGACTCCCTGCAATTCGTTCAAGCTCTTCGAGCGCCTTGTTCGGAAAATACGTTTTACCTCCAAAAGTAAGTAAATGTGTAGTTTCGCCTTCCAAATAAAATAAAGCAATATCATCCAAACTAATAGGAATGATTTTATCCTGATGATATACGATGATTGATGCCGCTTTCTGAGGGTTCTTTTCTGCCAACATTTGCATCAAAGCATTATATTGAAAGCCTTGGTCTGCCGTAAATACTTGTTTTAATTGTCTGTACTTCTTTAAAGCTTGCTCAAGTATTTGTGTAGTAAATGGCTTTAGGATATAGTCTATACCATTAGCTTTAAAGGCCTCCAAAGCGTATTCGTCGTAAGCAGTACAAAATATTACAGGTACAGGCTTATTAACGGCTGCAAAAATTTCGAAGCTCAGTCCATCCCCTAATTGAATATCACTAAAAATCAAATCAGGTAAAGGAGCATCGTTTAAATAGGTAGCGGCTTCTTTAACAGAACGAAGCTGAACAATGTTGGCTGTATCGGCCAGTAATTGTTTAATGTTTGCTTCGAGGTCATCAGCTACCAATCTTTCATCTTCTATGATTACTATATTCATTCGACAATAGTTTTATACTTACCGAAAACATTTTATCTTCTTCTTTAATAATGATGTTGTCACTCGACAAAAGTCTGTAACGTTCAGAGAGGTTCGCCAATCCATTGTTAGTAGATTCCATTTTAACAGATTTCCTTTGCAAATTATTGGATACAATTACTCTGTCGTTCATGTACCAAACTACAACTCTTAATGGCATTTCTTCGGTTAGTTCGTTGTGCTTAATGGCATTTTCTAACAATGGTTGTAAAGAGAATGATGGCAAATAATAATTCTCTAAAATATCATTTGGTAATGTAATGATACAACACAGAGCCGAACCAAACCTAAATTTCTGCATCTCAAGATAGTCTTTTAAAAGAGCCAATTCTTCATCTAACCTTGATACTTTGGAGGAATGCGTAAAAATAGATGCCCGTAAAAAATTGGCTAAATGAACGATATAAGTATCACCAGCGCTAGTATCTTTTCTGTACAAAGCTTTTACAGTATTGAGGGCATTGAACAGAAAATGAGGATGTATTTGCTGTTGTAACAGCAAATTGGCGGCTTCGGCATGGGCCGTTTTTAGTTTAGAGAATTCTAGTTCAGTATGTGCCTTCTGAGTATGTAATAAAACGAAATCTTGGAGAAGTAGAATCAGCGTATTAATAAGTGCACTTGATAAAATAAAAGTTAACAGTAATGCAAAGTCATCATGCGACCATTCTTTTTTGGAAAAAAAAGCAAATATTGGCCAAACGATTAGATATGTTATGGCACTGACGGTATAAGTTATTACACAGCGGTAAATCCTGAATTTTTTGGAATTCAATTCATAAATTTTAGATAAATAAATTAGGACGTAAATATTGGTATAACTTATCAGCGAGATTGTGGTGGCTGTCATAAAAGAATAAAGAATGGGATGCTGTTCGGTTTTGATTTGAAACAAAAACAAGCAAACAATTCCACTGAAGACTACTGTCAACAACCAATTGATACCAATCAGACTTTTTATGGGCAGTACAATTTTCATAAGGGCGATTTTTGATGAATAAAATAGTTCTGAACTCTTTTGAATCCAGAACCATCAACTATCACAATGAGGTATATTTACAAAGCTAAATCCCTTTTGATTAGATATATTTTACTTTTATATCAATCTTGGCATTATCGTTTTTCAGTTGAATCTTAAAGTCTTCAAAACTTGGTTTTTTCAACTTCTCCATAAAAAAGTTTGAAAAGCCAAAGCCTTCTTTGGGCATTCCTATAAACGATTTATCCATTTTATCATTACTATTTTCATCATCCAAAAGCGTTATGCCATAAACACCAGCATCCAAAGTACACTTTAATACTAAAGTACCGTTGGTAAGTGCTTTTTTATCGAACTGAAATATTTTGTAAGGACGTTCTTTTTCGTAGCCATCGCTATCTTTGAATACGTTTAAGACAATCTTACCTTTCCCAGATTTAATTCCCGAAACTGAAACAGTAACTTGGGTATTTTGAGCTAGTATATTCGAGCTGAAAAGAGTAAAAAATAGTCCGATTGATAAAATCGTACTAAAAAAAACATTTGTTTTCATAAGACTTTATTTTAAAAAATTAAGGAATGATTTTCTTAAACGAAAGTATGCTTATTGTGCTTTATATGACATAAAAAAAACAGGCAAGCGGGCAAAATAGGCATTGAAGAGGTTATAATAAAGCATATAATTATTCTTGATATTTTAAGAACGCCCTACATACACAGCACTTTTGCAAGAAACACAATATGTCACCAACCTAGTATAGGGTTTATTGAGATCCTACATACACAGCACTTTTGCAAGAAACACTAGGTGAAGTATCATAAAAAAAAGGCGATAACCGATAGGAATTTTCATATCAATTATTGCCTTTAAACAATTTTGTAAACAGCTAAAAGCTAACTACGCTTTTCTAACAAATTCTGATTTCAAAGCCATTGCACCGAAACCGTCTATTTTACAATCAATATTATGATCGCCGTCTGTTAGGCGAATATTTTTCACTTTCGTTCCTGCTTTAATGGCTTTCGGAGCGCCTTTTACGGGTAAATCTTTAATGACAACCACTGTATCGCCATCTTTCAATTCATTTCCATTTGAGTCTAATATTTTAGACCCCGCTTCTTCAGCTTCTACTTCATCTGGATTCCATTCGTAGAAACATTCAGGACATACTAACAAAGAATCACTTGGATAAGTGTACTCACATTTACATTTTGGACAAGGAGCAAATTCGGACATGGAATTAATTAAGAATTAGGATTTTGATGTGCTAGGAAAATCTAACAATCCTCAAAATTAAGCATATTTCATGAATAAACCCGAAAAGCAAATTCTGAAACCAAAGGCTATTTCATTTTCTATCATGCTTTCTGTACTCATTTGGTGACATTCCCACATACTTTTTAAAGAGTTTTGCAAAGTAATTTGGATACTCAAATTTGAGTAAATATGAGATTTCTGAAACAGAGTAAGAAGTATGCAAAAGATACTTTTGCGCCTCATTGATAAGATTTTGATGAACCAATTCTATCGCTGATTTTCCTGAAACTGCCTTACAAATTCTATTGAGATGAACGGGTGTAATATTTAATTCATCCGCAAAAGCTGGAATACTTTTGGGATATTCCGACTGCTTGATACTTTGCTGAAATTTCCGAAAATAATTCATCATCAAAGAACCCGCTTGTTGAGCATCCTCTTGTTTCGTCAATCTGTGGACTGCAATAAAAAACTGGGTAATAAAAGCCTTTAACATCAAAAAACGTTCGGGATTATCGCCAAACAATTCATTTTCCAGATTTGCTATTACTGTTAAGATTTTTTCAAAAGAAGATTCTCCTTCAAAGTTTTTTAAAACACTTATCTGTTCAAAGGTTTTCCAAATTGAACTAGATGTTTTAAAAATATCCTCAATAATACTTTCTGATAAAGTAAGGATATAGCCTTCTACATTGGGAGAGTAAACCAATCCATGCAATAATGTTGGCGGAATCAGTAAAATACAAGGTGCTTCAAGTTGATGCGCTTTAGTTTCTTCTTGAAAGCTTAAAGAGCCTTTTTTGACGATAAATACCTGAAAAAGATTAGAATGTATATGTGGTTTGATATTCCAATCGAATGTTTGGCTACGAGTAACGATAAGTTCTAAGAAAATATATTCAGAAGAATACTTCCCTTGAACATCTCCATATAAGCCATCAAAATTGGTGATATTTTTTTCGGACAACATTTATAATGTTTGATTTGTATCCATAAAAGTAAAAATAGTTTCCTGCTTATCTTGTAGATTTTCTCAAAATTTGCAGACATTTTTTAAAACCCATTATTGAATGGATAACATTACTTGGGAACTTGCCCATTTGGCACACGTCGAATTACTTACTCCTAAACTTGACGAAAGTATTCGCTTTTTTACAGAGCTTTTAGGAATGTCGGTTTCGGAAACCAAAGGCGATTCGGTTTATCTGCGTGCTTACGACGACTATGAGCATTATTCACTGAAATTGACGGCTCATAAGCATTCGGGCATTGGCCATTTTGCTTGGCGAACTCGTAGTCAAGAAGCGCTTGAAAGACGAGTAAAAGCCATTGAAGCAACAGGTTTAGGCATCGGTTGGCAAGATGGAGAATGTGGCTATGGCAAAACTTATCGATTCAGATACCCAGATGGACATATTTGCGAAATCTATTTTGATACGCATAAGTACAAAGCCGAAGGAGAAAACAAATCCGCCTTAAAAAATACTGCTAGTAAATTTCCGGGAAGAGGAATGAATGTGAGACGAATCGACCATTTGAATTTATTGGCAAAAGACATCGTCGCTTTTAGAGACTTTCAGTTTGGCGTTTTAGGCGGAAGAATGTCTGAAACCATCGTTTTTGACGACCAGCCAAAAGGCGTTTGGGTTTCTGTCAACTCAAAATCTTATGATTTGGCGATTACTGAAGACCATTCTGGACTTTCGGGACGCTTCCACCATCTTACTTATGCTGTTAATAGTCGTGAAGAAGTATTGTTAGCCGCAGATATTGCGCTGGAAAATGGTGTATTTATTGAAACGGGTCCACACAAACATGCTATTCAGCAGACTTTCTTTTTGTATCTCTATGAACCGGGAGGAAATCGTATTGAAATAGCAAATCCGACCGCTCGCCTTATTCTTGACCCCGATTACGAAACCATTGTTTGGAACAAAGAAGAACGAATGAAAGGACAAGCTTGGGGATTGAAAACCGTAGAGAGTTTCCATACCAGAGGTACGCCGATGTTGGAAGAAATTGTTTAATCACTACGCATTAAAGAATATTATGAAAAAATTATTAGTTATTGGTGCCCATTCGGGTGATTTTGTTTGGCGGTCGGCGGGGACTATCGCCAAAGCGATTGAGGAAGGAGCAGAAACTTTAGTGATTTGTATGTCTTACGGAGAACGTGGAGAATCTGGAGAATTATGGAAAAAAGACCCTAAAAGAAGTATTGAAAGTGTAAAAATTATTCGTCATGAACAGGCTCAAAAAGCCGCAGATATTATCGGTACGCCCATTCAGTTTTTAGATTGGGGCGATTACCCGATGTTGATTTCTGACGAAAGAGTCGAACAGCTTACGCATATCATTGGAGATTTTGAGCCTACCGTTATTTTAACACATTCAGAAAAAGACCCCTTTAATCCAGATCATCCTTTGGCATTTCAAGCTACACAAAGAGCGAGGTTGCTATCAAGTGGTGCTGGTGTACCAAGTGCTTTTAAGAATATCGACCCACCAGCTTGGTATTCTTTCGAGCCACACCAGCCTGAACTGTGTGGTTTCGTACCAGACACATTTATTGATATTTCTTCGGTAATTGAGAAAAAAATGGCAGCGATGGCATGTATGGGTGCTCAAACTTATTTGAGAGATTATTATGCAGAATTGGCTTCACGAAGGGCGAATCACGCTCGAAGAATTTCTGGCAAAAAAGACATCAAATTTGCAGAAGCACACCAAAGCCAAGTGCCAAGAGTTGTCTGTACAATTTTCTAAATTTCAACCTTTATAACAATCAGTAACTATGAAACCAACAAGACGTAATTTTATTCAATCACTGGGTGTCGGTGTGGCAGGCTTGGGTATTTCGCAACAAGCTGTGGCGAATACTGTTAGTGTACCGAAGTCTGCAAAACCTGTGGCTGATGAACAAATTTTATTCGTAGGCGACAACATCGCTATTGCTAATACTGAGCATGGAAAAGTACGAGGTTTCATTCTTCGTGGCATTCATCAGTTTTTAGGCATTCCTTATGGAGCTGATACTTCGGGTAAAAATCGTTTTATGCCCCCACAAAAACCAACGCCTTGGGCAGATGTTCGTCCAGCACTTTGGTGGGGAAATACTGCTCCGCAGATTATGGAAAAACGATATGCCAATACTTATGCTTCTTTTGTTGACCATTGGAATTATGACGATGTTTCAGAAGATTGCTTAAAATTAAACGTTTGGACTACTGCTTTAGACACGCAAAAACGTCCAGTGATTGTTTGGTTGCATGGGGGAGGATTTACGAATGGCAATGCGATAGAACAAGATGGTTATCATGGAGAAAATATCGCTCGACTTGGTAACGTTGTTTTTTGTTCTATCAATCACCGACTTGGACCATTCGGTTATAGTCATTTAAAAGCCGTAGGCGGACATCCCGCTTCAGGAAATGTTGGAAGTTTGGACATGGTTGCTGCTTTAGAATGGGTAAAAAATAACATCGCTAATTTCGGTGGAGACCCGAATAATGTTACCATTATTGGTCAATCGGGCGGTGGAGCAAAAGTTACTTGTCTGATGAATATGCCATCAGCAAAAGGTTTATTTCATAAAGCCGTGGCTTTGAGCGGGAGCTCTTTGATTGGTGCAAATAAAGAATATGCCGAAAAATTAGGCTTGAAAATCATGGAAGAAGCTGGATTGAAACAAGGTGAGATTGAAAAATTACAACAAATTCCGTGGAGAGAATACATTGACATTACGACCAGAGCAGTCGATAAAATGGCAGATGAAGCCAAACGACTTAACATACAAAGAGGTGGATATTCGCCCGTTTCCGACGGCGAATACTTAAATGATCAAGCATTTTTCAGTGATTCAAATCATTTTTCAAGTAATATTCCATTAATGATTTGCTCAACTTTCAACGAGCAGAGCCCAAGTAGAACAGAAGCCGCTTTGGAAAATATCACATTGGCAGAGGTAAAAACAAAAATAGAACCTCGCTTTGGAGCAAAATCAGGTGAAATTGTTGATGCCTTTGCTAAAAACTTTCCGAAGTCTCGTCCAATCGAAATTTGGTCATTAATTCTTTCAAACCGAAAAAATGCTGTAGCCACAGCCGATGCAAAAGTATCGCAACAAAAAGCACCTGTTTATTTGGCTTGGTTTGGCTGGCAACCGCCACTTTTCGATGGCAGAATGCGTGCATTCCACTGCGACGATATTTGTTTTTGGTTTTATAATACAGACTTGATGTTAACACATACAGGTGGCGGAAAACGTCCAAGAGCATTGTCGGAAAAAATGGCAAAATCCTTTCTCAATTTTGTCAAAACAGGAAATCCAAATGGTGGCGGATTACCCACTTGGAAAGCTTATAGCACACAAAATGGCGAAACCATGATTTTGGATGATACTCCTGCACTGGTAAACAACCCCGATGGAGAAGCAAGAAAAGCTTTAGCGTAGGCTACGCATTAAATTTAAAATTGAAGATTAACCCTGTAAGGTTTTAAAAACCTTACAGGGTTGCGATTAGGGATGGAACTCATACAAGAACTTTCAAAATTTTCTGCTGCAACAATTTGCGAAGCAATGGGCAATCAAGGCTATTTACCTTCGGGCATCAAGCCCATCGCTTCCAACATGAAAATCTGTGGTCCAGCTTATACCGTTCAAACCATGCCCCGTGATAATGTTTTGTTACATCGGGCTTACGCTTATGCCAAGGCAGGCGATGTATTAATTGCCAATTGTTCAGGCTTTTATGAAGCGGGTTATTGGGGCGATTTAATGAGTTTGGGTGCAAAAACCAAAGGAATCAATGGCTTAGTAATTGATGCATGTGTGAGAGATGCCGATGATATTGAAGCAATGGGATTTCCAGTTTTTTCAAGAGGATTATGTATTCGTGGTACTTCAAATCATGGCGATGGGACACTCAACGAAGCCATTGTGATTGGCGAAGTATTAATCAATCCAGGCGATATCGTTGTGGGCGACCGTGATGGCGTTGTGGTTGTTCCATTTGAAAAAATAGCAGAAACAATTGAGAAAGCCAAAGCCAGAGAAGCCAAAGAAGAAAGGACAAGAGCAGAACTTAGAAAAGGAAGACCTTCAATCCAGATTTATGGTTGGGATGAAAAATTTGGATATTAATAAAGCTAAAAATGAGTGAAAAATTAACAATTGCCATGCTTGGTTTAGGGGAAGCGGGAAGCCACTTTGCCAATGATTTGGTTAATTTAGGGGTAAAAGTTATAGGATATGACCCCAAACCACTTCGCAAATTACATCCTTCTATTGAAGTAAAAGCTAGCAATGCAGAAGCTGTTCAAGAAGCAGATATCATCTTTAGTGCAAACCTTTCTTCGGTTTCAGAAGAAATTGCCACAGAAATAGTAAGCGTAATAAAACCACATCAGTTTTTCTGTGAAATGAATACTTCTGGTCCAGAAAAGAAACAGAAAATCGCTTCTATTTTAGCTTCTTCAGGTGTAAAAATGATAGATTTAGCCATTATGGCACCAGTTCCACCTAAAGGAATCATGACGCCTCTTTTAGCTTCAGGTGAATATGCAGAAGATTTTTTAGCAAAAATACAATCTTTAAAACTCGATATTTCAAGTATTGAAAACAGTAAGATTGGCGATGCCGCTACTCGTAAATTATTGCGTTCAATTGTCTATAAAGGTATCGCAGCAGTAGTTTGTGAAGCCATGGAAGCAGGCGAAGCTTTCGGTATGGAACCGTACATTCGTGGACAAATCAGTTCTTTGATTGGCGGAAACAATGAGCTGATTGACCGTTTTGTGGAAGGAAGTAAAACCCATGCCATTCGTAGAATGCACGAAATGGAGGCTGTAATAGAAATGCTAGAAGCCAAAGGCATCGACCCAATTGTAACAAAAGGGACTAGGAGTAATTTAGAAAAACTTAGTTTTATTTAATGATGAATGCGTAGTGCTTTCTAATGCGTAATGATAAATGCGTAGTGCGTAATGGTTACCTGTAGGATTTAATTTGAAGATTGAAAACAGCTTTCTTCCAAATATTTATAACCATTACGCTTTTACACATTAAGCATAAAAAACATTCATCATCAAAAGACATTACGCACTACACATTCATCATTAAGCATTATTTAAAATATGCAAAAAGCCATTCCATATATGCAGTTTCGGGGCGGGAGTTCTAAAGGGCTTTTTTTCAAAGCTGAAGACTTACCTGCTGACGAAAACGAAAGAAATCGTTATTTACTTTTAGCGATGGAAGGAACTACCGAGGGTGATGCTCGCCAAATTGATGGTTTGGGCGGAGCAACTTCACTGAGCAGTAAAGTTGCCATCGTTAGTATTTCTGAAAATCCAGTAGCTGATTTAGATTACTTTTTTATACAAGTTGTAGTTGGGAAAGGTAAAATTTCTATCACACAAACTTGCGGGAATATCCTAGCGGGCGTATTACCTTTTGCCATAGAATCAGGCATGATTCAAGCGATGCACCCAAGTACTTCAGCCAGAATAAATATTGTCAACACAGGAGGAATTTGTGAAGTAGTCGTTCAGACACCTAACGGAAAAATGAATTATCAAGGCAATGCCAAAGTAGATGGCGTTGTGGGTACTTCCGCTCCTATCCTTTGTAATTATTTAGAAACCGTTGGCTCTACTTGCGGAGCATTATTACCCACAGGAAATACCAAAGATATCATCGACGGCATAGCAGTAACCTGTATTGATAATGGAATGCCCATTGTGGTGATGCGAGCCAGTGATTTTGACTTGGTCGGAAACGAAAGTAAAGACACTTTGGAAGCTAATGATTCTTTGAAAAAAAAGGTTGAAAGTATCAGATTACAAGCAGGATATTTAATGAATTTAGGAGACGTTAGTCAGCAAACAATTCCTAAAATGTGCTTAGTTTCAGCACCCGAAAACGGTGGTGTTATCAATACTCGTATGTTTATTCCACATATTGTACACGAAGCTATTGGCGTTTTAGCAGCTGTTTCGGTTGCTAGCGCTTGTATTATTCCGAATACAGTAACAGATGGAATTGCTCAATTTGAATCAACAAATCTTACTCCTCAAAACTTATCCATTGAGCATCCTTCTGGAGAATTTACGGTGAGTTTAGATTTTGAGCGACATGAAGATAAAGTAACAATTAAAAAATCAGGGGTTATCAGAACGGCAAGGTTGTTGAGTAAAGGAGAAGTATTTATTCAAGAATAATCATTAAATTAGGTAAGTAAGGGCTATTTTTGATAAATATTTATATCTTCGGAATTACATTCTTATCAAAACTCTTAGACTTATACGTTTTTAAAACCTTCTTTCATGCAAAGTTTATTCATTGAATATGTAACGCTTATTTTAATCATTTTGGCTTTGGTCATGATTGCCAACAAGTTAAAAATTGCCTATCCTATCGTTTTAGTATTGGGAGGTTTGGCACTTAGCTTGTTTCCAATCTTTTCTAACATTACGATTGAGCCCGATTTAGTCTTTTTTATTTTCCTGCCTCCATTACTTTATGAAGCCGCTTGGCAAACTTCATGGAAGGAATTTTGGAAATGGCGAAGAGCAATCACAAGTTTTGCCTTCCCTGTTGTAATTATTACTTCTTGCGTCATTGCATTCGTTTCTCAAGCACTGATTCCCGGTTTTACTTTAGCCCTTGGCTTTTTGTTAGGAGGAATCATTTCTCCCCCCGATGCCATTTCTGCAACCACTATCATGCGTCAGTTGAAAGTACCAAAAGTACTCTTGAGTATTGCAGAAGGCGAAAGTTTACTCAATGATGCTTCTTCATTAATTGTATTTCGCTTTGCCTTAGCAACTGTTATTACTGGACAATTTCATTGGCAGGAAGCGACCAATAGCTTTTTCTCTGTCATTTTAATGGGTACCTTGATTGGTTTAGCCGTTGGATTTATTTTCTTCGCCATTCATAAATGGTTACCTACCACACCCAGTATAGAAGTTGTTTTAACTTTCCTCACACCTTATTTTATGTATTATGCCGCTGAGCATTTTCATTTTTCGGGCGTACTGGCGGTAGTAAGTGGGGGACTTTTATTATCAAGTAAGCGACAAAGTATGCTTACTTATATGAGTAGAATTCAAAGTACCAATGTTTGGGGTAGTTTAGTGTTTGTCCTCAATGGTTTGGTTTTTATGCTGATTGGACTTCAATTGCCTTCGGTAGTAGAACAACTGGGTGATACCAGTTTAGAAAAAGCCATTGGGTATGGTTTAGCCATTTCGTTAGTATTGATTATTAGCAGAATCATTTGTTCGATGGGAGCTTCTGTTTTTACTCGTTTTATCAGCCGTTACATTCGTGTAGCCGACCCCAATCCGGGTTGGAAATTGCCTTTAATACATGGTTGGGCAGGTATGCGTGGAGTAGTGTCGTTGGCTTCTGCGCTTTCTATTCCTTTGGTTATTCAAGAAGGTCAGGCTTTTCCAAATCGAAACCTGATTCTATTTATCACTTTTATTGTGATTTTAGTCACTTTAGTTTTTCAAGGACTTACTCTTCCTTGGCTTATTAAAAAGGTAAAATTAGTTGATAATGCAATTCCTGAAAAGGAACAGGAAGTAAGTATTCAACATAAAATGGCACAAAACTCATTACAATATTTAGAAGAAAAATATGGGAAGAATTGCCTTCAAAATGCACACATTAATAATTTGTACGAAAGACTTAGCATTGAACTAAACTTTTTAAGTCACGCCATTGAAACGAAGGATACTTTCGAAGGATTTACGGTCAAAAAGAATCAAGTTATTTACCTTGAATTGTTAGAAGAACAAAGAAATTTATTGAATGAAATTAATCATCTTGATGAGTTTGATGAAGAATTGATTAGAAAATATCACGCTCTGATTGATATTGAGGAGTATAAGATTAGAGAGCGAAAAATATAGGGAAATTATTCTTTGAAAATATATCCATAGGAATGAGATTAATCCCATTCCTATGGACAAGATTCGGTTGAATGAGTAAAAGTATCATAAATTATAAAGCTAATGTTTGAGTAGCATTGAAATTTAGACAAACATCGATGATAAGCCACCAACGACGCTAGCTATAAAACCCGACTCAAAAACCCTTGTTTATACATTCTGCCGATGGGGATTTTTTGATTGTTGATTTTGATACATTCGTTGCTGTAAGAATATACTTTATCGACTGCAATGATGAATGATTTATGGATGCGTACAAATTTGGATTCTGGTAATTTGGCTTCCATAAAACCCATTCTTTCATAAACGACATACATGCCTTGGCTGGTGAATACTTTGATATAATCTTTCAAGCCTTCGATGTATAGAATGTCGCTTAGAAATACTTTTATCTGCTCCTTCCCTACTTTAAAAAAGATATAGGCGTCGTCATAGTTAGATTTGGGTGGTTCAACATGTTGCGTAACCTCCTGAAAGTATAAGTATTTTGAAATGGTTTTAAGAAAGCGTTCTTGACTGATGGGTTTTACTAAATAATCAAAAACATCTAAGTCAAAACCTTCTGCGGCATATTCCCGAAAGGCGGTTGTCATCACCACTTTGGGTCTTTTTTGTAAGGATTTTAGCAGTTCTAAGCCTGTCATTTTGGGCATTTGAATATCCAAAAACAATAAATCTATGCTGTGATTTTGCAAATAAACAAAGCCTTCTACAGCATTGTCTAATGTTTTAACCACTTCAAAATCTGGAAGGTTTTCCAAGTACATTTGGATGAGTGCTCTGGCTGGGAGTTCATCATCGATGATTAAGCAGCGATTCATTTAATTGACAAGGATTTTTAAGACGACTAAACAACTATTTTCTTCTCGATAAATATCGAATTCATGCGTATTTGGGTAGAGTAACTCTAATCTTCTTTTTACATTTTTCAAGCCCAATCCTCCATTTTGCGTCAATTTTGTGTCATTCTCTGGCTCAATACTGTTTTCTATTTTAAAAGTTATGGTTCTCTCTTTGGCTGAAATATCCATGCGTATCCACGCTTGAGTGATGGATTTATTTACGCCATGTTTAAAACAATTTTCAATAATGGGCAACAGTAATAAAGGGGGTATTTGAAAACCGCTGATGTTATCGAAAATATTAAAAGAGACGTCTAACCTATCGCCAATGCGTATTTTTTGTAAATCTACATAATTGCTAATATAGTCTAATTCTTCCTGTAGAGGCACTTTTTCTTTTTTAGAATCATAAAGACTGTACTCTATCAGGTTAGAAAGTTTTAATATTTGTTGAGCCGTCTCTGGACTATTTTTGAACGCACCCGCATAAATATTATTCAACATATTAAAGATAAAATGCGGTTGAACTTGCGATTTGAGTAGCTCTAGTTCAGCGGCAATTTTTTCTTGTTTAAGTTCTTGCAATGCCTGTTGCTGACGATACCAACTTCTTACAAAAAAGAACATTCCGTATAATGAAACAATCAGGTAAAGATTGACGAACTCAATTAAAATTTTGGGTAAAAAGATAAGTGGTTTATAAGTGCCTTCGATATGATACAAAGGATACAAGTAATAATAATTGATGTAGCGTTTGAGCATGACAAAAACCAAGGCTACGATGATTTGTCCTATCCAAAAAATGCTTTTTCTATTCGAGAGATAAAATTTGTTAAATAACAAATGAATTGATAAATACGACACCACAAAGGCTATCGGAAAAGAGGTACAGGCTTTTAGGAAATAGACATAATATTGATCCGTAGCGGCACCCATTCCTAGCCATTCATACAAAAAGTATAGCACCCAGAAACTAAGATTGAAACTAATGGAATTTTGACGGTTGTTCATTTAATCATTGTATTTGATGAGTAAATGTATGATTAATTATAAAAGAACGGTTTTTAATGGATTGAAAATTAGACAAACTACTCTTATTTGCCACCAACGACGTTTGTTGATTTTGAGAATTGACTAGACTCTTATTGAGTACATAGATAAAAAACGCTACGTCATTATGTATCATAAGTACCGATTTTTGTATAAGTCTGAGCCGAAAGGCATCCCTTAACTTTGTCACATCAAAAAAAACAAAAATATGACAAAGACGATTTTAATTACAGGCGCTTCTCGTGGATTCGGGAAAATATGGGCAAAAGCCTTTTTACAAAATGGTGATAAAGTAATTGCTACTGCCAGAAATCTACAAGATTTAGCAGATTTATCTGAAGAATTTGGGAATCAAATTCTTCCTTTACAATTAGATGTTACCAATCGTGAACAAGTTTTTGAAGTCGTTTCAAAAGCTCATGCGCATTTCGGACAAATTGATGTATTGATTAATAATGCAGGTTATGGTTTATTCGGAGCGGTAGAAGAGGCTTCAGAACAAGAAGCCAGACAACAAATGGAAGTAAATTTCTTTGGTTTACTTTGGGTGACGCAAGCTGTTTTACCTTATATGCGAGCGCAAAAAAGTGGGCATATCATCCAAGTAAGTAGCGTTTTGGGCATCTTTACACTTCCAACTTTAGGACTTTACAATGCTTCAAAATTTGCTGTTGAAGGTTTAACTGAAACTTTAGCCAGCGAAGTAAGTGCATTTGGCATCAAGGTTACTTTGATTGAACCTAATGGTTATGAAACCGATTGGGCAGGTGCTTCATCAGCACAATCTGAACGAATAGAGGCTTATGATGAGATGAAAACTGCTTTCCAAAGTACTTATAATCCTGATAACTATGGTGTTCCGAGTGCTACTGTTGATGCTGTTTTGGCATTAGTTAATAGTCCTGAACCTCCATTGCGTCTTTTCTTGGGTAAAATTGGTTATCCTGTTGCCAAGGCAGTTTATGAGCAACGTTTAGCGACTTGGGATGCTTGTAAAGAAATAAGTACCCAAGCTCATGGCAAGTAGCTGAACATATCTTTGTGAAAATTCGTTTGAAATCTAAAACGCTGATAGCCATTCAAAGCTATCAGCGTACAAAAACAGATAACCATGAAAGCAGTTGGATTTAAAAGCTCTCTTCCTATCGTAGAAGAAAATAGTTTTATTGATTTTGAAACAGATAAACCAGTTCCTGTACAACATCAATTATTGGTGAAAATCAGGGCAATATCGGTGAATCCTGTAGATTTTAAAATCAGACAGAGTGCAGCCAAAGACAGCGTTTTGGAGCATCCAAAAATCATTGGTTGGGATGCCGTGGGTACAGTGGAAGCTATAGGTGAAAATGTTTCTTTATTTAAAGTAGGTGACGACGTTTACTATGCTGGCGACCTCACCAAACAAGGCTCGAATGCTGAATATCAAGTAATCGACGAAAGAATTGTAGGCAAAAAACCAACTACTTTGAGCGACGAAGCTTCGGCTGTGATTCCATTGACAGCCTTAACTGCATGGGAAATCTTATTTGATAGAATGCGATTGAGTCTTGAAAAA
This sequence comes from Arcicella rosea, assembly GCF_040543805.1. Taxonomy (NCBI): domain Bacteria; kingdom Pseudomonadati; phylum Bacteroidota; class Cytophagia; order Cytophagales; family Flectobacillaceae; genus Arcicella; species Arcicella rosea. The sequence continues at coordinate 19,823 of NZ_JBEUMS010000013.1, forward strand.
GATAAAGGCAAAAGCATTTTAATCATTGGTGGCGCTGGTGGTGTGGGTTCTATTGCCATTCAATTAGCCAAAAAACTGCTTGGCTTAACAGTGATTGCAACGGCTTCTCGTCCTGAAAGTATTGCTTGGTGTAAAGAAATGGGCGCAGACGTAGTCGTCAATCATCAAGATTTAGTCAATGAAGTACGCAATGAAGGCTTCCAATTTGTTGATTTTATCCTTGATTTTGTAGATACCAATTTTTATTGGGATATCATGGCTGAACTCATCAAACCACAAGGACATATTGCTTCCATTACAGGCAGTGCATTACCCCTTTTATTGAATAAATTAAAGACAAAAAGTGTTAGTTTCTCTTGGGAATTAATGTACACTCGTTCGATGTTCCAAACCGAAGACATGATTCAGCAACATCATATTTTGAATCAAGTAGCTGATTTATTGGATGAAGGCGTATTGGTCGGTACTTTAAAAGAAACACTTCATGGATTATCAGCAGATGTCTTGAAAAAAGCCCATACGCAATTAGAGTCAGGAAAAACGATTGGTAAATTGGCCATCAAATTTTAACCATCAAAAGGCATGAACCATTATAAAACAATTTCGGAATTACATCAAACAAGTGGCTATCCTTTACCAGAACACCCAATGATGAGCCTGTTGACTTGTCAGGAACTCACAACTTGCTCTTGGGGAGGAAATAAATTTACTGGTGATTTTTATATGATTTCATTCAAGAAAATCAAATCTGGTACTTTTAGCTATGGTAAAACCAAGTATGACCACGATAATGGTTCAATGTCTTTTGTAAAACCACGACAAGTGGTTGAAATCAATAATGTAGCATTGTCGGAGAAATCTTTTGTGATTTTTATTCATGAAGATTATCTGTTGGGTCATCGCCTACACAACGAAATCAAGGAGTACCATTATTTTGATTATGAAGCCAATGAAGCCTTGCATTTATCGCCTTCAGAAGAGCAAACGATATGGGAACTGTATCATAAAATAGATGCTGAATATAAAAACAATCAAGATGAATTTAGCAAAGAAATCATTCTGACACATTTTGATTCTATCTTAAAATATGCACAACGCTTTTATAAAAGACAGTTTATCACCCGCACAACATTATCGGGAACGATGGTTTCTAAATTTAATAAAGTACTGAATCATTATTTTGAAAGTGGGCAATTACAAGTAGAAGGGCTACCCACCGTTACTTCAATGGCGGCACAGCTTAATACTTCTGCTCGCTATTTAAGCGATTTATTAAAACAAGAAACTGGAAAAACAGCTTTAGACCATATCCATATTTACTTGATTGATGAAGCTAAAAATTTACTTTTGAGTAGCGACAATACCATTGCAGAAACAGCCTATCAATTAGGTTTTGAAAACCCACCTTACTTTACACGGCTATTTAAAAAAGTAGTGGGCATTACACCCGTTCAGTTTAAAGATTTGAGTATGAATTGATTTTCAGGTATGGCTCATTACTCTGGTAAATGTCCACCAAACAAATCTCTTTCCAAAACAGTTATTGGCATAACAAGAACAAAGTAATTGCTGTCATAATCAGAAAATTAAATCTAATGAGCTGAAAATAAATTCAATAGCCATTAATTAAGAACAGTATTTGCTTAATTATTGTAGAAAAATGATTTTTATCATTCCTTTCTTGTGTAATTTTACATCATGATTGAAAGACCAATAACTGACTGGTTGCCTCTGACCAAAAAAGAGGTAGAAAAACGTGGGTGGGACGAATTGGATGTAATTCTGATTTCGGGAGATGCCTACGTAGATCATCCTGCCTTCGGAACGGCTGTAATTGGGCGTATCATCGAAAGTGAGGGTTTCAAAATTGCGATTGTGGCTCAACCTAACTGGAAAGATGATTTACGTGACTTTAAAAAATTAGGAAAACCAAAATATTTCTTTGGCGTAACGGCTGGTTGTATGGATTCGATGGTGAATCATTATACAGCCAACAAACGTTTGCGTTCAAATGATTCATATACGCCAGGTGGCGAAGCGGGCTATCGTCCTGACTATGCCACTACAGTTTATACCAAAATTTTAAAAGAGCTATATCCTGATGTTCCAGTATTGATTGGAGGTATTGAGGCTTCGCTTCGCCGTGTTACGCATTACGATTACTGGCAAGATAAATTGTTGCCTTCTATCCTATTCGATTCGGGTGCGGATATGTTGGTTTATGGCATGGGCGAACAACCGCTTCGTGAGATTTTGCGTTTGGTAAAACAAGGCGTTCCTTTAGATACCATTCGTAATGTCAACCAGATTTCTTACTTACAGCCTGCATCTGAGCCTCTTGGAGAGTTCAATAACTGGGACACGGTAGAAATTTCAAGCCATGAAATTTGTTTGAAAGATAAACTCAAATACGCTGCCAATTTCAAAGTAGTAGAAGTAGAATCGAACAAATGGCAAGCGAATCGTATTATTCAGAAAGTAGCTGATAAAACGTTGGTAATTAATCCTCCTTTCAAAACGATGGAGGAAAAAGAAATGGATATTTCTTTCGATTTGCCATATACTCGTATGCCACATCCGAAGTATAAAAAAAGAGGACCGATTCCATCTTACGAGATGATTAAGTTCTCGATTAATATGCACCGTGGTTGTTTTGGCGGATGTAGTTTCTGTACGATTTCGGCACATCAGGGCAAATTTATTGCTTCTCGTAGTGAAAAGTCGATTATGAAAGAGGTTGATCAAATCGTGAATCATCCTGAGTTCAAAGGTTATATTTCAGATTTGGGTGGTCCTTCGGCGAATATGTACCAAATGAAAGGGAAAGATGAATCCATTTGTAACCGTTGCCAAAGTCCAAGTTGTATTCACCCTGTAATTTGCTCGAACTTAGATACTTCTCATACGCCTTTGACAGAGATTTATAAAAAAGTAGATGCTCATCCAAGTGTCAAAAAAGCATTTGTGGGTTCTGGTGTTCGTTATGATTTATTGGTAGATGATTTCAATAAAAACAACCAAGATGGCAACCATGATATTTACATGGAACAATTGGTTACTCGCCACGTTTCTGGTCGCTTGAAAGTTGCTCCAGAGCATACTTCAGACGCTACTTTGCGAGTAATGCGTAAGCCATCGTTTAAGTATTTCAGAAAGTTCAAGGAAAAATACGATAACATTCAGGCAAAACATAACTTGAAACAACCTTTGATTCCTTACTTTATTTCTTCTCACCCCGGCTGTGAAGAAGCTGATATGGCAAATCTTGCCGCTGAAACGAAGGATTTAGGTTTTCAATTGGAACAAGTACAAGACTTCACTCCTACGCCGATGACGGTTGCCGAAGTAATTTATTATTCTGGTGTACATCCATATACTTTATTGCCTATTAAAACGGCAAAAACGAAAGAGGAAAAGCAAAATCAGAACAATTACTTTTTCTGGTACAAACCAGAATTTAAAGATTGGATTCGTAAGCGTTTACACAAACTCAATCGTCCAGATTTAGCTGACCGACTTTTAAAAAGTCAAAAGCAAGCGGCTATCGACAAAATCATCGGTGAAAGCGAATCAGCAAAAGCGAAAAAGAGAAAGAATTATTTTAAGCGATAAAATTGAGATATGAATTATTAGTTATGAATTATGAAATTTCATTACCTAAGTGGCAGTGCATGATTATTTTTGATTAAAAATTAAGTTACTGAAAATGAACACTATAACTCATAATTTATAATTCATAATTTTGCATTGATACTTATAATCTGTGTCTTATCAATCAAAAAGCGGTCGGAAATTCAGTTTTCGACCGCTTTTTGATTTTAAAATTTGAGATGATTTATGTTTCAAATATTCGCACAAAACTATTTTAGGAGTTTAAAGTCGTTAGACAATTAATATTCACAATTTAAACTTCACCTTGTAATTCTTTCATCAAATCTACCAAAGAAATAGTTTTGACTCCTTCAGCAGAAGGATAGCTTTCTTTTCCGGGATAAACTACGTAGCGTTTTGTAGCTTTTATGTCTTCACAGCCCAAATAAAAACCTTTAGAAACCGTAGGTGATAAAGAACGTTTTATCTCAATGGCATATCTTTCTTGATTGTTGATTTCAATGACTAAATCTATTTCTGCTCCTGCTGAAGTTCTGTAAAACCAAAATGTTAACCCTTGAGGTAAACAAGCAATGATATTTTCGATAACGAAACCTTCCCAACTTGCTCCAACAATTGGATGCCCCAACAAATCGTCTTGAGTAGTAAGGTTCAGCAAAGCATGAGTCAATCCACTATCACGAATATAAACTTTGGGAGTTTTGACTAATCTTTTCCCAACATTTCCAGACCACGGCAGAATAGTTCTGACAAGAAATAAATCTTCTAATAATTCAATATATCGCTTTACAGTTGGAATAGTTATTCCCAAACTTGCTCCTAATTGTGCTGTATTTAATTGTCCTCCTTGATGATGTGCCAACATTGTCCATAACCTGCGTAATGTTACCGCAGGTATTCTTGTTCCCAATTGTGGAATATCTCTTTCCAAATAAGTACTGATAAAGTTTTGTCGCCATCTAAAACTGGCTGATTCTGTTTTAGCAAGAAAACTATCTGGAAAGCCCCCTTTAAGCCAAAGCATATCAATACTGGTTTGGCTTAGAGAATTGACTTCTAAAGCTGTCAAACCTGTCAATTCTTTGTAAGCAATCCTTCCAGCCAAAGATTCCGAAGACTGCTTTAAAAGGTCAAGTGATGCAGAACCTAAAATCAGGAATTGAGCAGTTCTGAAACCTTGTCTTCTTCGGCGGTCAATCACTCCTCTTAATATTGCAAATAATTCAGGTACACGCTGGATTTCGTCCAAAATAATAAGTTTCCCCTTGTGTAATTCAAAATAGGCTTCTGGGTCATTTAACTTTGCTTGATCAATAGGACTTTCCAAATCAAGATAAATCGGTTCAGGACTTAATGATAATGCTATCTCTTCCGCAAGCGTTGTCTTCCCAACCTGTCTTGGCCCCAAAATACTTACTGCTGGAAATTCTTCGAGCAATTCAATGATTTCAACTTGGCTATTTCTCGCAATCATCCTTGTAATTATAATATTGTAATTTATATTTGCAAGGACAAATATATTGAAATAATTATAATCAGTAGCCTAATGAACAAAAAATCAACCAAATATTAAAAAATACAAAGTTTTCCCTAAGTGTTTTTAAAGATGCTGAAATTCAAATAATTGAACTTAAAATTTTTGAATCTACAGATAAAAAAGGGAATACTTTTTATCCTATTTGGTACGGACACCTCTAAACGTGCCGATATTGTAGTGATGGAAAAGAGTAACTAAAATCATATTGTAATGGCACAGGCTCGCCAATGGGCGTTTGGATAAATGGTGGAAATATTGAGTATTACCACAGAAAAGACCACAACAGCAACCATTGATAAGATTATCGGTGAAAGCCCTGTATCGAAATCAAAGAAAAAGAAAAATTACTTCGTAAGAGATAAAAAACGATAAACAATAGGCTCAATTTTGAAGCAAATTTGCTGTAAGGATTGAGCCTATGTTTTTGACAAGTCGATAATTTATTTAAACGATAAAAGATAATATATAAATAATAAAAGAACTTTTGTCATTTATTGAAAATTTAAGATTAAAAGTTTTGTGCGAATAATCAACGTAGATTACTTTAGCCGTTGATGACAAAGGCAATATTCAAATATCTCCTCTCAATTAGCATTCTCTTGTTGGGTCTTAGCAATCAGCTAAGTGCTCGAACAAACAGAGAAGTTGCTTTTTTTGCCCCAGTCAAAAATATCAGTGTTAATAATCATCAACCTGATTTAGTAAACATCTTCACTACTATTTCACATGATAATCGTGAAAATTTATTTTACGATTCTGAGGAAGAGCATAAAGAAGATGACGATGAAGAAAGCTATATCTCTCACAAAAAGAATATAGCAAACACTTACATTACTTCCGCTCCTTTTTATAACTGGTACGCAAAACTTTTTTTAGTACTCAATACTTCTCAAGTCTTACATTTCGGTAAGCATTTTTCACATTATCCTCTTTATAAATTATTCATCGTATTCAGTGTATTCAGAATATGATACCAATGCTTTTAGTGACAATCTGATATTGCACTAATCATCTCCCCATTCAATTTTCATTCTTATTGTCAACATTAATAGGCTATCATTAGCGCTGTGCGTCTTTTTGTACCCTATACAATCTAAAATTTCCGGAACTATATATTTAAAGAAAATGATCATGAAAAAAAATCTCATCATCATGAGCTTGGGTGCTTTGTTGTGCCATACTAGCTGTGAATCTAAAAAAGATGAAGAAAAGAAAGAAGAATCCAAGCTATTGGTTACCAGTCCTATCCAAAAAGATACTACTGTTACGAATGATTATGTTTGTCAGATTCATGCCATTCAGCATATCGAACTAAGAGCATTGGAAAGAGGCTATTTAAAACAAATTTTTGTGGACGAAGGTAAGTTTGTTAAAAAAGGACAACTTTTATTTCAAATTCTACCTGTACAATACCAAGCAGAAGTACAAAAAGCAGAAGCAGAAGCCAATTTTGTAGAAGTAGAATATAAAAACACCAAACTATTAGCAGACAGTAATATCGTGTCTCGCAATGAGTTAGCCTTAGCAAAAGCCAAATTAGATAAAGCAAAGGCTGAGTTAGCTGTCGCTAAAGTACATCTTGGTTTCACTGAAATCAGAGCTCCTTTTGATGGTATCATCGACCATTTCCAAGTTAGATTAGGAAGTCTTTTAGAAGAAGGCGATTTATTGACTACGCTTTCGGACAATAGCAAAATGTGGGTTTACTACAACGTTCAGGAAGCTGAATATTTGAATTATAAAGCTACTACGCAAAGCAATAAATTGATGACGGTAAACCTGTCGATGGCAAATCATCAGTTATTCGACCATCAAGGTGTAGTGGAAACCATTGAAGCCGATTTCAATAATGAAACGGGTAATATTGCCTTCAGAGCGACCTTCCCGAATCCAAAAGGGCTTTTGCGTCATGGAGAAACTGGTAATATCCAAATGGTTGTGCCATTCAAAAATGCTTTGATTATTCCTCAGAAAGCCACTTTTGAAGTACTGGAAAAAAAGTATGTTTTTGTGGTAGGAAAAGACAATATCGTGCATTCAAAAGAAATCACTATCAGTGCTGAAATGCCCGATTTATATGTTGTAGAAAGTGGTATTTCAGCAAATGACAGAATACTGCTTGAGGGAATTCGTAAGGTAAAAGACAATTCCAAAATAACCTACGACTATGAAGAACCTCAAAAAGTTCTTGCCAATTTAAGAGTGTATGCTGAGTAGTAATAACGATTCAAAAAACTAATAATATGTTTAATAAATTCATCAAGAGGCCAGTATTAGCCATCATATTATCGCTCGTTATTATTTTTATGGGCGTACTGGCGATTAAGACGCTGCCTACTTCGCAGTTTCCTTCAATTGCTCCTCCGATGGTTATGGTTTCTGCATCTTATCCGGGTGCAAGTGCTAAATCACTGGCAGAGTCGGTGATTATTCCTTTGGAACAATCCATTAACGGTGCTTGGGGCATGAAATACATGACCTCAGATGCTACCAGTGCGGGCGAAGCAAACATTCAAATTGTATTTAATTTGGGTACAGACCCCGACGAAGCCTTAGTGCAGGTTTCAAACCGTGTACAACAAGTCACAAACAAACTTCCAGCATTAGTACAAAGAGAAGGGGTAGTAATTACTCCTATCATGCCAAGTATGTTGATGTACGTTAATTTGTTCAGTAAGGACAAAAACGCCAACATGAAATTCCTTTTCAATTATGCAGGGATTAACATGATTCCTGAATTACAAAGGATTAATGGTGTGGGACAAGCAAAAATTTTGGGTAGCCGTCAATATGCTATGCGTGTTTGGTTAAACCCAGACCGTATGAGAGCCTATAATATTTCGCCAGATGAAGTCATGGAAGCCCTTAATGACCAAAGTGTTATTGGTAAGGCTGGTCGTATCGGTAGAGGCGATGGTAGTCGTTCGGAAGCTTTAGAGTACGTTTTAGCCTATTCTGATAGATTTAGTAAGCCAGAAGAGTACGAAAATGTGATTGTCAGAGCCAACCCAAATGGAGAAATTCTTCGTTTGAAAGATGTGGCAGAAGTTAAATTAGGTAGTGAATATTACGATATTTATTCTAACCTAAACGGAAATCCATCAGCGGCGATTGTACTTAAACAAACTTATGGAAGTAATGCCAGCGAAGTAATTGGAAAAGTAAAAGAACAATTGGAGCAACTCAAGAAATCCTTCCCTCCTGGCATGGATTATGAAATCAGTTATGACGTTTCTAACTTCCTTGATGCTTCCACCGAAAACGTAATTCATACTTTACGTGATGCCTTTATTTTGGTAGCATTGGTAGTGTTTGTCTTTTTGGGCGATTGGCGTTCAACGTTGATTCCGACGATTGCTGTTCCAGTATCCTTGATTGGTGCATTTATGTTTATGCAACTTTTCGGACTGACTATCAACATGATTACGCTTTTTGCCCTTGTGTTAGCGATTGGTATTGTGGTCGATGATGCGATTGTCGTCGTCGAGGCCGTCCATGCCAAGATGGAAGAAGAACATCTCTCCCCTTACAATGCCGTAAGAAAAGTAATTGGAGAAATCAGTGGTGCGGTAATTGCCATTACTTTATTGATGACCGCCGTATTCGTTCCAGTAGCTTTTATGACGGGTCCAGTAGGGATTTTCTATCGGCAATTTGCGATTACGATGGCAACATCTATCGTTATTTCAGGTTTCGTTGCCTTGACCCTTACGCCAGTACTTTGTGCCATGATTTTGAAAAATAATCATGGACAACCAAGAAAGAAAACATGGCTCAATAGGGCTTTGGATAGTTTCAACAGCGGTTTTGAAAAACTGACGGGTAAATATGTAGGTTTACTAAGATTAATCGTAAACCGACGAGTACTTACTTTCGGAATATTATTGGCCTTCAGTTTTGGTATTTTTGGTATTACTACGATTCTTCCTTCTGGTTTTATTCCATCTGAAGACCAAGGGATGATTTATGCCATTATTCAAACGCCTCCGGGTTCAACTTTGGAAAGAACAAATGATATTTCTGGTAAACTACAAGAAATCATTCAGAAAGTAGAAGGCGTACAATCTGTTTCATCAATCGCTGGTTATGAGGTACTTACCGAAGGTAGAGGTTCAAATGCTGGTACTTGTTTGATTAACTTAAAACCTTGGTCTGAACGTGAACACTCAGTAAATGAAATCATTTATGAACTGGAAGAAAGAGCCAAAGAGATACCGGGTGCAACGATTGAATTCTTCGATCCACCAGCGGTTCCGGGTTATGGTGCAGCGGGCGGTTTTGCCTTACAATTGTTAGATAAAACCAATTCTGGTGATTATAAACAATTGGAAAATGTGAAAAATGATTTCATGAAAGAATTGGGGAAACGTAAAGAGCTAACAGGCTTATTTACTTTCTTTAGTGCGAATTATCCGCAATATGAAATCGAAATAGATAACCAATTGGCGATGCAAAAAGGCGTTTCAATTGGTAATGCGATGAATACGCTGTCGATTTTTATCGGTAGTACTTACGAACTCGGTTTTATCAAATTCCAGCGTTTCTTTAAAGTATTCGTACAGTCAGCACCAGAATACAGAAGACTTCCGACGGATATTTTGAAACTGTATGTAAAAAATAATCGTGATGAAATGGTGCCGTTTTCTGCCTTTATGAGAATCAAAAAAGTACAAGGCGCAAACGAAATTAACCACTATAACATGTACAATACAGCCGCCATCAGAGGAGCTCCTGCAAAAGGATACAGTAGTGGTGAAGCGATTAAAGTAATTCAAGAAGTAGCTAAAGAAACATTACCACAAGGATTTGATATTGACTGGGCGGCACTTTCAAAAGATGAAACGCTTCGAGGAAATGAAGCCATTTACATTTTCTTGATTGTAGTCGTGTTTGTGTATTTTGTATTGGCAGCACAATATGAAAGTTTCTTGATTCCATTGTCAGTAATTTTCTCATTGCCTGCGGGTATTTTTGGTTCGTTTTTACTACTCAAATTAATGGGATTGGCGAATGATATTTATGCACAAGTAGGACTTGTAATGTTGGTTGGTTTACTGGGGAAAAATGCGGTTTTGATTGTAGAATTTGCCATGATGAAGCACAAGCAAGGTTTTACGGTAATGGAAGCCGCTATTGAAGGAGCAAAAGTACGTTTCCGTCCAATTTTGATGACATCCTTCGCCTTCATCGCAGGTTTGATTCCACTAATTCTTGCACATGGTGCTGGGGCAATTGGTAATCATACCATTGGAGCGTCAGCCCTTGGCGGTATGCTTTTCGGAACAATTTTCGGAGTAATCATTGTACCGGGCTTGTATTACATTTTCGGAAGTTTAGCCGAAGGTAGAAAGCTGATTAAAAACGAAGATGAAGATTCATTAACCGAAGATTTTGTCCATTCAATCGACAATTTCCCTCAACCCGAAGAAGAATAATGAAAACAATAAGCAATAAAATCGCCCGTCAATGCTTGGGATTCTTTGTCTTAGCATTATCGGTTTCGGCTTGTGTCGTACCCGTTAACATCGTTGAAAAAAAGGAAAGTAAATATGTCCCTGAGCGTTTTAATAACGCTCAGGACTCTACCAACACAGCAAAAACTGTTTGGAAAAGTTATTTTACTGACCCCTATTTGTCTGCCCTAATTGATACTGCTTTGCACAACAATCAGGAGTTAAACATTACTTTACAAGAAATTGAAATTTCTCAGAACGAAATAAGCGCCCGAAAAGGAGAATACTTACCTTTCGTTAATCTTGGTGGTGGTGCTGGTGTTGAAAAAACATCAAGATACACCAGTCAAGGAGCAAGTGATGAGATTTCTGAAATAAAACCAGGTAAAGCAACGCCAGCAATCTTACCCAATACTTATTTAGGCGCTTTTGCCAGTTGGGAAGTAGATATTTGGCACAAACTTCGTAATGCTAGAAAAGTGGCAGTTTCCAATTACTTAGCTTCTGTCGAAGGGAAAAATTTCTTGGTTACTAATCTTGTTTCTGAAATTGCCAATTCTTATTATGAATTGATGGCATTGGATAATCAATTGGACATCATCCAAAAAAACATTGATATTCTTAACAATGCTTTAACGATTATCAAATTAGAAAAAGAAGCCGCAAAAGTAAGCGAATTGGCTGTACGTAGGTTTGAAGCAGAGGTTTTTAAAACAAAAAGTCTTCAGTACAAAATTCAACAAAATATTGTTGAGACTGAAAACCGCATCAATTTCCTAGTAGGTAGGTTTCCGCAACACGTTCAAAGGAATTCAGAACATTTTAATGAATTAATTCCTTCAAAAATGTATGCGGGTGTTCCCTCTCAATTGTTGGAAAATCGCCCTGATATTAGACAAGCAGAATTCAAATTAGGAGCAGCAAAATTGGATATAAGTGTTGCCAAAGCTAATTTCTATCCTTCATTAGGACTTTCGGCTTCTTTGGGTTTAAGGTCATTTAACCCTATTTATTTGGCAAGTATCCCTCAGACGTTGATGTCTTCTTTGGCAGGAGATTTAGCGGGTCCATTAATCAATAAGAATGCCATCACGGCAACTTATAAAAATGCCAATGCCAAGCAGATACAAGCTGTTTATAATTTTGAACGTACCATTCTGAATGCTTATATCGAAGTAGCTAACCAATTATCTAATATTGATAATTTGGAGAAAAACTACACGATGAAAAACAATCAAGTACAGGCACTTACGCAATCTACAGCCATATCGCTCAAGTTGTTTAAATCTGCCAGAGCTGATTATATGGAAGTATTATTGACTCAACGTGATGTATTAGAATCAAGAATGGAATTGATTGAAACCAGAATGCAACAAATGAATGCCCTTGTGAATACCTATCGGGCACTTGGTGGTGGATGGAATTAATGAGTTTATTTCTCAAAATAAAGATTAATTGTCTCTATATTAATCAAAAAGCGGTCGAAAATTCTTTTTGACCGCTTTTTTTTGATTAATAAAAACTAGATTCTTGTTTTAAGTACTTCGTACAAGTTATCCGTTATCTGAAAACTGTTAATAGTTTGTCTTTCAATAAATTGACAAAAATAAGATGCCTAAATATTTTTGAAAAAACACTTAAAAGCTTCAATTTGCTTGGCTATTTTCATGCTTTGCATGTTTCAAAAATTGTACTTATCTCATATTCATCAAAAAATAAACCATCTATTTTACTTGCTAATATGCCTTTTAATACTCTTTTTATCCTGTATTAAAATGGATTAATGACCATGAAATCTATTTAAATTTTGGACAAAACCACGATTTCATTTATGAGAATGCTGGTTCTAAATCACGCACATCCCTCCTACTCACTCCGTTAATTATCATAATATTTGATTAACAAACATTCATTCAAAGTGCGAATAAGTACTATTATTAAAATCAAAAATAGACTTATTGCTTCAAAACATATAATAATTTCACTTTCAAAATATACACTTTTATATTTTACTTTTATTTATATATAAAATATTATATATTTGATTATTATTTAAAAGTTAAAATCGAAACATTAAATCGAATGATTACGACTGAAACTGTCCGTAAATTTCTCTTTTCACGCCCTTCTATCAATAGAACTCAACTTGAAAAAGAAGCTCAAATACCTGCAACTACCATTTATAAAGCTTTAGAAGGCATTCAGGCATTCTCGAATAAACATTTAGAGAAACTAGAAGTTGCCATGAGAAACTACGGTTATACTGACTCTACTTTCTCTAAAGCAAGAAGTATTGCTATTATCAATCACAAAGGTGGTGTTGGGAAAACTACTTCAACTATAAATTTAGGTAAAGCACTTGCTTTACTGAAATACCGTGTTTTATTGGTTGATATGGATTCTCAGGGAAATTTATCTCAATGCTTTGGGGTTCATTCTCCTGAAAAACAAGTAATTACTTCTTTGATTTCACGAGACCCTCTCCCACTCATTGAAATTGAACCCAATTTATTTTTATCGCCATCAGATATTGAAATGGCTACTTATGAAGTAAAACTGATTACGGAAGTAGGTTCTGAAATGCGTTTAGCTAAAAAAATTCAGGCTTTGAATGACCAATTCGATTTTATTCTTTTCGACTGCCCTCCTTCTTTAAGTTTAATGACGATTTCAGCCTTGAATGCTTCTACTGAATGTATTATTCCTATTCAGCCTGAATCTTCTGCTTTTAATGGCGTTAAAAATTTACTAGAAAAAATCTCGGCTGTTAGAGAATATACGAATGTTTCTTTGAAGGTACGTGGTTTTTTATTCACGATGGTTCATCCAAATCAAACTATTCATCAAGTAATGATGGAAAGTGTTCAAGAAACATATCCTTCTATTCCTGTTTTTAAAAGCGTTATCGAAAATACAACGGTTTTAAAACAAAGCCAGTACATGAATCAGGATATTTTCCAATACGATTCTAAATCAAAAGCAGCAACAGCCTATATGGAACTTGCTCACGAAGTAATTTCAAACGAATAAGCAGATGGGATCGAAAAAAGAGATATTTAAAAAACGTGCAGTAGAAGTAGCCACGATACACAACATTCCAAAGCCCGCTCCTATTGGTGGCTTTAATGACGTTGAGCGCATTAAAAATTCAATCGTCGTTCTTGATGAATTAAGAGATTTAATCCGCCCGCTTAGTCAAGAGCAATTTACTCAGCTTGAGCAAAATTTAATTACGCATGGTTGCCAAGATGCGCTAATTCTTTGGGAAACGACGTCAACGGAACTTCAACAAGATGACCTTGATAGAACGTTGTATGTGTTAGTTGATGGGCATAATCGCTATGCGATTTGCCAGAAAAATAAAATTGAGTTTAAAATCAATCTTAAAATCTTTGAATCTATCGAGAAAGTCAAAGAATTTATGATTGATTTACAATTAGGACGACGAAATATTACTCCTGAAGAAGAATCTTATTTACGAGGTTTGAAATATAATACTCAAAAAGGCAGTAGAGGAGTAGCCTTGCAAGTACAAGGCGAAGACAATAAGCCTGTAAATGTAGCCGAAAAATTAGCGGATGAGTTTAACGTAAGTGTTCGAACCATTAAAAATGATGGCAAATTTGCGGAAGGTTTATCGAAATTAAGCAAAGTGCTTCAAGAACAAGTATTGAGTGGTACTTCTACTTTAAGCAAAAAACAAATCCAACTTTTAGCCGATCGTAAAGATATAGGAGTGGAGTCAATTGCTGATTTAAACGAAATCTACGGCAAAACTGAAAAATCTAGTCCAGCAATTATTGCCAGTACTATTCCTAAAGAAACATTAAGAAGTCAGATTATTGAATTAGCCAATAACATTGCTAAAGAATCCGATTGCGATTTACTTATCAAAAAAATATATCAATTAAAATCTGTACTATAACAAAATTCCTAAAAGTGCAAGCGTTGCACTTTTAGGAATGTACAGGAAACAAGGAAATTTATAATTCAAATTCGAAGTATAACAAAAATACCAAAAGTGCAAGTGTTGCACCTTTCATTCAAAGTACAAAAGGCTTCACTTGTTGTAAGTATAACAAAATTCCTAAAAGTGCAACGCTTGCACTTTTAAAGAGTGCTAAAAATGACTAAAAATTCATCAACTATAACAAAAATACCAGAATTTGTAGCCTACATTTTATCTATTATTACAGACCTTAACCACATCATCTATAAAGCTTTTAGAATTGTTGAAAAATACATCTTTATCTTAAAATATCACGAAAGAATAAATAGCATTCTGAAGAATTTAGGTAAAATTGTTATAGTTGATTATGAATGTCAACAATTTCGGAGTAAATAATAGCTACAATTTATAATAAAAGCCTTCTAAACAAAGAGAAAAAATAAAAATGAGCAACATTCAAAAATAAAAATTTCCTCTTTGTTTGTTTTAATTCTTTTATATGTCTTTTAATGTATTTTCGGGGCTCGTAACCAATTGATAAATAGATACTTATGAGCTTAAATATAACAAATTTACCGGTTACTATAACAGAATTACCGAGAAGTATAACAGAATTACCTAGTTACTATAACAGAATTACCTAAAAAAAGGCTATAATTGTTAGATAATATAACAGATTTACCAAAATCGTCATGTAATATTTCGGTAGAGAATGAAAAAGCACAAAAACGATAAAAATAATAGCAATACAGAGAAAGAAACCAATGTTGTCAGGCTTATTCGCAAGGCAAACCGTTTGGTGGAAGGTAAATATAGATTTGACATTTGGGAAATGCGAGTTTTCACTAAAATGTTAATGAAAATTCATCGAGACGATGAAGATTTTAAAGTATATCGAATTTACCTACACGAAGTAATTCAAGATTTTGAATTACAAGAAGACGGACATTCCTACAAATACCTCAAACAAGGAGCAGAGCGCTTAGGAAGACGAGAAATAAGAGTGTTGATGGACACGCCAGACGGAAAGATGGAACTCTTCACACATATAGCCACAGGCGTTAAAAGCTTTGTAGAAGAAAAATCAGCCAAGTATTTAGATATTTCCTTTCATCCAGACATGAAACCGTTCTTGCTTCAATTGCAAAGCCAGTTTTTGATGTATGATGTAAGAAATATTTTGAAGCTACAAAGCTCTTTTTCCATCAGAATTTATGAATTGCTAAAACAGTACGAAACGATAGGCAAGAGGCAAATTAAAATTCAGGAATTGAAAGAAATGTTGGATGTAGTTGATAAATATCCACTTTACGGCAATTTTAAGCAAAGAGTCATTGTAAAAGCGCAAGAAGACCTTGAGGAATTTACGGACATTAAATTTACTTTCGATGAAGTAAAGACAGGAAGAGCAGTTACAGCCTTAACTTTTTGGATTACGCCTAATAAAAATAAGCAAGACGTGGGAAAAATGTTATACTTCCCAGAAATTGCCGAAGAGATAAGTACAGATGGTGAATTAGATGATTTGCTGAATGTGACTAAAAATTGGGAAGGAATGACCAAATCTTTATTGGAACAATGGATTAATTTTTATGGGATAGAAGCTGTAGGACAGGAAATCAGTAAAACCAATAAATTGATTCTTGAAGGCAAGAATATTCATAACCCGATTGGTTTTGTTACTTGGGCTTTGCAAAATCCGAATGTGTTGAAAGGGACAAGTACTGTTCAGGTTGCGCCACTTGTTGCAAATACCGAATTGAAATTGAAGAGTAAAGAAATTGAAAAATATTGGAAAGGAGAGTTTAATCAATGGTTTTTAGATTATTTACAACAACTCGCCATTGCGTCTAAACATGAAATATTTCATGGAATCGTCGAAGAATTAAGAAGTTTATATTCTGAAAAATTATTTTCAAGTCTATTTCTTCACAAAGACGGTTCAGTCAATGAAGAAGCATTAAACAGTTCGGTAGGAGTGAAGCTTTTGGAAAAAGAGAACAGAACGAAAGAAACCGTTTTTGCAGATTGGTTTTTTGAAAGATTTCAGCAAAAAATCACATTACAAAGAAATGGAGCTTGGGAGGTTTTAACCTGAAACTACAAATTTGATGCTAAAAGGAGCTTTTAAGTCCCTTTTTAATTGGATTATTACCGATTACTTGATGAGATTATTGATTTAGTTATAATAATTCATGTTTTGTTTTTATATGAGGCTGTTTTATAGTATTTTCAAACTTTATTGTATCATTTTGATTCTTTGTGAAAATTAGTCAATTGCATTGCTCGGTTTCAAAATATCCATTAACAATTTCTCTATGAAAAAAATAATTATCACACTGCTACTCATCAGCTCGGTAGCTGTTGCGTTTTTTGCTTTCAAGCCTAAAAAGCAAAAGAAACCAAACATTGTGTTTATTATGTCCGACGACCACGCTTATCAAGCCATCTCAGCTTATGATAAACGCCTTACTCAGACTCCCAATATTGATAGAATTGCCAATGAAGGCATGCTTTTTACCAATGCTTGTGTGACTAATTCTATTTGTGCGCCTTCTCGTGCAGTAATTTTAACTGGAAAACACAGTCACATAAATGGTAAAATAGATAATTATTTTCCTTTCGATAGCACCAATATTACTTTCCCGCAAATTCTTCAAGCAAATGGATACCAAACAGCCATGTTTGGGAAATTACATTTTGGTAATAATCCAAAAGGTTTTGATGAATTTCAGATTTTACCAGACCAAGGCAATTATTACAACCCAGACATTATTACCAAAAAAGAAGGTAAAAAGAAACTATTGGGTTATGTAACCGACATTATTACAGATTTAACAATCAATTGGCTAAAAAATGAAAGAGATGAAGATAAACCATTCTTTCTTGCTTATCTGCATAAAGCGCCGCATAGAGAATGGCTGCCTGCTGAACGCCATTTTAAAGAATATTTGAATAAAACTTTTCCCGAACCCGCTACTCTTTTTGATAATTATGAGGGTAGGGGTAGAGCTTCCAAAGAAGCAGAGATGAATTTGCTTACGCACATGAATTGGGCTGGAGATTCAAAAGTATTTCCAGAAAATATGCAAAAATTGGGCATTAAAGAATCGCATCCTTATGATATTCGCTTTTACGAAAACACTGTAGGGCGAATGAATCCAACACAGCGAAAAGCTTGGGATGAAGCCTACGGAAAAATGAATGAGGAATTTGTTAAAAAATTTCCTTCTATGACCGAAAAAGAGAAAATGCAATGGCGTTATCAAAGATATATGCAAGATTATTTGGGATGTATCGCTTCGGTAGATGAAGGAGTGGGGCAGGTGTTAGACTTTTTAAAGCAAAATAATTTAGAGGAAAATACGATTGTGGTTTATACTTCAGACCAAGGTTTTTATTTGGGTGAACATGGTTGGTTTGATAAGCGATTTATCTTCGATGAGTCGTTCAAAACGCCACTTTTGGTAAAATGGCCAACAGTTATCAAACCAGGCTCTAAAAATACACAAATGGTACAGAACCTCGATTTTGCCCAAACGTTCCTTGAGGCGGCAGGAATTAAAGCCCCAAGCGATATGCAAGGCGAAAGCTTGATCCCAATTTTTAAAGGAAATGGCAAAAACTTCAGAGATGCTGCTTATTATCATTATTATGAATATCCGAGTATTCACATGGTGAAGAGACATTACGGCATCGTAACCGAAAAATATAAGCTAATACACTTCTATTATGACATTGATGAATGGGAATTGTATGACCGCACGAACGATAAAAACGAATTGAAAAACGTTTATAACGACCCCAAGTATGCGGCTATAAAGAAAGAATTACATCAAAAATTGGCTCAATTACGGATAAAGTACAAAGATTCGGAAACACTTGATAAAAAGTTTATTGAGAAGTACAAAGAGCTTGAAGGTACTGGAAAGATAATTAGATGATTTACTTATCGAAGGATAAAACAGATAATCAATATATTTCTGAGTTGATTATCTGTTAAACTATAATATTAGTTTAAGTGCAAGGGTTGATGCGCTCAATTTTTTGTAAGTATTGTATAATTACTTATCCATGACAGTACATGAATGTTAAGAGCTTTAGTTTGTATTTTTTTGTTTAAAAATGATATTATTTTAACATTGTAATGTCGCTTATCTAACGAAACCATGGATTCCGAACAGATAGAAACCAATATATGGGAAGCCTTTAAGAAAGGAGATGAGAAAGCGTACTCATTGATTTATAAGCAAAATGTGGGTGCGATGTATCGATACGGAATGAGTCTTTCTTCACTTTCGTCATACTTTGTGTTTGATTGTATCCATGATGTTTTTACGGAAATTTGGGATAAAAGAAACAACATTGTTACGCCTAATAATATTCGTGCTTATTTACTGAGGGCTTTAAAAAACCGAATGCAAAACCAAATTCTTCGAAAAGAAAGTAAATACATGGCTTTGAACGAAGGAGATTTTGATGAATTGTGGGACGAAGCCATATCCGAAGAAACCACTCTGCTTAACAATGTTGATGGTTTTTCGAAAGAAGAATTAGTGAATAAATTAATTAGCGAATTGCCGCCACGCCAACAAGAAGCACTTCGATTGAGATTTGTGGAAGATTTAGAATACAACGAAGTGGCTAATGTGATGAGTATCAACCGACAATCAGCACAAAACTTAGTTGTTCGTGCCGTTGAGAAGTTACGAAAATCATTGCCGATTTTAAAATTATAATTTTTTTAATTTTTTTTTAGATTATAGTGAGTATATAACAATAAGGACTGTGTCTATTTTGTAAAATAGTAACAGAACAGATGGCTAATAATTATATACTATATTCGGTTTCAGATTTTTTAATTGATGATGTTTTCGTGACCCATCAATTAAATCCAAATCAGGAAAGTAAGCTATTTTGGCAAACTTGGTTGGAGAGTAATCCCACAAATAAAAGAGAGTACATAGAGGCAGCAAAAATTATTGGTACGATTCAGATGGGGCTTAAAACCTATGAATCGAATAATATTTCTGTTGAAGCTAAAAACTATATATTTTCGAGAATTCAGGAAACGAATAAGAAAAAAACTTCTTTGGCCAAGATTCTGAAATTATCGTCTTCTGTTGTTTGGTCTGGAGCAGCCATCATCATCATGCTCATTGGCTTAGTTTATTTTTCTTTGCAAAACACAGCTTATCATAAAAATTTAGCGACTTTACACAAAGCGCATATCGAGAAAGTCAATAAACTTGATAAACCTATCTTAATTCATCTGCCCGACGGTTCGGCCGTTTTATTGGCGCCCAAAAGTAAAATTACGTATCCAGAAAATTTTGAAAATGATAGAAGATTAGTCATTCTATCAGGCGAAGCAACGTTCGATATTTCAAAAGACCCAACTAAACCTTTTTTAGTGATGGCAAACGAAGTAACGACCAAAGTATTGGGCACGAGATTCAATGTAAAAGCTTTTGAAGAGATGAAAGACGTTGTGGTTTCTGTTCAAGAAGGAAAAGTAAGTGTTTTTAAAAACCTAAACGAACGTAAAAAAGAAAACACTTTAAAAGGCGTGGTATTGCTCCCCAATCAACAAGCCATTTTTGATAGAAATACGGATCAGTATGATAAAAAATTAATCACTACACCCATTATCGTTAATGCCAATGGCATTTCTTTTGAATTTAACGAAGCGCCGCTAAGCGAAGTATTCAAAAGAATTGAGTTGGCTTATGGTATTGAGATTGTCTATAATGAAGCTCTTCTAGCAGAATGCCAAGTAACGGGAGCTTTTGAAAATGAGAGTCTTTTCCAAAAACTAGACATCATCACCAATATTGTCGGAGGTTCTTATGAAGTTTTGGAAGGAAAAATTTTAATTAATGCAAAAGGATGTAAGTAATTTGGAGTTATGAGTTTTGAATTGTGGTGAAGTATGGGTTTTGAGTGTATGAGAGTACCAATTGCAATTAAGAATGAGTGCTGAGTTGTTAGTTTTAAATTCATAACTTATACTTAAAGCGCTGATTATCAATGTGCAGATTTATAATTAGCCGATTATTAAAGTACAATTCAAGTAAAAATTAAGAATTAAGTGTCAGTAAAAAAGTAAGAGCCAGAAGGTGTGCAGACCTACTGGCTCAGAAAGTCCCCGTTTTGGTACAACATCCTGAAAAGGGTTGAAGGGGATTGTTATGTTCAAAGTTTAGCAAAATCAAACAAAACAGTCAAAAGTATGAAAAAAAATCATGATTTATTAATCCAATGTATGAAAATTTCGTTGGTTCAACTTTTTATTACACTATCTTTTATCGGCATTAGCATGGCAAAAGATGTAGAAGCGCAAGAAATACTGAATAAAAAAGTAAGTGTTCAATCCAGCGAAGAAAAATTAAAGCACGTACTTGTCCAGATAGAAAAGTCTGCAAATGTAAGATTCTTCTATAGTCCCCAAGCGATTAAATCAGAGCAAAGAGTATCTTTCAAAAGCCAGAATGAAACACTTTCGTCGGCACTTGATAGGTTATTCAAATCTTTAAACATTGAGTATCAGTTAAATGGCAACCAGATTATTCTAAAACAAAAAGAGAATAATGTGATGCCTATGGAATACAGAAAAATAGCGGACGATATTGACCAGAACAATACTTTACCCGTTAAACAAACTGTATCAGGAACAATTGTTAACGAAAAAAACGAGCCACTAACAGGCGTAACCGTCCTGTTAAAAGGAACACAACAAGGCACCGTTACTGATGCAAAAGGGCAATACAGAATTGATGTACCCAATGGAAATGCTGTACTTGTTTTTTCGTTCATAGGTTTTTATTCGCAAGAAATAAAAGTAGCGTCTCAATCAAGTATTAACTTGACCTTGAAAGAAAACGTTGCCGCTTTGGAAGAAGTAATTGTAACGGGTGTTTTTGATAAAAGAACGAGAATGGAATCGTCGGTAGCGATTTCTACTTTGAGCGCAAAACAATTTGATAAACTCGCCATCAGCAGTGCCGCAGATTTATTGAAAAATATTCCTGGCGTTTTTGTTAACACATCTTTGGGAGAAATCCGTAATACTGTTTATTCTCGTGGGGTTTCAGTTGGGTCAAATGATGGCGCATCTGGTTATTACTATGTTTCAATGCAGGAAGACGGTTTACCAGTAACTAACGCAACTTTCGGAAACTACGGTCCAGATTATTTTCTTCGTACAGATGCTACTTTAGGAAAATTAGAAGCTGTGCGTGGTGGAACTGCTTCTATTTTAGGAAACAATGCTCCGGGAGGTATTTTTAACTACGTATCAAAAACTGGGGGGAAAGAATTTGCGGGCGAAATCCGTGCGAAGTATGGTTTAGAAGGCAATGGACAAAATCCGTTTTATCGTACAGATGTAAATTTTGGTGGACCATTAAGTAAAGATAAATCTTTGACGTACAATATTGGAGGTTTTTATCGTCAAGCAGATGGGGCAAGGTATCCGGGTTATCCAATGAATAATGGCGGTCAAGTAAAAGCTAACTTAGTAAAAAATTACAAAAGCGGTTCGCTAAAATTTTATGCTAAATACCTGAACGACCACAATGCTTGGTTTGAGTTTTTGCCAACAATTGGTTTCACTAATCCTACTTTACCAGCAGGTGTAACGCAAACGAATACAGTGTTGATTCCGTCTGTACAAGCTGATTTTACGATTAATGATACAGGTAAAAAAGTACATTTCGATTCAAGAGATAAAATTCACTCAATCGACAAATCTATCGGTTTGAACTGGGAGCAAAGTATAGGCGAAGGTTTAACCATTGAAAACAAAGCAAGATATTCTGATAAAAGTTCAGTTTGGAATACTACTGCCGTAGCTTATCCATTTGCGGCTGATGGTTTGGTTTTCTATGCTATTCCGGGTCTTTTGGGTCAGTTTGGTACTTATTCTTATAAAGACCTTGCTTCTGGAACACAATTTGGCTCTATTACACAAGCACCCAATATTGTCAATGGTAATTTTGCAGGCTTCAATTTTATAGATAACGGTAGTAATTTTCCGGGAGCTTCTATCCAGAAAAACTCATTGTATTTCAATCCATTGTTTTATTCAGACAATAGAATGAAAGAATTTATCGACCAGTTTACGATTACGAAAAAAGTAAAAGATATGAGTTTTACTGGAGGTTTATTTTATGCTAATTCAAATTTGGATAGATTGTCTTCGACGGATGCTGGTCTTGCATTTTCACAAATGACTTCGCCACGTCCAACACTTACAGCCATTACTTTGGCAGGATTTGATGGCAATACCTATCAAATTACTAATCCTAATGGAGTAATTGGCGGTTCAGGAAAAAGTGTTGCCGTAAACGTTATCACAGCAAGTCAGCAACAAACAGCTTTGTTTTTTGGACATAACTGGACGGTTAGCTCTGCTTTAAATTTTGACTGGGGCGTTCGTTATGAAAAAGTTGCTTATTCTGGAACAAACCAAATTGCTACTTCAACGCCTTCAAGTACTGGTGGAACAGACGGAAACCCTTTAACTTTTTATGATAATTCGAGCGGAAAAATTACAGCAAAATATAGTTACGATAATCTAAGTGTGAATACTTTCTCTTTCTCTGGAGGTTTGAACTATAAATTTGCTGATGAGCAAGCGGTCTATGGTCGCTTTTCACAAGGCAGTAAAGCACCTGATTTAGATATGTTTGTTACGGTGAATACTGCTTTTGGAGCAGCCAATTTAAACCCAATTGCCCAAAAAATTCAGCAATTCGAAATAGGATATAAAGTAAAATCTGGGAATACCAATTTGTTTGTGACGCCATTTTATAGCATCCTAAGCAATGTTCCGCAACAAGTACAAGGTCAAGAAACAGTAGATTTATCGTCAACCTACAACACACCGGTATTGTACAATAAATTTACGACGATGGGAGTAGAGATTGAGGCGAATCACAGTTTCACTAAAAACCTAAGTCTTCGTGCAGTGGCTACTTTCCAATCTTCAAAAGCAACCGAATATAAAACTTGGATTTTGGGTGCAAATGGAAAAGCAGATGATAAAATACAGGATTTTTCTGGTAACGAAACCGATAATAATGCCAGCGTGATTATCAGAATTTCGCCTACTTATACCAAAGGAAATTTCTATTCATCACTTGATTTTTCTTATATGGGAAAACGTGCCGCCAACGTAGCCAATACTTTTTCTTTGCCAGCGTTTAGCCAATCGAATTTGAATTTGGGCTATAACCTAAATGCAAAATGGCAATTACAAGCTAATATCAATAATATCTTTAACCAAAATGGCGTAATGGGCTGGTCGGCACCGGGTGGATTCCCTGCTGCTTTAGATAGACAAGGCTTTACGAAAGCTCAGTTAGAGGCAAATCCAAATGTTGTTTACTCAACTTTAAGTTTACCTCCAAGAGCATATTTCTTGACCGCCACATTTAAGTTTTAAAAAATAAACCTCACCCCCAACCCCCTCTCCAGCTGAGAGGGGGCTTTTAAACTCAAAAAGCTCCCCTCTCAGCTGGAGAGGGGTTGGGGGTGAGGTCTTTTTAAAAGCTTCATTTTCTAAAACCTAAAAAAGAGCAATTTTCAACCATAAAAAACATGATTAGACACTCAGTAATTCTCAAACTCAAAGACGGCATAAGTACTGCTGAAAAACAAGCATTTTTTGAAGCAGTGGACAAATTAGTCAACATCGAAGGAGTAAAAAAGTTTGAAGTACTCAAGCAAATCAGCCCCAAAAACCATTTTGAATATGGGATTTCAATGGAATTTGATACTACAGAGCAGTATGATTTTTATTCAAATCATCCAAGCCATGTACACTTTGTTGAGAATTACTGGATGAAATCAGTCGCTGATTTTTTAGAAATAGATTATGAGTTGATGTAGTGAGTTGTGATTTAGTGAATGAGTGATGATTTGTAAATTTAATCTTGGCATTCAAAACCTCATTTTTCCTATTAGTGGGCGAATTAATTCGCCCACTAATAGGAAAATACAAAAGTTTAAACAGCTTCGATTTATTCATATTCAAAAATCTTTTAAAATACTTTAGATAGAAATTTTAAACTGTTTATCCAGAAAACAATGAAGAAAAAATATCAATTCCTCCAGACAGCTGTTGCTGTACTAATGGTAGGAGTAATGAATGGTAAAGCACAGCAAGTCAATTCTTTACAAAAAGATTTTCAGGCACCTCCCAATTCGGCTAAACCAAGAGTTTGGTGGCACTGGATGAATGGAAACATTACAAAAGACGGTATCCAAAAAGATTTAGAATGGATGAGTCGTGTGGGAATTGGCGGTTTCCAAAACTTTGATGCCAATTTATTTACACCTGTTGTCGTGCCTAAAAAATTGGTGTTTATGACACCAGAATGGAAAGATGCTTTCAAATTCACGACGGAATTAGCCGACAAAAAAGGACTTGAAATGGCAATTGCAGGCTCGCCGGGTTGGAGTGTTACAGGTGGCCCTTGGGTTGAGCCTAAAGATGCGATGAAAAAGTATATCTGGACAGAAGCAATTGTTGAAGGCGGAAAAAAACAAAATGTTCAGTTACCAAAATTGCCCGAAGCAGTGGGTAAATTTCAAGAAATTGGCACTGAATCAGGCGGAATAATGGGTGGATTTATTGGGACAATGCCACAATTTGCTGCGGATGCACTTGTAATTGCTTACAAATTACCATCTAACGAAAAGCATCTGATGGATTTAAACCCCAAAATGACAAAAAGTGGGGGCGAATTTGATACCAAATTGATGTTAGACCATGACTTGAGCAAAGTTTATGAGCTACCAGCGATGGAAGTTGGAAAAGATATGTGGGTACAGTATGAATTTGATACTCCACAAACCTTCAAAGCTTTTGCAGTTGGTGTTGGTGCAGCAGGAGAACTGGCAGAATTTAACGGAGGGCCAACCAATCGTAGCTTAAAAGTAAGTGATGATGGTGTGAATTTCAGAACGATTACTAAAGTTCCTAACAGTACTTTGCCATTTATTACGGTTGGAATTCCAGCCACGACGGCAAAATATTGGCGAATTTGCTTCGAGACACTTCCTGGGGCAATAAGTCCTTTTGCCGCCATGATTGGTATGCCCACAGGCGAACCTAAGCCAGAAGGTACAAAGGTCTCAGAATTTGTACTTTTCAATACTTCTCGTATTGACCAAACGGAAGAGAAAGCAGGTTTTTCTCCTTGGAAAGAAGATTCAAAAACTTATTCACCAGAAAATGCTGACGTTATTTCTTCTGAAAATGTGATTGATTTAACGAGTAAATTAAAAGCCGATGGCAGTTTAGAATGGGATGTTCCTGCTGGAAATTGGATGGTTGTGCGTTTGGGATATTCATTGACGGGTCGTCAAAATCACCCAGCATCGCCAGAAGCAACAGGTTTGGAAGTTGATAAATTAGACAAAGATGCCGTAAGAAAGTACATCAATACATATCTGGATATGTACAAAGATGCCACGGGTGGCATGATGGGAGCGAAGGGACTTGAGTACATGATTTTGGATAGCTACGAAGCTGGTCACATGAACTGGACGAAAGATATGCCAGCTGAATTTAAGAAAAGACGTGGCTATGACCTCATTACTTGGATTCCTGTGTTGACGGGCAGAGTTGTGAAAAGTGTTGAAGCCAGTGAAAAGTTCTTATGGGATTTCAGAAAAACGATTGGCGAGATGATTGCCGAAAACCATTACGACGTAATTGGCGAAGAATTGCACAAAAGAGGGATGAAACGCTACACAGAATCGCATGAGGGTGGTCGTATTTACTTAGCGGATGGGATGGACGTAAAACGTTATGCAGATATTCCGATGTCTGCGATGTGGACTCCCGGAAGTTTGGCAGGTGGAAATAACGAAGAAGTACGTAGCGAAGCAGATATTCGTGAAGCAGCGTCGGTAGCCAATATTTACGGACAAAATATTGTAGCGGCTGAGTCGATGACTTCTATTCAAAATGCTTTTAGTTGGAATCCAGAAAAACTAAAACGTACTGCCGATTTAGAATTGGCTTCGGGCTTGAACCGTTTTGTGATTCATACTTCTGTTCACCAACCTTTAGACGATAAAAAACCAGGTTTCTCACTTGGACCATTCGGTCAGTATTTTACTCGTCACGAAACTTGGTCTGAAACTGGCGGAAAAGCTTGGATGGAGTATTTAGGAAGAAGCAGTTATATGCTTCAACAAGGTAAAAACGTAGCGGATATTTTGTACTATTATGGCGAAAACACGAATATTACATGGATTTGTCGTGAAAAATTACCAAATATTCCAGCAGGATTTGAATTTGATTTTGTGAATGCTACCGCACTTCAAAATGTGATTGAAGCGAAAAATGGCAAATTAGTGGCAAAAAGTGGTAATACCTATGATGTGTTGATGTTAGACGAATCGGCTAAAGTAATGACTTTATCAGTTTTGAAAAAAATCAAAACTTTAGTAGATGCTGGTATTAAAGTAATTGGAAACAAACCCGTAAAATCACCAAGTTTATCAGATAATGACGAGGCTTTCCAAGCTTTAGCTAATGAAATTTGGAAAAATGCGAATGTAACAAGCTTTGATAAACTCAATATTCAACCTGATGTGATTATTAAAAATGCTAAAAGCAAAATACTTTTCCGTCATCGTCAAACGACTGAACAAGATATTTATTGGTTAGACAGTAGAAGTGAGCAGGAAAATGAAGCAGAAATCAGTTTCAGAGTAACAGGTAAAACACCAGAATTGTGGAATCCTGTAACTGGAAAATCTGAAAAAGTATCTTTCCAAATTAAAGATGGAAGAACAATTGTTCCATTGAAATTTGATTCTTGGGGAGCTTTATTTGTTGTTTTCAAAGACAAAGCAATAGCTAATACTTATACCGTTCCTTCGAAAAAAGAAACAGTATTGACTAAAATCGACAGTCCGTGGAAAGTAAGTTTCAACAACAAAAATGTGACTTTCGATAAATTAAGTTCTTGGTCTGAAAACACGGATGCTGATGTTAAATATTTTTCAGGAACGGCAACTTATACCAACACGTTTAAAATCAATAATTTATCGGATAAAAAATCAATTGAAATAGACTTAGGCGAGGTTAAAAACATTGCTGAAGTAATTATCAATGGTAAAAATGTGGGTGTGGCTTGGAAAAAACCATTCAAAGTGGATATTTCAGAAGTGATTAAAACTGGAGAAAATACGATTGAAGTAAAAGTAACCAACCTTTGGGTAAACCGACTTATTGGTGATGCACAACCCAATGAAAAAAACAAAACAACTTTTACAACGATGCCTTTCTATCAAGCCAATTCAACTTTATTACCTTCGGGTTTATTGACTGAAGTGAAAATTTTGCAGAAGAAGTAAGTTGAATTTTAGGTGTAAATTTTAACCACAGTAAAACATTATTTCTCAATGTTTTACTGTGGTTTTTTATTCCTTCTAAAAATAAATTACAAAATGTTTTTGTACAATCAAAAATAGTTGTAATTTTGAATCGTTGATAACGTCAACTATATTTAATGTCAACGAATTTATGGAAATTACAAAGACTTCATTTCAGTTTTTATTCGCCAATACAATAAGAGCACTCTTCAAACAATCGGCTAAAGAGTTTGAAAATCAGAATGTTAACATAACTCCTGAACAACATTATTTACTCAGGATTTTAACATCACAAGAAGAGTCGATACAGTCGGATTTAGCAGAAATCATGCAAAAAGATAAATCTGCGATTATGCGCCATATTGATCAGCTTGAAAAAATGGGTTATGTTGTTAGAGTAAATGATGCCGTTGATCGCCGTAAAAAACATATTGTTATCACAGAATTAGGCACACAAGTAATCAAAAAATGCGAGGAAATTATCAATCGTCTTAGTGAAAGAAATATGCAAGATATTTCAGAAGATGAATTAGAGATATTCAAAAAAGTACTTATTAAATTAAAAGAGAACGCTGAAAAGTAGTTTTTTTTGCTCAAATAGTTGACAAAATCAACTATCACTAAAGTCAATAATATTTTTATCAACTATCATTATGAAAAAGAATAAGATTTTCTTTTATCTGATATTATTCGTTTTGGGCTATGATGTTCATGCACAAAAGAATATATCCTTAAAAGAGTGTGTAGATTTTGCGCTCAAGAACCATGTGAGCAACACTGTTTACGAGAACGAAATCGCCCTTGCCAAGCAAAAATCAACAGAAGCATTAGCGGGTTATTTACCACAAGTAAGTACCAATATTACTTTTGATGATAACCTCAAAAGACAAGTTTCTATTATTCCAGCAGGCGCATTTAGTCCGACAGAAATTAGGTTACAATTTGGTACGCAATATAATACTACAGGTACAGCTCAATTAGACCAAGTATTATATGATAAGTCGATGTTGGTAGGAATCAAAGCCGCAGAACCGAATAACCAATTGTCGATTTTGAAAAAAGAGCAAAACCAAGACAATATCATTTACAATACGGTCAGTGCTTATTTTCAAGTATTGGTTTATTTAGAACAAGAAAAAATCACGCTAGAAAATGAGAAAAAATACCGTGAATTATTGGACATTCTAAAATTGCGCTTAGAAAAAGGAGTCATTAAAAAGACCGATTACGACCGTACTAAATC
The DNA here is from genome assembly GCF_040543805.1 of Arcicella rosea. NCBI lineage: Bacteria > Pseudomonadati > Bacteroidota > Cytophagia > Cytophagales > Flectobacillaceae > Arcicella > Arcicella rosea. The sequence goes on from NZ_JBEUMS010000013.1 coordinate 49,015, forward strand.
AAGCTTGAATAATATCGTTTCGCAGAAATCAATCTTGGAAATGAATAAGCAAGTGGCATTGAACAAACTAAAACATGCTATGGGGATGTCGTTGGACGAAGAAATTAATGTGATAGAATTTTCAAATTATGAATCTTTAGCGCTTGTTGAAAAAGACAATAATTTTCAAGTAAGTAATTTGTTGGATTACAGAATTCAAAACAACAATGCTTTATTACAAGAATTTGACGTAAAACGTAAACAAGCCGCTTTTTTGCCAACGGTTTCGATGTACGCACGTTATGGCGCTACCAGTTTGAATAATGAATTTGCAAAATCATTTTCTAATTGGTTTGATTTTTCAACGGTTGGTTTGAAAGTAAGTGTGCCAATTTTCAGTGGCTACCGCAAATTAAGTCAGTTGAAGCAAGCAGAAATTAGTTTATTGAATGCTAAAGCAAACATGCAAATTAGTGCTAATAATTTGCAATTATCTTTCAAAAATTCAAATGCACAATTGCAGAAATCACAATCAGATTTAGTCATCAATCGTGAAAATCTCTATTTCGCCAAACAGGTTTTTGAAAGTAGCGATTTGGAATATCAAAAAGGCGTTTCAACGCTTTCTGATTTGCTCAATGCAGATTATTCATATAAAGAGGCACAAAGTAATTATATCACTTCTTTGATTAACGTAATGAGTTCAAGACTTGAATACGAAAAATCTAAAGGAAATTTAAAAAGCTATATCAACCAATTCTAATCTTCAGACCCATGAAAAAGTCTTTCATCATAACATTATCATTACTTGTTTTGGCAGGAGCAATCGCATTCACACTTGCTAAAAATAAGAAAAAAATTGAAGCGAATAAAGTAGTGGTTGACCGCTCAATTATTCCTGTAGCAGTTTCAACGATTAAAGTAGATTTCCAACCATTTGATGGCAAAGTAAGTTTGCCAGCCAATTTAGAATTGAGCAACGAAGCAACAATTGCCATCGGCGTTCAAGGTAAAATCGAAAAACTTTCGGTTGAAGTTGGTTCAAGAGTTTCAAAAGGACAAGTGATTGGGCAATTAGATTCAAAATTGAAAATTATCAATTTGAAAGCTAATGAGTTAACACTTAATAAATTAGAAAAAGAGTATCAACGTAATAACGATTTGTTCAAAGGAAATGCAGGAACAGAATTGAGCGTAATCAATTCTAAATATGATGTTGAAAATACTCGTATTCAAATTGAACAAGTAAAACAACAAATTGCGGATGGGAACATTGTCGCACCGATTAGCGGAGTTGTTACTTCTCGAAAATTGATGGCTGGTGAATATGTAAGTCCGGGAACAGTTATCGCAACGATTGTTGATGACGTTCATTTGAAAGCCGTTGTGTTTGTGAATGAAAAAGATGTGTATCAATTGAAATTAGGACAAGCAGCTACGATTTCTTCGGATGTTTTTCCAAACAAAAGCTTTGTTGGAACAGTGAAATTCATTTCGCCAAAAGGTGACGAAAACCATAATTACAGAGTAGAATTACAATTGAACACCAATCAATTAAGAGCAGGTACTTATGTAATGGTTGGTTTTGATTTAGGTCGTAAAGCAAGTGTTTTACAAATTCCGAAATTGGCTTTGGTAGAAGGTACAAAAAATCCTTATGTCTATGTGGTGGAAAACAATGTCGCTACGATTCAGAAAATTACTGTTGGACGTGAAATCGGAGAAAACATTGAAGTAATTTCTGGCTTACAAGCAGGACAAGAAGTAGTAACCAGCGGACAAATCAACTTGACTAGCGGAAGTAAAATTAGTAAAACTACCAATCAATAATCGTTAACAATATGTCAATTACCGAAATATCAATAAAACGACCATTACTGATTACAGTAATTTTCGTAACGCTTATTTTGTTTGGTTTTGTGAGTTATAAACAATTGAATTATAACCTATTACCTAAATTTGAAGCGAATATTATCATGGTTCAGACGACCTATCGTGGTGCGTCTTCCGATGAAATTCAGAACGTTGTAACCAAACCGATTGAAGAAGCCGTTTCGGCCATTGAAGGCATCGACAAGATTTCTTCTACTTCTTCAGAAGGGCTTTCATTAGTAACTGTACAATTAAAATCTGGGATTAATACGCTTGATGCACAAAGAGATGCAGAAAGAAAAATTAATCAAATTAAATCTACTTTACCCGACGATGCCGACGACCCTGTTGTGAATCGTTTTAATACAGACGAAATTCCTGTATTAAGAATCAGTGCTTCGGCAAAAATGTCTGAACCAGAATTGTATGATTTAATTGATCAAAAAATCAAACCAATTTTATCGAACGTCGCAGGCGTTGGTACAGTACGTTTGATTGGTGGAAACGAGCGTGAAATTCAAGTAAACTTAGATAACGATAAGTTACAAGCTTATAATATTTCTTCGGCACAGGTAAATCAAATGATTTCGAACAGTAATAGTTCGTATCCTGCGGGAAGTATTTTGAGTAACAGCAGTCGTACTTCTATTCGTTTGGATGCCAAATTGGTAAAAGTAGAAGAATTAAGAAACTTGATTATTCGTCAAAATGCGGATGGAAGTAGAGTTTTATTAAAAGACCTTTCGGTTATTACAGACGGACAAACAGAAACAAAAACCTTGAACCGAAACAATGGTCAAGCAGGAATTGGTATTGAAATCGTAAAACAAGCCGATGCCAATGCGGTGAATGTGAGTAAATCGGTAAAAGAAAAATTGCAAGTAATTAAAGCGAGTTATGCTTCGAAAAGCTTTTCTTATGATATTGCTGCTGATCAATCTATTTATACGTTGGCTTCTGCCGATGCCGTAATGCACGATTTGTTCTTGGCGATTATCATTGTTGGAGCGGTAATGTTGTTCTTTTTACATAGTTTCAGAAGTTCACTTTTTGTATTGGTTGCCATTCCATCGGCAATGATTCCGACCTTTATTTTGATGTATATTTTTGGGTTTTCGCTCAATTTGATGACATTAATGGGACTTTCCTTAGTCGTAGGTATTTTGGTGGATGATAGTATCGTGGTTTTAGAAAACATCTATCGTTACCTTGAAATGGGTAAAAGTAGAGTAGAATCAGCGATTGAAGGACGAAAAGAAATTGGCTTTACAGCGATTGCGATTACTTTGGTGGACGTTGTGGTATTCTTACCTTTATCAATGAGTGGCGGTTTAATTGGAAATATCTTACGTGAATTTTCATTGGTAGTTGTTTTTTCTACTTTGATGAGTTTGTTCGTGTCATTTACTTTAACGCCATTATTAGCTTCAAGATGGGGGAAAGTTGAAATTTTGAGTGAATCAAGCCTTTGGGGAAAAATTAACTTAGCTTTTGAGAGATTTTTAGATAATGTAAAAGAAGAATATGGCAAATTATTGACATGGGCACTTGGTCATAAAAGATGGGTATTAATTAGCATTTTTGTGATGTTTGTAGGTTCAATTGCCTTGTTAGCAACAGGTTTTGTGGGTTCATCTTTTGCAGGTTCTGGCGACCGTGGCGAGTTTGCCATTCAGCTTGAAATGGCTCCGCAAACGCCTTTGGCACAAACCAATTTGATGACCAAACAAGTGGAACAATTATTATTGCAGAAACCAGAAGTATCAAAAGTTTTTGCCAATGTAGGTACGCAAACAGGTGCGGCTGGTACGGGAAGTTCTAATTCAAATATTTCGGAAATATCGGTTACTTTGGTAGAAAAAGAACATCGTAAAGTTTCGACAGATGCTTTTAGTGCAGCCATAAGAGATGAAATAACGAAAATTGCAGGTGTAAAAGTAGTGATTCGTCCAGTGAGCCTTACAGGAGGTAGCGAAGCACCGATTCAAATTGCGATTAAAGGAGTGGATATGGCTGTGATTCAGGATATTGCGAATCAAATCAAAGCCATAGTGCGTAAAACGCCAGGAACTGATTATGTAGAATTTAGCACGAAAAGTTTAAAAACAGAAATTGCCATTGAACTCGACCGTGATAAAATTGCCAATGCTGGTTTGACAGTTCCAGAAGTAGGAGGGGCTATTCAATTAGCTTTTAGAGGGAACGACCAATCGAAGTTTAAACAAGCAGGAGAGGAGTATCCGATTAATATTTCTTTAGAAAAATCGGATAAACGTTCTATCGAAAATGTTCGTGAATTAACACTTCGTAATAGTCGTAACACGATTGTAAAATTAAAAGATGTTGCTACCGTTTCAGAAGTAGTGGGTCAGGCAGTGTTAGAACGTTCCGATCGTATGAATTCAATCAAAGTAACGGCTTCGGCAGTTGGTCGCCCAACAGGAACGATTGTAGCAGATTTACAAAAACAAATTGCTAAAATTAAAGTACCAGAAGGCGTAGTGATTGATTATCAAGGAGAAGCCCAACGTCAAAAAGATGCTTTTGGTAGTTTAGGAACAGCCATGTTATTAGGAATTTTGTTAGTGTATTTAATCATGGTTGCACTTTACGAAAGTGTTGTTTATCCATTTGTAGTACTGTTTTCAATTCCTGTGGCATTAATTGGAGCGTTATTAGCCTTGGCTTTAACGATGGAATCGTTGACAATTTTCGCTATCGTTGGTTTGATTATGTTATTAGGTTTGGTGGCAAAAAATGGGATTTTGATTGTCGATTTCACCAATCACTTAAAAGAACAAGGTTTATCGGTAAAAGAAGCTTTGGTAGAAGCAGGGAAAGAACGTTTACGCCCAATTTTAATGACGACCATCGCCATGATTACGGGTATGTTGCCGATTGCGTTGGCTTCAGGTTCCGGAGCAGAAGTAAAAAATGGAATGGCTTGGGTAATTATCGGAGGCTTAACAAGTTCAATGTTCCTGACTTTATTGTTAGTACCTTGTATGTATTACATTATTGAAGGCATGAAGAATAGAATTTTAAGACGTTTTCAAGCTAAATAAGAAATAGATAGATTTTTAATAAAGAAGCTGTCCTAAAAGAAAGCAACAACTAAATATTCTTTGGTGCTTAACTGAGCGTCAGGGCTGAGATCTTTCGCAGAATAATATTGGGCGATAAAAACTTTTTGGACAGCCTCTTTTAATAGGAATACGCTAAACTAACATTCCAAACAAAATCATCACTAGGAATATTCGATTGAATCTTTTGATTTACGGTTGAAGAAAGTGACAAAGGAAACTTATGTTTTGCTAAAGTAATTGTTGAGGTTACATAATAGCCATCTACTTTGTCTAATCTCAGATAATAAACTTGTGGCGCAAATTTCATGTAAAAAGCTTCATTAATTTTAATGTTTGTGAAATTGCTTCCTAATGCCACAAAGTTGGTATGTTGAGTAGCATCGGCAAGTCCTCTTGAATATAAAAGATAAAGCCCAATGCTAATGTCTTTAGAAAGGTAATAATTCGGAGTTAGTTCTCCTGCCCAAAAACGCCTGACGGTAATGAGATCTTTTGATACTCCGTTGTCGATAATGGATTTATTTTGAAAAACAATAGAAGGATGAATGCCTATGCCCATTTTGAATTTTTCTTTTTGTGCTAATTTATAGCGCATCCAAAAAAGAAAAGACCAAGGTTTGGCATCTTCAATGGCAAAACGAAGCTGAGGTTCAAAACTAAAACGATTTTTGCGGACTATAAAATCGAATATCGTAGCGGGCTTTCCCAACATAAAAGTTGGAATAAACGAAAGTCCATTATTGGTTAGGGTTACAGTTCCTTCTAAATGAGTACTGTGCTGAAGACTATCTGTTTTTTGGCAGAAAATAATATTGGAAACAAGCAATAAACTAAATAACAAGTGCCGTTTTAGGGCACAGGTTTGCATTCGCTGATAAGACATCGTTTTTATATTAGTTGGGTTTTTGATTGATTCTGATAATTGTAACTTCTTTAATTAAGCAGTCTGTATTCATTGGGAGATTGCCCCACTTTTTGCTTGAACAGTCTAGTAAAATGTTGTGGGTATTTAAAACCCATTTCATAAGCAATTTCTTGAATAGATTTGCTATGATCGAAAACCTTCTCTTTGGCAATGTCGATTACTTGGCTGAGGATGTATTCTTGTGCGGATTTTCCTGTTTCCTTCTTGACTAAATCTCCGAAATAATTGGCTGATAAATGAAGTTGTTCAGCAAAGTATTTAACGGATGGTAAACCTAATTTTTGGGGATTATTAGATTGGAAGTAACCGTCTAATAATCGCTCAAATCTTATTAAAGCATCTTTATTTAGATTTTCACGAGTAATAAACTGTCTGTCAAAAAACCTTACGCAGTAATTTAAAAACAATTCTATATTGCTGATAATTAATGTTTTACTGTGTTTGTCTATGCCATTTTCTAATTCAAATTTGATTTTCTTAAAGCATTCTAACACTACTTCTCTTTCACGATTGGAGATATGTAAGGCTTCGTTGACATCATAAGAGAAAAAAGTATAATCTTTAATATGCCTGCCGAGTGCAGTACCACGAATAAAATCTGGATGAAATACCAATGCCCAACCGCTTGGCTGAACCAATATTTTGTCGGATAACTCAAAGCCAAATACTTGACCCGGAGCAATAAAAATTAGGCTTTCTTCTTGATAGTCGTAATGGCTACGTCCGTATTTCATTTCTTCACATTTTACATCTTTTAAAAAGATGACATAAAGTTCTGAAACATAGCGATTGGCTTCAATGGGAATTGATTTTGATTGGTCTAGAACACTTACCAATGGATGTAAAGTTTCTTGACCTCTCTTTGCGTTAAACTGAACTACGCTTTCTAATTTTACGATTTTATCCATGATTGTACTGACTGTTGTGCCAAAATTAATATAAATATTCATGGATTTTATATTTATATTCTTAATCAGTAATAATGGTATTATATACAGTAATTTATATAATCCTTGAGATTTATAGGTAATGACATATAAAAAGGGAGTACAAAAGTTTTAGCCTCCATACTCCCTTTGGTATTTATAAATGGTAATGTTTAATTCAAAACCTGTTCATGTGACAAGAACTCCAACTGACGAAAAATAGGAATAAGTGATTTGCCTTTTTCAGACAAATTATATTCTATATGCAATGGTTTTTGCTTGATAATTACTTTTTCTAATAATTCTTGTTCTTCCAATTCTCTTAAAGCTACCGAAATAGATTGTTTGTTAGAACCTTCAATTTGTCGTAATAACAAATTAAAACGAATAGGGCCTTCTAAGGCTATTCGAAAAATTTGGGGTTTCCATTTCCCAGAAAGAGTTTTTAAAAGATGTTCTGCTGGGCATCCATCAGTACTTGCTGTCTTAAATTCCATAAATTTTAATGCGCTGATATTCAGATATAGTAAGGCGGCTCTTCTGAAAAAATGTTCAATTGGTATGTTAACTCTTTCTTATTTGATAAAGTTCAAAATGATAGTAATTGGGCAATTTACTTGATTTATTCTTTTGTTCAAGCTGATTTTAACTTCAATTAACATCTTTTGCAAAAAAAATTAAAAATAAGGCATTATTTAATAGTCATGTTTTTCTGACTAATTGACACCCATCAAAAATATGTAGAGCTTTGTATCAGAAACTCAAGGAACAATTAAATTAAACCTACACGGTATTATTCTAAATGAAATATACCTTAATACTAAGCCTGATGTTATTGCCAATTTTGGCTACCGCTCAGGTGAAACAACAAAATATGAATAACTCAACAAACAATCCTCTTTTGTGTGACTTAGAAACTGGCATTTGCGAAATAGCTGATTCGGATGTTAACGAAAATTCAAAAACACTAAAAGACGAAGCCCAAAAAAAGATTAAAATTATTTATTATACCGACCCTATTTGTTCTTCATGTTGGGGAATAGAGCCACAATTGAGAAAATTAAAGCTTGAATACGGTAAAAATATAGAGGTAGAATACAGAATGGGGGGCTTGTTGCCCGACTGGTCGTATAACCGTGGGGGAATCAGTAAACCATCAGATGTGGCGCACCATTGGGATGAAGTAAGTGAATATTATGATATGCCCATTGATGGTGATATTTGGTTTGAAGATCCACTTAATTCTTCCTACCCGCCTTCTATTGCTTTTAAAGCAGCAGAACTACAGAGTAAAGAAAAAGCACTGTTGTTTCTTCGTGAAATCAGAGAAATGGTTTTCCTGCAAAAGAAGAACATCGCTAAATGGGAGAATATATCGCTTGCTGCACAAAAAGTGGGTTTAGATGTTCATCGTTTGCAAGAAGATTATGAAGGGAAAGCCAAAACACTTTTTTCAGAAGATTTACAATTGGGGCGCAAACTAGGAGTGAGGGGTTTCCCGACCATGTATTTTGTAGATAGCGAAGGAAAATACGAAACCATTTATGGAAGTAAGCCTTTTGGCGTTTATGAACAAACGTTAAAAAAACTACAGCCCAAAGTTGAGAAAAATCAAATTAATAAAAATTGGAATAATTTATTCACACAATATCAAACACTTACCTCTAGAGAATTTGCAGAACTGTCGGGAATGCCTAGAAATGAAACGGATGCTTACCTTCAAAAGCTTGTAGAAAATGGGGAATTGACTCAAATCGCAAGTAAGAATGGTTCTCTTTGGAAGAAAAAGTAGCAACCCAACAAAATGCAAGCCTATTTTTGAGCATCATTTTAGCAATAGAATGATGCTCACTATGTTTATTTCCCCCTTACATTTCAGCTAAATCAGCATTATTTTCTTCTTTGAAATAGCACCTACTTCTGCTATCGCCTCGCCACCTAACAGGTGATTACATAAAGGTTAGTTTATAAAATATCTATATATTGTAATATCTATTAAACAATCTTAATAAATATTAAATATGATGCTTAAACAAAAGGCTTATTGGCTTACCTTTTTCTTCTTTACTTTATTCTTTGGAAACGTATTTGCGAATGTTTCTGTCGGAAATTTAACGGTAGATTATCAATCAAATCCTCTAGGAATTGACATTTTAAACCCTCATTTTGCTTGGCAAATGCAGGTTTCGGAAGTCAAAAAAGGGCAATCTCCTAAAAGGGGATACATTCAAAAAGCTTATCAAATCATCGTTTCGGATGCCCAAAATCAAATCGTTTGGGATTCTAAAAAAGTAAATTCCGACCTTTCGCATGGCATTGAGTACGTCGGAACACCCCTAAAAGCCACCACTCGCTATACTTGGAAAGTAAACGTTTGGGATAATTTCAACCAAATGAGTAGCAATACTTCATGGTTTGAAACAGGCTTGATGAACCCCAATCCAGATTTATCGGCATGGTCTGGTGCAAAATGGATTGGCGGTGGCGATGAAGATTTGGTTTTGTATGCACATTATCTTTCTGTCTATAAATTTCAATATGCTATCCAGCTCGACAAAGCTTCTAATTCAACAAAAGCAGCCTTTACTTTCGGTGGAAATGACCCTCGTTTGATGGATAAAAACTTGAATTTAATGACTATGCAAAATACTCAAAACCAAAGTTATATCGCTTTGGAATTAGATATTTCTAATGTTTCAGAAGCGACAGACGGATTAGCTAAATTGAATATTTACAGAGTTGGTTATGATAAAAGTGATTCAAAAGACAAAGTTTTTAAATCTTTTGAAATACCACAAACCCTTATCAACCAAGCCAATAAATATGAAAAACATAAGATTTTTGCAGAATGTAATTTTGGAGTATTTGAGTTTTTTGTGGATGGAAACAAAGTAGAAAATTTACTAAAAGATAAAAGTGCTGCTCCGACTTCGCCTTTTGCACAAAGAGGTTTCAACTTAAATCCTGTTGGAAGTGGTAATAACTTTATCAGTTTTCCGATGTTGTCGGATATTGGTTTTCAGACGAACGAGAATCAAAAAGCTTATTTTTCAGAGCTTGAAATCAAGAATTTTCGTTTTCCTTCTAATACACTTTTTACTGAAAAGTTGACGAATAGTAATTATTCTGGGATTTTTAAATCTGAAAAATTAAGTATTGAAAACAGTACTTACGCTATTTCGGGTGGAGCCTTGATTTTAGCAAATCCAAGTAAAAATGCCGCTCCGATGCTTAGAAGTACTTTTGCCACACAAGCTAAAGCCATCAAAAATGCTCGTTTGTACGTAACTGCAAGAGGTATTTATGAAATGTATTTGAATGGGAAAAGAGTTAGTAACGATTACTTTAATCCCGGACTTACACAGTACAATAAACACCATTTGTACCAAACTTACGATGTTACTTCGGCATTGAAACAAGGCGAAAAAAATGCGATAGGTGCTTGGCTAAGTGAAGGTTGGTGGAGTGGAAACATTACTTACAGCGGTGAAAGCTGGAATTATTTTGGTGACCGCCAATCGGTTTTGACAAAATTGGTCATTACCTATTCAGATGGTTCAGAGCAAGTAATTACTTCAAATCCGAAAGAATGGAAGTTTTTCAACGACGGCCCAGTTCGTTATGGAAGTTATTTTCAAGGAGAAGTCTATGACGCTAATAAAGAGGAACTTATCAAAGATTGGACAAGTGCCAATTACAACGATAATGCTTGGAAAGCTTCGGTTGAAGTAGCATTAGAAGGAACAGCATACAAGGGAACTTTCACGGATTTTATGGGTAGAAAATCTACTTTTGATTATCAAGATTGTAAAATTGTGGGTCAGATGGGCGATAATGCCAGCATTGTAAAAACAATGATTGCCCAAAGTGTAGAAGAAGTTCGTCCGAAAGTATTTGTTTATGACATGGGTCAAAATATGGTAGGCTTTCCGCAAATCTTGATTAAAAACGGAAAAAAAGGACAAGCAATAACACTACGTTATGCCGAAGTAAAATACCCAAGTCTGCCTGATTACAAAGGCAATGAAGGAATGGTAATGATGGAAAACATCAGAGCTGCATTGACACAAGATATGTATATCTTAAAAGGCGGTGACGAAATCATTCAACCAAGATTTACTTTCCACGGTTATCGTTATGTAGAAGTAACAGGTGTTGACGAAGCCATTGCAGTAGCCGATGTAAAAGGCTTGGTGATTAGTTCTGTGAAAGAATTGAGTTCAGCCTATGAAACATCTAACGATTTGGTGAATAAACTTTGGAGAAATATTACTTGGTCGCTGAGAAGTAATTTCCTTTCAATTCCAACGGATACACCTGCTCGTAACGAACGTATGGGCTGGAGCGGTGATATTTCAGTGTTCTCGAAAAGTGCTACCTACCTTACCAACTCAGATTTATTTTTAAGAAGACACCTTTTGGCAATGCGTGATGTACAAGCTGAAAGTGGTAGATTCACCGACGTTGCTCCGATGGGTGGCGGTTTTGGCGGTACACTTTGGGGAAGTGCTGGGCTTGTGGTCGCTTGGGAAACCTATCAACAATATGGCGATGTACAATTATTGAAGGAACACTACGACGCCATGAAACGCTACATTCAGTTTTTAGAAACTAAAGTTGACAAGAAAACAGGTATTTTGAACGAAGGTCCATTGGGCGACTGGTTGAGTCCAGAAGGAAATAAAAACGATAATACTTTGTTTTGGATGGCGTACTTTGCTTATGATTTAGAAATTATGAATAAAGTAGCGACGATTCTTCAAAAAACAGAAGAAGCAACAGCTTTCAAAACACGTTATGAAGAAGTAAAGAAAATTTTCAATGAAGTGTATGTCGATAAAAATTCTCATAAAACCGTTAAATCAGGTGTAAAAACGGGTTTTATTCCTGCTCCAAACGAAGCGGATACTCGTGGAAAATCTGATAAAGGTACATTGATTGATACGCAGGCATCTTACGCCATTCCTTTGGATTTGGGTGTTTTCGATGAAACCAACAAAGCTTATGCCGTTCAAAATCTGAATGAAAGTATTCAAAGGAAAAACAAAGACGACCTTGGCGTAGAACGCCCTGAATATTCGTTGATGACAGGTTTTATCGGAACCGCTTCTATTTCAGAAGCACTTTCTGAAAATGGAAGTTCAGCCAACGCTTACAGACTTTTACAACAAACCAAGTATCCGTCATGGTTGTACTCAGTCGTAAACGGAGCTACTTCTATTTGGGAAAGACTTAATTCTTATACTGTAGAAAATGGCTTTGGTGGCAATAATAGCATGAACTCTTTCAATCATTACTCTTTCGGAGCAGTAGCAGCTTGGATGAATAATTACTCTTTGGGCATTCAGAGAAGTCCAGAAAAGGCTGCCTTCAAAGCCATCATCCTAAAACCAACACCTGACCCTGATAAAGTAATGACTTGGGCAAAAGGATATTACGATTCGGTATATGGAAAAATCAGTAGCGAATGGCGTTATGTAGGCAATACTTTTGTTTATAAAACCACGATTCCAGCCAACAGCAGTGCGACACTTTATTTGCCAGCCAACAGCATTAATCAAGTAAAAGAAAGTGGCAAAGCCCTGACGCAAACACAAGGAATTAGTCAGGTAAGCCTTGAAAACCAGCAAGTAAAAATGACTTTGAGTTCAGGAACTTATGAATTTGAAGTGAAATAGTCATCAAGCATTTATAAAAAGGTCTGAATAGCGTCTGCTGTTTAGACCTTTTTTATGAGTTTAATAAGAATTGCACTAAACTTTAATTTAAAACACACAATTATGTTTCAAGCTCCCAAACTAAATTTAACCCCCAAAGAAGTACGCTACAAAAATAATATTCAACGCTTAATTGAATTCTGTTCATATTGTCAACCTTATGATGAAAGTGATGTCGTGTGGATTTATGGCGATAGGGTTGAATTAGAAGAATTATTTTTACAGTGTAATATAGCTGAAAAATATTGGAATAAAATTGTTCAACATTTACATTGTCCAAATTGTGGACATGACTGTATTGACCTTACTTTAAGTATCGGAACGAAAACAAAGTTTGATGAAGAGATTGAAAAACATCTTGCTAAAGTACATCGTGTTTATGGAACAGTAATCAAAGAGTTTGAGCAATATATAGAAAAGTACCCTTTACTTGCATACAAGCATAAATTTGCAAAAAAGATTTTCAAAGAATTACATGAAAAAAAATTACCTATATTATCAATAGATGGTAACTTTTATAGATCTAGACCTGTTGAAACCTCTGAGGTTTTAAATTCTGACAAAATGCATCATCCTCCTAAAGGGAAATCAAAAGAAGGTAGATTTAACCATTCAGGTCAAAGTCACTTGTATCTAGCAAGTGATAAAAATGCATCTATAAAAGAAGTTGTTTCAAATGAGGATGCTTCATTAGTTTGGTGCCAAGAATTTAAAATAGAAAATAAAATTAATAATATTTTAGACCTATCTTTTCAGTGGGAGCATCTGACTCCTTCAACTTCAATTTTATTGCTATCATTGAAATTATTTAATTCAATAGGAAGGACAGATAGGAATAATGAATTATGGAGGCCTGATTATTATTTAACAAGATTCATTATGGATTGTGCAAAAGACCTTGGCTATAATGGAATAAAGTATAATTCAGCTAAAGAGAAGAAGGAGTTTAACTTGGTTTTATTTTATCCTGAAAAAATAAGTTTAAAACCTATTGGGAAGCCTTGCATTGAGATTTTTTTAAGAAAAGAAGACATTAACCAATTTGATTTATTTAAAATTGAAATATAAGAAAATTTATCATTCTCTTTGTTCTGCAAGTTAAGCATAAGGATAGATAATAACGTTCTGTGAGTGTTTAAAGTTCAAAATAAAGAATTCTTTTAGAGCGATTCCGTGTTGATAAATTTACTTTTAGCATTCCCACTCCTTCTTAAATCATTCAAACCTAAGCCTATTTTTCACTATTAACGTTCACAGAATCGTTTAACTAAACCTACATGATATTTTAAATGATGGATAGCTTCGACTAGTGGAAATAAAATGCCGATATTCGTCTCTGAAATAGCGCATAATATTAATTAGGAATGAAAAATAAATACTTTATAATTGTTTTACTTTTGATGTGTCAACAAGCTATTGGACAGCAAAAAGACTATAATTTTATTAATTTCAATACCAAAAATGGATTGGCTTCTAATACTATCAATGCCATTTTAAAGGATAAGTATGGCTTTATGTGGTTTGGTACAGAAAATGGGTTAAATAAATTTGACGGACTCAATTTTACGCTTTATCGACATCGAGAAACAGATTCTTCCACTATTGGAAGAGGAACGGTAATGGCTTTGCAAGAAGATAAAGATGGTAATTTATGGGTAGGAACGAATATTACTTTATCCTTATACAATCGAAGTTTAAATAATTTCACTAATTTCGATTTTAGTCAACTGGGTTGGATTCGGAGTTTAAGAGCAGATTACCTTGGTAATATTTGGGTTGGAACTTACACAGGCTTATATTATTTTAATCCTAAAACTAGAAAAGTAATTGCCTATAAGGTCAATCTTGCACAAAAGGATAAATTGAATTCGGATGTTATTTTATGCGTATTTGAAGATAGTAAAAAAAATATTTGGGTCGGCACAAATGGGGGTTTACATTTATTCAATAGAAAAAAAGGCAACTTTAAGCGATTCTTGCATCAAGAAGGCAACCAATTTAGTATTTCAGATAATGTAGTAAGAACGATAGCGGAAGACAAAAATGGCAATATTTGGCTTGGAACTGATGAGGGCGGACTGAATGTGATGGAACTAAGAACCCAAACATTTAAGTATTTTAAGCACGTAACCACTGATGTTTCATCGCTTAGTAGTAATAGAGTGTATAAAATTTCATTTGATACTTTAGGGAAACTCTGGATAGGTACAGAAGAAGGGTTAAATATCTTTGACCCAAGTAATGGCAAAGTGTTACGGATAGAAAACTCATCATCTAGCAAATACAGTGGAATGGGAAGTTTTATTGGGCATTCTACCAGAGAAATTTACTTAGATAAATGTGGTATTGCTTGGATTAGTACGCTTCAAAATGGTGTCAATAAATATGATAGCAATCTGGCGTTTTTCAATCATAAACAATTTAATCCTTTAGATGCCAATGGCTTGAGTGCTGGGGTAATTAATGCTTTTGAAGAAGGACCATCTGGCGAGATTTATATTGGTACTGATGGCGGTGGACTAAATGTGTTCTATAAAAAAACAGGATTGACCAAACACTTTTTATTAAATGGCACAAATGGTAAAGCTAAAACCATTTTGGCATTAGAACGTCTAGGAAATGAACTTTGGGTGGGTACTTATCTGGATGGACTTTATGTTATCAATATAGGAACAAATGCCGTCAAAAATATTAGCATTCATAAAAGTAAAACTGATTTTTCTAATATTCCAATCAACTGCTTAAAGGCTGATAAACAAGGAGATATCTGGATTGGGACTAATGGAAATGGGATTTATAAGTACAGTATAGAAGAAAATAAAATGCTTCATTTTAGTGAAGTGTTAAGCCAAAAAGGTATTCGGAATTTATCGCTAAATGGCTACATCACTGCTATTGAAGAAGATAAACAAGGAAATTTATGGTTTGGAGCAAATGGTTCTGGACTTGCAAAGTATAACCCTCAACAAAATACACTTGATATTCTTAATCATGGAAATAGTAATTTGCCAATAGACAGGGTTTTGAGTATCTACTGCGATAAATTGGGACAAATATGGGTTGGAGTATTGGGCGGTGGATTGTCATTGTATGATGCAAAAACCAAAAAATTCATTCAATATGGCGAGAATCATTTACTTTCTAACGATGTAATTTATAAGATTTTGGAAGATGAATCTGGGAAATTATGGGTGAGTACCAATAAAGGAATTAGCACATTCGATGCTAAAAAAAGAATTTTCAAAAATTATACTTATCATAATGGAATTCAACAAAGTACTTTTAATGTGGGAGCAGGCTTAAAAACAAGTTCGGGCGAAATGTATTTTGGAGGTTTAGATGGCTTTAATTTTTTTAATCCCAATGCCCTGAATCACAATAGAAATACGCCTTCGCTTGTGATGACGGACTTGAAAATTGGGAATAAAAGTGTAAACCCCGTCGATAACTCTGAAATTACTGAACCGATTGCTGTTGCTAAAAAAATAGAATTGAGTTACAAACAGAATTTCTCGTTAGATTTCGTAGCCTTAAATTATACTGCCCCACACGAAAGTCAATATACGTATATGCTAGAGGGTTTCGATAAAGAATGGAATAATGTAGGTTCTGTTACAACGGCAGTTTATACCAATATTGACCCCGGTCATTACAGATTTAGGTTGAAAGCAAAAAGTGAAGATGGTTCTTGGCATACTCCTGAAAAGGTAATTGAGATTATCGTCAATCCGCCTTTTTGGCGTACTTATTATGCTTATTTTAGTTATGTGTTGATTTTAGCCATTACTTTTTGGTCGCTCAGAAGAAGAGCCATACAAAAACTGAGAAATGAATTTGCTTTGGCACAAGAACGCCTAGAAGTAAAACATTTAATCGAAAAAGAAAGAACAGAAGCGGAACGAAAAATGGAATTGGAAAAGCTAAAAATTAAATTCCTCACCAATTTGAGTCATGAGTTAAAAACGCCCTTAACCCTTGTGCTGAATCCGATTGAAAATTTATTATTCAAAGAAGAAAATAGAGAAAAGGCAGATACGCTGAATTTAATCAATAGAAATGCCAAAAGATTACTGAATCTGGTGAATCAATTACTTGATTTCAGGAAAATTGAAGATAATGAGCTAAAGCTGAACCTGAGCGAAAATGATTTGATTTTGGTAGCCAAAGAAATTTTTGATTCATTCAAATACATTTCTGAACGAAAAAATATTCAGCTTGATTTCGAAAGTTCTATCACTGAATATTACACCGTTTTTGATAAAGATAAGGTTGAACGTATTTTGCTCAATTTACTTTCTAATGCCATTAAGTTTACGAACGAAAACGGCAATGTCTATTTTCATATCGAAGCAGATACAAAAAATGGCATAAAACTGATTATTGGCGATACTGGCATCGGCTTGCCCAATGATATGCTAGAGAAAATCTTTGATAGATTCTATCAAATCAATAATCCTGCGAATATTCTAAATCAAGGTAGTGGCATTGGGCTTTCTATCACGCAAGAATTTGTGAAACTCCACGGAGGAAATATCAAAGTGGAAAGCGAAGAAGAGATGGGAAGTGTTTTTACGGTTTATTTGCCTTTATTGGAAATGACTCGAACACAAAGTGTCAATAAAGTCATTCAGCTAGAAGAACTAACCAATACGTCTTTTACCCATGAAATAGCGAGTAAAGAAACGAACAAAATTGATAAACCTGTTTTGCTTTTGGTGGATGATAGCGAAGACCTCAGAACGTATCTGAAGGAAAGTTTAAAAGAAAGATACAAAGTTGTAGAAGCTTCTGATGGAAAGCATGGTTGGCAAAAAGCACTTGCTTCGCATCCTGCAATTATTGTAAGTGATATTAATATGCCTAATATGGATGGCATAGCATTGGTTAAAAAACTAAAAAACGATAACCGAACCAAACATATTCCTGTCATTTTGTTGACGGTACTGGCAGAAGAAATTGACCAGTTGAAAGGGCTTGAAACGGGTGCGAACGATTATCTCACCAAACCATTTAGTTTTCAGTTATTGAACATGAAAATTAATAATTTACTTAACCTGAACAGTAGCTTAAAAGATACTTATAGCAAGCAAATCAATCTTGGAACTGCTGAAATCGACATAGAAACCGAAGATGAAAAATTTTTGATGAAAATCATTCGACATATTGAAGAAAATATCAGTGAAGCCGACCTTTCAATTGAGGAACTCAGTAAAGAAATGAATATGAGCAGAGGAACACTTTATAGCCGAGTACTTCATTTAACGGGAGAAAAACCTGTAGAGTTTGTTCGCTCAATAAAACTCAAAAAAGCAGCCATGCTTTTAGAAAAAAGTGATTTGAAAATTTCGCAGATTGGCTATGAAGTCGGTTTTTCAAATCCAAATTACTTTGCCAGAGCGTTCAGAGCAAAGTATAATGTTTCGCCTTCAGAATATATTCTCTTAAAAAAAGATGCCTCAAAGAATGTATCTTTTTCTGAATAAATATTAAGAATATAAACCTGTAAGGATTTGAAATTAAGATTCTCATTATTAGACAATCATGTAAATTCTTACAGGTTTAACTAAATACTTCTAAATATTTAAATGATATAAATATACAATGCTTATACAAACCGTAGCGACTATTTGTGGCTGCGGTTTTTTGCTTTATAGTCCAAGCACATATGTCAGCGCCTCATTTTTGTAATATTAAATGCCTTAATTTAACGATTCCACGTCTTTTGAACAAATGGTACATATAATTGACGATATGTGCTATCCTGTTTTTTTACCATCCACTTACTTTACGCCATCAAAAAAGCCTTCTTGTATAAGGAGGATTAAATAATTTATTAAAACAATCATATTTGTCAGTCTTATGAAAAAACTCAACTCTCTCAATTTTCAACGGCAACATCAGAAATACTTTAATGTATTATGTGTCTTGCTATTACTTATTTCTGGCTTTACGGTAAAGGCACAAACCGTAAAAGGGACTATTAAATCGAAAACCGAGCAGGCTCTTACGGGTGTTTCTGTAAGAATAAAAGGAACAACAAGAGGAACGACGACCAACAATGAAGGAAGCTTTTCTATTACTTGTGCGCCAACAGAAACGTTAGTATTAAGCTCGGTTGGTTATAAAACACAAGAGATTTTGGTGGGCAGTAAAACAACCATCAATATTGTGTTGGATGAAGACTTATCGGCTTTAAATGAAGTAGTGGTGGTTGGTTATGGTACACAGAAAAAATCTGATTTAACAGGTGCTGTTGCCAGTGTTAATCTTGAAACAATGCGTAATGCGCCCAATACCAACATTGGTCAGTATTTACAAGGAACTGTTCCCGGTTTGAACGTTGGACTTTCAACCAGTGCAGGCGGAACTCCTCCAATTTCTATTAGAGGACAAGTAACATTGAATGGTAGCCAAAGTGTATTAATTATTCTGGATGGTATTCAGTACACAGGTTCATTATCATCTATCAATCCAGACGATATTGCTTCGATTGATGTTTTGAAAGATGCTAGTTCAACAGCGGTTTATGGTGCTCAGGCGGCAAACGGTGTAATTTTGATTACTTCAAGAAAAGGGAAGTACAATCAAAAACCTCGTATTTCATTTTCAAGTGCCTATACTTCGCAAACGCCTACCATTGGAAATTTGAAACCTTATGAGCGTGATGGTTTTATCAAACAATTAACAGAATCTTTTTATGATAAAGCCTATTTAGCACCCAACTATACAGAACCAAATCCAAATTTTAAAGTATCTGATTTTGCTGATGCTGCGATGCGTGATGGTGCTGGAAACTTATTGCCAAACAATTATAATTGGTTTCAAGAAGGAACAAACACTGGGTCAATTTTTGAGAATAATTTAAGTATTTCTGGTGGTTCAGAGCGTGTTACTTATTTGTTGTCGGGTTCTTTGGTCAATCAAAAAGGGTTTATTGTAAATGATGTTTTCAAAAGACAATCAATCCGTGCTAACATTGAAATACTGCCTTTAGACTGGTTAAAAGTGGGTTTGGTTTCATCGGGTTCTTTTGTGAATCAAGACGGACAAGAACCTTCTTTCAGTAGCCTTTTGCGCATTTCGCCATTGTTAGTTCCTTATGATGCGAATGGCAAATTGATTCCTTTTCCTACCAATACTTTAGAACCAAGTCCTTTTACTACGTATGAAGTTGATGACTATGATAGAAATAAATACCTTTTTGCTAACATTTACACAGAAATAGACTTTCCATTTCTTAAAGGATTGAAGTATCGGATGAACTTTGGGAATAATTACCGTCTTTCTCAAAGATATAATTCAAGTATTTATGGGGCTGGTCAAACGGGTTCAGCTTATAAAAACACGCAAGATTATTACGATTATACTTTCGATAATATCCTTACTTATAACAAAGCCTTTGGCGAACATGAAGTAACAGGTACATTTTTGTACGGAGCGGTAGAAAGAAAATTCAGTTCAGTAAATGCAAGAGCCGAAGGTTTTACCAGACTATCGTTAAGTTATAATAACCTATCATTGGGAACGACGAAGTTTGTAGAATCGGATGCTTGGGACGAAGCCTTGAATTACCAAATGGCAAGAGTCAATTATAAATTCAAGAACAAATATCTTTTAACAGCGACCGTTCGTCGTGATGGATTTTCTGGTTTTGCCAAAAATAACAAATATGGGGTTTTTCCTGTAGCGGCTTTAGGTTGGGTGCTTTCAGAAGAAAACTTCATGAAGAATGTAAAACCAGTTGATTTCTTGAAATTACGTGCAGGTTACGGAACTATCGGAAACCAAACTTCTCGTTATACTTCTGTTGCTAGGGTTTCTACAGGTAATACATACTCTTACGTATATGGAGATGGGGGAACTACCGCTTTTGGTCAACAAGTAACTTCTTTAGGAAACGATAACCTAAAATGGGAACGTACAACGGGTTTAAATTTAGGGCTTGATTTTACCTTGTTCAACAGTAAATTAAGTGGTTCACTTGAATATTATAATAACAAAACAAAAGACTTATTGTATAGCGTAGCGATTCCTGCCGTAACTGGATTTGGAAGTATCAGCACAAACTTAGGACAAATCAATAATACGGGTTTTGAAGCTTCGATTACGGGAAAAATAGTCGATAAAGGCGGTTTTAAATGGTCGTCAACTGTAAATTTCTCTGCTAACAATAACAAAATTGTATCACTTACGGGCGTAGATGCTAATGGAGATGGAGTAGAAGATGACCTTATTTCAAGTAATTTATTTATCGGAAAATCAATCGGAACGATTTATAACTATCAGTTAAACGGAATCTATCAACTTTCAGATGAAAGATTAGCGGGTTTCCCTGTTGGTTCAGTAAGAATTGTAGATCAAAATGGCGATAAAGATATTACTCCTTTAATGGACAGAGTATTTTTGGGTAGAGCAGAACCCGCTTATCGTGTAAGTTTATCGAATAATTTTGAATACAAAGGCTTTAATCTAAGTGTTTTAATTAACTCAATTCAAGGCGGTAAAGATGGTTATTTGAGAAACAATAATCCATCATATTTCCGAGATGACAATAGTATTAGAGTAAACTACATTCAAGGAATTGATTTTTGGTCGCCAACTAATCCTACAGGTAAATATCCAAGAAATATTTCGGGAAGTAGAGCTAAAATCGAACCGAATATGTATCAAAGCAGAAGTTTTATCAGATTACAAGACATCTCGCTTTCTTACAACTTAGGCAATTTGTTGAAATCAACGAAGGCACAATCTATCAACCTTTATATCAGTGGTAAAAACCTTTATACTTGGACCAAGTGGGAAGGTTGGGACCCAGAAGTAAATGATAATGATACCGATGGCAACCCTGTGAATGGTTTGAATAATGGAGGACGACCTGTATTAAGAGCCTTTACTGTAGGTTTAAACATAGTTTATTAATCAAGATAGAAAATGAAAAAATTAAATATATTATCATTATTAGTTCTTCTTTTATTCAGCACATCATGCGGGGATAATTTTCTGAATGAAACACCGCTTTCATTCTTAAGTACAAGCAATGCTTTTAAGTCGGCGGATGACTTTAATGCTTCAATTAACAGTCTTTACAATTCTGTAAGAGCCGAGTTTTATACAAGAAGTGACTGGCAACCAATGCACTATCTGTACAGAACAGATTTAGGCATAGAAGTAACTGTAGGAACGAATCCAAATTTATCATCAGAATTTGGCCCGTCGGGTACGCTTTCTAATAATCACTGGACGCAAATTTATAAGATTGTGGCCGATGCAAATACTATTATTAGTCGTATTCCTAGTTCGTCGATGAATGATAAAGACAAAATTGTATTTGAAGCAAAGGCAAAATTCTTCAGAGCATTCGCTTATAGAACGATGGCTTATTTGTGGGGTGGAGTGCCATTAATTACTGAAGAAGTAATTGCCGAAAAAACCAATTTTGTAAGAGCAACTAAGAAAGAAGTGTTGACATTGGTTATAGAAGATTTAAA
This sequence comes from Arcicella rosea, assembly GCF_040543805.1. Taxonomy (NCBI): domain Bacteria; kingdom Pseudomonadati; phylum Bacteroidota; class Cytophagia; order Cytophagales; family Flectobacillaceae; genus Arcicella; species Arcicella rosea. Next base: position 71,008 of record NZ_JBEUMS010000013.1, read on the forward strand.
GTTTGCAGCAGCCAACCTTCCAGCAATTGCAACGGTGAAAGACGGAGAGGTTTCAAATCTTGTAGCACAACATTTATTATCAGAAGTATATCTTGCTGATGGTCAATTTAAAAATGCGGCCGATGCAGCAACAGTCGTTATTGACGATGCAGCCACAGATTTGATGCAAAACAGATTTGGTTCTCGTGCTACAGTTACGCCCGGCGATGTGTATTGGGATTTGTTTCAAGCGAATAATCAAAATAGAAAAACAGCAGGAAACAGAGAAGGTCTTTGGGTGATTCAGTTCGAGACAGACGTTCAAGGTGGTGGTTCTATTTCAACAGCTATGGCTGGAGCTTATCAACTAGAAAGAGTACACGTGCCTCTTTATCGTGATATGCGAGTAAATGGTGTAGCGCTTTTTCAATGGCCAGTTGGAGATTATACGGGAGGTAGAGGAGTAGGTTTTTTACAGCCTTCAAGATATTTTGCGGATAGTGTTTGGAAAAGTGATTTCAATAACGACATTAGAAATGCCAATCATAATTTCGTGAGAGAAGTAGTGGCAACAAACCCAGCGAGTCCTTTTTACGGTAAAGTAGTTTCGACAAAAAATCCACCAGCAGGAGCAGGAATTACTTATCCTTCACGTGTTTTTTATCCTTATCAGTCAAAAGCAACGACGCCATTTAATCACCCAGCAGGTTTGTATGTGAATCCGGGTTCATCAGACCCAATCAAGAAATATGAGTTAAAAGCATCAGCAGGAGGGACTTATACCGACCAATACATGTTCAGATTGGCTGAAACATATTTACTGAGAGCAGAAGCTTATGTTGGTTTGGGAAATCAAGCGGCTGCAGCAACTGATATTAACGTAGTTCGTTCAAGAGCGAAGGCATCTCCAGTGTTGGCAAGCGATGTAACTTTAGATTATATTCTTGATGAAAGATTACGTGAGCTTGGTGTAGAAGAAAAACGCATGCTTACTTTGATGCGTATGGGTAAATTATACGAAAGAGTAACAAAGTATAATTCATTCTACGGAGTAAACATGAAACCAAACTTCAATCTTTGGGCAATTCCACAAGGAGAAATCGAAAGAAACAGAAGTGCCAAATTGGAACAAAATCCAGGATATTTATAATTAAGCTTCAGTATAGAAGCTAACTGCTAATCACTTAAGAAATAGTAGGGATAACACGTTTTATCTCTTCTATTTCTTTTTGAATTAATTAAAGTACAGGATTCTATTGAAGTAAATCCTCTAAAACACTAACGATTGAAATGAAACAAATCTTAAAAACAATCTTACTTTTAATTTTCTCCTTTGTTTCCAGTTTTTCTTGTAAAACATCTGAAGAAGCAAATACACCCGTAGTGGTTAAAACAAATCCTTTCAAAGTAACGATTACACCACTTACTACTTATCAAACGATTTCTGGTTTTGGAGGCGCAAACAGAATGTGGGGGACACAATCTTTAAAACCAAGTGAAGCGGTTAAAGCTTTTGGCTTGAATGACAACGAATTAGGACTTAGTATTTTCAGAGTAAGAATATCGTCTAATAAAAATGAATGGCCCATTATTATTGAAGCCGTCAAAGAAGCAAATAAGTATGGAGTAAAAGTATTGGCTTGTCCGTGGTCGCCACCTGCTGCCTTAAAGAGTAATAATAGTGATATCAGAGGATATTTATTACCCGAAAATTATAAAGCGTTCAAAGACTATATCAATGAATTTATTGCTTATATGGCTCAAAATGGAGCAAAAATTGATGTTGTATCAATTCAAAATGAACCAGACTGGAAGCCAAATTATGAATCATGCGATTATACAGCGGATGATTTTATCAATTTTTTAAAAGCACCTGGACAAATTGTTGGGGCTAAACTTGCTGCACCAGAATCCTTAAACTTTAATCAAAACTTGACAAATGCAGTACTTTCTGATGATGAAGCTGCACAAAAAATTGACATCGTAGCTGGGCATATCTACGGAGGTGGATTGGCAAAATTTCCTTTGGCAGAACAAAAGAAAAAGGAAATCTGGATGACAGAGTATTTACTGAATTTGAACACAGGAAACACTGGGGCAGCCGAGTGGAAAACCTATTCTGAAACAGCTAAATGGGCTGAATCTATCACAATGTTAACCACGATTCATAATGCGATGACTAACAACTGGAACGCCTACATTTGGTGGTATCTACAACGGTATTATTCTTTTATTGGTGATGGCGAGCAAAATACAGCCAATGGCGAAGTACTTAAGCGTGGTTATGCTTTTTCACATTTTTCAAAATTTATACGTCCGGGTTTTGTAAGAGTTGGTGTTGATGTTCCTGCTAATAATTATTTAAAAATTACAGCTTATAAAAAAGAATCACAGACTGTTGTGGTGATTATTAATCCAGAGACATTTACAGTAAAAAGTGTTCAATTGAACGGTTTGGTGCCAAGTTCAGCAATTGCCTACAGTACTACTGAAACAACCTCATTAACCAAGAAAAATCTGACAATTACTGATAAAACGGTAGAAATGGATATTCCAGCAAGTAGTGCCACTACGATCGTGTTTAATAATTAATACTTAATTTGTTGATTTTTATAGTTATTAAGTTATAAAAAATCATACTTTAGTGCTAAATAATAATTGAATGCAGACTAATTTATTAATGAAATACTTTTACAAAACCATTTTTTTTGTTTTTCTAATAGCAATCACCGCTGGTAATATTAGCGGACAGCGGACAAAAATTAAACTCAACGAAGGTTGGCGGTTTATGCGATACAAAGCAAATGCCGACAAACTTATTTATGACGTTCGTCCTGAAATAAAAGAAGTAAATGATAGTAAAGTAGCTGACGCTAAACCTGATGAAGCTGTAAAAATTGAAGCAAAAGAACAAGTACTGAAAGCGTGGATTCTTCCCACAGCCAACGATTTTATCAAAGACCCTTCTCAAAAACACGTTCCCCCTGCTGGAAATCCAGTGGCAGATTTTCCTTTTATAAAAAGTGATTTTACTGATAATACTTGGGAAAGAATAAGCTTACCGCACGATTGGGCGATTAATCAAGCATTTTACGAAGGGGATAAACCAGAAGTAGGCGGTGGTATGGGAAGATTGCCTAGCCAAGGCGTAGCTTGGTACCGTAAAAAACTGAATATTTCAGCGACAGACAAAACGAAAATTATTTATTTAGATATCGACGGTGCAATGTCCTACAGCATGGTTTGGTTGAATGGACATTTAATTGGCGGTTGGCCTTATGGCTATAATTCTTACAGATTAGATTTAACGCCATACTTGGAAGTTGGGAACGATAATCAATTGGCTATTAGAATTGATAATCCAAATCACTCAGCAAGATGGTATCCGGGCGGTGGCATTTATCGCAATGTTTGGTTAAGTAAAGTAGCTCCAGTGCATGTAGCTCAGTGGGGAACATTTATCACTACCCCAGAAATTTCGGCGACAGAAGCTACGATTAATTTGTCATTGCAAATCACCAATAAAGCCAATACTTCACAAAAAGTTGAAGTAAAAACTGAAATCTATGTTTTAGATAAATCTTTAAAACTAATTGGAAAGGCTGTAGCCAGTTTTCCAACAGAAAGTATCAGTATCAAAGCAGGAGAAAACTATGAACAAGGGAAGACATTAAAACTTAAAAATCCAAAACTTTGGGGAGCTTATACAACCCAACAGCCAAATCTTTATCTCGCTCGTACTCGTCTTTTTAGTAATGGAAAAGTAATTGACCAATACGATACGCAATTCGGTATTCGTAAAATTGAGTTTCATCCAACCAAAGGATTATTGGTCAATGGTGAAAAAATAAAAATACAAGGAGTAAATCAACATCACGATTTGGGTGCTTTAGGAGCCGCTTTTAATGTTAGAGCAGCCGAACGCCAACTTGAAATGCTTCGAGAACTGGGCTGTAATGCTATCCGTATGGCACACAATCCGCCTGCTCCTGAATTACTTGATTTAACGGATAAAATGGGCTTTTTAGTCATAGATGAAATATTTGATAGTTGGGAACGGAAGAAAACACCGCACGATTTTCATTTGATTTTTCCAGATTGGCACGAGCCTGATACTCGCTCTTTTATTCGTCGTGACCGCAATCATCCATCTATTATTGCTTGGAGTTTTGGCAATGAAGTAGGCGAACAATATACCGATGTAGAAGGAGCTAAAATTGCTAAAAAATTACACGATATTGTTCATGAAGAAGACCCTACTCGTCCAGCTTCTGCTTCACAAAATTTTGCCAAACCAGATATGCCATTTTCTAAAGAAATGGATTTTATGAGTTTGAATTATCAAGGCGAAGGCATCCGAGACGCACCCGCTTATTTACATTTAAAAGGAGGCATCAGAACATCTCCATTGTATCCAGCTTTTCAAAAAGCGTTTCCTGATAAAATGATTGTCAGTAGCGAAACAGCATCGGCATTAAGTACTCGTGGATCTTATGTTTTTCCTGTCGCAACAGAAAACTCTGCTCCCGTGAGCGATGGCGTAGGAGGAAATCCTGTTACCAAAGAAGTAAGTGCTTATGAACTTTACACAGCTCAATTTGGAGCATCGCCCGATAAAGTTTTTGCTACACAAGACCGACATCCTTATGTAGCAGGCGAATTTGTGTGGACTGGTTGGGATTATATTGGAGAGCCAACGCCTTATTATTCCGCTCGTAGTTCATATTCTGGTATGATTGATTTAGCGGGTTTCAAAAAAGATAGATACTATTTATATCAGGCTCGTTGGCGACCAGAATTGCCCATCGCTCACATTTTACCGCATTGGAATTGGGCTAATCGTGTTGGAGAAATTACGCCAGTGCATGTATTTACTTCGGGTGATGAAGTAGAATTATTTTTAAATGGACAATCGCAAGGAAGAAAAAAGAAAGCTGCATTTGAATATCGTCTTCGTTGGGATGAAGTAAAATACCAAGCGGGAGTATTAAAAGTAATTGCTTATAAAAATGATAAAATTTGGGCTGAGGAAGTTGTAAAAACAACCGAAAAAGCGTCAAAAATACAAGCTTCGGCAGACCGTTCTATCATCAAAGCAGATGGTGAAGACCTTGCTTTTATCACGGTAAAAATTACTGATAAAAATGGTTTGACAGTGCCAGATGCTAATCATAAAGTATATTTCAGTATAGAAGGTATGGGCGAAATTGTAGCAACGGATAATGGAAATCCTGCTGATTTGGTTTCCTTTTCATCGCACGAACGTCAGGCATTTAATGGCTTGGCTTTGGTAATTATTCGAGCAAAAAAAGGGAAAGTTGGCAAAATGAAATTACATATCAAAGCCGATGGCTTAGAGGCAACAAGTATTGAGTTATCAAGTAAAATACAATAATACTCATAGAATTATCTGTTCTCTGAACAAATGGAATAGAGATTTAGTGTTCTGTGACATTCAATTTTTACCATTTCTATTTACTTTACGCCTCCAAAAAAATCCACACTTGAAATGTAATCAAAAGTTTTAGTCTTTCAATCAGGAATACCTATCGTGTATCCTAATTGAAAGATTAATATTGTCTGAATATGTTCAAAAACATAGCTCAAAAAATAAATAATGATGAAGCACATTTTTAAAGTACTCTTATTACTATTGCCACTATCTGGTTTTTGCATAAATCCCAATCATTACATTGTATTTCAATCAAAAGAAAAAGCTTTTTGTCTTGCTTCAAAAAGTAAAATAGCTCCCATTTTGATTTCAAAAGAAGATGACCAAGCCGTCATTCGTGCTACGAATGATTTGCAAATGGACGTTGAACGAGTAACAGGCAGAAAAAATAATATTATCAAGGAACTTAGCAAGCACAATGAAATTATTATTGTGGGTACTTTAGGAAAAAATCAATGGATTGACGCATTGGTGGCTCAAAAGAAAATAGATGTAAAAAGCCTTCAAGGAAAATGGGAAACATTTGTGATTCAAACGATTGAAAATCCTTTTCCTCATGTCAAAAAAGCATTGGTGATTGTTGGTTCAGATAGGCGAGGAGCAATTTATGGCATTTATGATTTATCTAAACAAATAGGTGTTTCGCCTTGGTATTTTTGGGCTGATGTCCCTGTGCCAAAACACGATGAAATTTATGTTTTGAATGGTCGCTATTCAGAAGGAAGTCCAAAAGTGAAATATCGTGGCATTTTTATCAATGATGAAGCGCCTGCTTTATCAAGTTGGAGTAAAGAAAAATTTGGTGGTTTTAACCACAAATTTTATGGGAAAGTATTTGAATTATTACTTCGTTTAAAAGCAAACTACATTTGGCCAGCCATGTGGGGAAGTGCTTTTTATGCCGACGATGCAGAGAATATCAAAACAGCCGATGAGTATGGCATTGTGATTGGAACGTCGCATCATGAACCTTTGATGCGTGCCCATGATGAATGGCGAAGAGAAAAAGGTGGCGTATGGAATTATGAGAGTAATCCGACAAAACTACAGGCATTTTGGCGAGAAGGCATGAAGCGAGCCACCAATGAAAAAATTGTAAGCGTTGGTATGAGAGGTGATGGCGACGAACCAATGTCAAGAGAAACGGCAACGGCTTTATTAGAAAAAATCGTAAAAGACCAACGTGATATTATTAGCGAAGTAACGGGCAAACCAGCTAGCGAAACCCCACAATTATGGGCATTGTACAAAGAAGTTCAAGATTATTACGATAAAGGAATGACTGTACCTGACGATGTAACGCTTCTACTTTGTGATGACAACTGGGGAAATCTTCGTAAACTTCCTAAGCCCGATGCCAAACCACGCAAAGGCGGTTATGGAATTTATTATCATTTTGATTATGTAGGCGGTCCACGTAATTACAAATGGTTGAATACGAATCCGCTTCCCCGAATTTGGGAACAAATGCACTTGGCTTGGGAACACCATGTGAAAGATATTTGGATTGTAAATGTGGGCGATATTAAACCGATGGAATTTCCAATTTCTTTCTTTTTAGACTATGCTTGGAATCCTGAAAAGATTCAAGCTAATGATTTACAACAGTATAGCGAACAATGGGCAAGCAAGCAATTTGGCGATAAATATGCCAAAGAAATAGCCTTTTTGCTGAATCAATACAGTAAATACAATGGAAGACGGAAGCCTGAATTATTAGATGCAAATACTTACAACCTGAAAACTGGCGAATGGAAAACCGTAGTGACAGACTATAATAATTTGCTGCAAAAAGCCGAGAGCATCAAAAAATATTTATCTCCAGTCTATCAAGATGCCTATTTTCAACTGGTTTTACATCCCATTAAAGCCTGTGCAAATCTCAATGAAATGTATTACAATGTGGCTTTGAACAAGGAAGCTTTTGAGAACAAATGGAAAGAAACCAATACTTATGCCGATAAAGTAAAACAGTTTTTTGCTAAGGATTCTGTCATTACAAGCGAGTATCATCAATTGAATAATGGCAAATGGAATCATCTGATGAGCCAAACGCATATTGGTTATACTTATTGGCAACAGCCCGAAAAACAGAAGATGCCAGCAGTAAAGTATCTTAGCGATGAGGCTGTTATTGAGAAAAAAGAAATAGCAATTCAGCCAGTAAAAAGAGCCGAGAATCCAAACAATACAAAAGGAAATGTCTTTTATCAAGACGAACAAAATGGGGTTGTCATTGAGGCAAACCATTTTACTAAAGCGATTAACACTAATGGTATAGCATGGAAAATCTTGCCCGACCACGGTAGAACTGGTTCGGCGATTACTACTTTTCCTGTTACCGCTAAAGAGCAAAAACCCGAAGGAAACGCTTCGCATCTGGAATATGAAATTTATACTTTTAGTGAAGGTGATGTTACGATTCAAGCTTACTTTTCACCAAGTTTGAATTTCTACGGAACAGAAAATGGTTTGCAATATGCTATTTCTGTAGATGATGGAGAGCCTCAAATCATCAGTTTGAACAAAGAAGATAAAACAAGTGATAAAGGTATTTGGAACAAATGGGCTTCCGAAAATATCATTATCAAAACAAGTAAACACTCACTTGTTGGAAAAGGCAAACATACTGTAAAATATTGGATGGTAACTACTGGCGTTGTTTTACAGAAATTAGTCTTGGATTTTGGAATGACAGAACAAAACTACCTTGGTTCAGTAGAGACACTTAATATCAGTAAATAAAGTCCAATTTGATAAAGAAATTAAAACTATGGAGTACAAAAACAAGATGAAAAAATTACTATTTAGTTGCTTATTCTTTACGATAAGTATCATTACACAAGCACAATTACGTTTGCCAAAACTTATCAGTGATGGAATGGTACTTCAACGTAATACAAATCTTAAAATATGGGGATGGGCGAAGCCGAAGGAAAAAATCACATTGAAATTTAAGGGTAAAAGTTATAAAACGATTACAGATGTAAAAGGCGATTGGCAAGTAAATTTACCAGCAATGGAAGCGGGTGGACCTTTTACGATGGAAATTTTGGGCAATACTCGTGTTGAAGTAAAAGATATTTTGATTGGTGAAGTATGGTTTTGTAGCGGACAAAGTAATATGGTTCATCAGTTGAATATTCACGATGTTACTTATGCTAAAGAAATTGCGGAAGCTAATAATCCTCAAATCAGACAATTTTGGATTCCTACGCTTACCAATTTGCAGTCGCCACAAAATGATTTTCCGAATGGACAATGGAAATCGGCGGTGGGTGAAGATGTGCGTCCATTTTCGGCGGTAGCTTATTTTTTTGCCAAAAAAATACATGAAAAATATCAAGTTCCCGTCGGGATTATTAACGCAAGTGTGGGCGGTACACCCATCGAAGCATGGATAAGCGAGCAAGGTTTTAAGGATTTTGCCATGCAAAAAGCCATTATCGAAAAAAATAAAGATACATCTTATGTGAATAGTTTGAACCGAAAAGCGATTCCCAATAATACTCCACAAGCAATTGACGAAGGATTAAAAAATACAAAATGGTTTGAGACAGCTTACACACCGAAAAACTGGCGAAATATTAATATTCCGGGATATTGGGAAGACCAAGGAATAAAAGACCTCAATGGCGTAGTTTGGTACAGAAAGGAAATCGAGATTCCTGCTACGATGGTTGGTAAATCAGTAAAAGTGTTTTTAGGTAGAATTGTAGATGCCGACGAACTGTATATCAATGGCAAAAAGATTGGCAATACCACCTATTTATATCCGCAAAGGCGATATAAAGTGCCTGCCGATGTCTTGAAAGCAGGGAAAAACATCTTTGTGGTAAGAGTAACAAATAACGCTGGCAAAGGAGGTTTTGTACCTGATAAACCTTATTGTATTTTTTCAGAAACGGATAGTGTTGACCTGAAAGGCACTTGGCAATATAAAGTTGGTCTTGTTTTTAAGCCAAGTATTATGATCGGAAACATGGGAATCAGTGCACAAAATCAGCCGACGGCTTTGTTTAATGCGATGGTTTCCCCTGTTATTAATTTTGCGGTTAAAGGTTTTTGTTGGTATCAAGGCGAAAGTAATACTGGGCGTCCTCATGAATATGCAAAATTGTTACCTGCTTTGATAAACGACTGGCGAAATCAATGGAAACAAGATTTATTGCCTTTTTTGTATATTCAATTGCCTGGTTTTATGGATTATAACTATTTGCCTTCCGAAAGTAATATGGCAATTGTTAGAGAAGCACAGTTGAATACTTTGTCTGTTCCCAACACTGAAATGACCGTTGCGATTGACTTAGGAGAATGGAACGATATTCATCCAGATAATAAAAAAGACGTTGGCGAACGCCTTTCATTGTCAGCGATGAAGCTTGCTTATCAAGAAAATATTACTTCATCTGGTCCAATTTTTCAATCTTCAAACATTGAAGAAAATAAAATTACACTTCTTTTTTCCAATATTGGTTCAGGCTTGGTCAGTCATGATGGCGAAGTATTAAGTGATTTTGCCATCGCTGGCGAAGATAAAAAATTCGTTTGGGCTAAAGCTACAATAGCAGGCGATAAAGTAATTGTTTGGAGCGATGAAGTAACAAAACCACTTTATGTAAGATACGCTTGGGCTGATAACCCTGTCAATCCAAACCTTTATAATAAAGAAGGATTACCAGCTTCACCGTTTAGAACGGATAAGTAATCATTGATATTAAACTAAAAAACTATGTCTTTCATGAAAAAATACTTCGTCATCATTATAAGCTCTTTGAGTTTTAGCCATTGGACTTTGGCACAGCAATCTGTGGTTGTTGATAGTAACAAATACCCACCACTCACCACATTTACGGCGCAACAAGATCAAGCCAATATGATGCAACAGTTGGGGATTAAAAAACTAAGGTCTGGACCAAGTGGCAATGAAGCTGACCCAAACCATGCAAATTATGATGAAAATCTGGCGAATCCTTGTCCAGAATTGCCTGATGCGCTGATAACTAAAAATGGCAAAAAAGTAACTACTCCTGAACAATGGTGGAATTTACGTCGCCCCGAAATCATTGCAGATTTTGAAAAAGAAATGTATGGGAAAGTCCCCACAAATGCACCTAAAGTAACTTGGACGATAAAAGTAACTGACAATGAATTAGTTGGACGTATTCCTGTGGTTGCGAAGCAAATCATCGGTCATGTAGATAATAGCGAGTATCCGTTGATAAACGTCAACATCAATATGGTATTGGTTTTGCCAGCTAATGTAAAAGGACCTGTTCCAGTACTGATGATGTTCGGATTTCCCGCTTTGCCATCGCCTGCACAGCCCAATCCTGCTGATATGGAAAAAATCAATATCGCATTTAAGGAAATGATGATAAAGAGTAATCCTGAAATGAAAGAGATTTTTGAGCGTTATCCCGCTTATGCACCCATTACAAGATTGCCAAGTGCAGGTTTTTTTGCACCACCCGTTACGGGCGATTCAGCCCCAACGGAACAATTACTCGCTGCGGGTTGGGGTTATTGTACTTTAGAAGCCAATAGCATTCAAGCAGATAATGGAGCGGGTTTGACAAGAGGAGTAATTGGTTTAGTAAACAAAGGTCAGGCTAGAAAACCTGAAGATTGGGGAGCATTAAGAGCATGGGCTTGGGGCGCATCGAAAGCATTAGATTATTTGGCAACTGAGCCATTGGTCAATACCAAACAAGTAGGCATTGAAGGTGTTTCAAGATACGGAAAAGCTGCTTTGGTAACAATGGCTTTTGACCAACGTTTTGCTTTTGGATTGATTGGTTCTTCTGGGAAAGGTGGAACAACCTTGCAACGACGAGTTTTTGGCGAAGCCGTTGAAAGCCTTGCCAGTAGTGGTGAATTTCATTGGATGGCAGGAAATTATCTAAAATATGCTGCCGCAGAATCGTCTTTTGGAAGTAAAACGGGTTGCGACCTTCCCATAGATTCGCATGAATTATTGGCACTTTGTGCACCCCGTCCTACATTTATTAGTTATGGAATTCCAGAAAAAGGCGATGCCAAATGGCTTGACCAAGTGGGCAGTTATAAAGCCACTATTGCCGCAGGAACAGTATTTAAGTTATTAGGTGCTAAAGATTTGGGTCTAAGTAACGACTATCATAATGAAAAAATGCCACCAGTACTTGCTGGATTACTTGATGGCGAATTAGCTTGGCGACAACATAATGGAGGACATACAGATGCGCCAAATTTTCAGTTTTTCATTCCTTGGGCAAGTAAGCTACTCAAATATGAACGAGTGGCTAAATAATCAATTTAAAATGAGCGAATAATCACGACGCCAGCGATAATTAAAAGCATACCGATGATCCGGAAAATATTAACACCATGTTGAACTTGTACCAAAATATTAAAATGGTCGAGTAAAAGAGAAATAAATAATTGACCTGCTACCACAAGTCCAAAAGTAAGCGCAGGTCCTAAACGTGGAAATGCCAATACAATGGTAGTTACATAAAATGCGCCTAACACACCCGCAAGCCAAGTATGTGCTGGAACGTTACGTAATTCTGAAATGCTAAAACCTTGTTTCGTAACACCAGCATATATTAACATGGCTAGCGTACCAACAGCAAATGAAATAAGTGATGCCCAAACGGGACTATCAATTGCTTTGCCCATTTTAGTATTGAGTCCTGCTTGAATTGGGAGTAATGAGCCTGCTAATACTACCAAGAAAATCCATATAAATTTAGACATGATATTGTTTGTTTAAAGATGAATACTCTTAATGCTAAAACTTTAATTGTGTGGTGAAAGCAGTGAAAAAAATATCTTTTCCAGCACTTACTTCTTTCAGGTATGCGCCTGATTTAAACCAAGTTCCTTCTATTTTAAAAAATACAAAAGGGTTTAATTGATAATTCAAATTTGTGGATAATTGCTTGCCAATAAATTGCTCATTGCTATTTTTTCCTGAATAAATCAGCGACATATTTGGGGCATAAATGCCATCTTTTCGGCTGAGTCGCCAAAAAATATCATAGTCGATACCAAATGCTAATTGTTTATTCAATTCTAAATCAATAGATGGGTGAATATCGAATAAATTGGCTGGTCCAATCAAAGCAGCTAAACCAAAATATGCTCCTTTAGGATAAAGCGGATTAAAGGTTTGTAAACGATTATCGCCCAAATTATTATCACCCGAAATCGCTTCTGTTTTTAAACCAATAGTAGGTTTTAAAATCGTTTTACTAAATTGATAAGTAGTGTTTGATGACAAAGTCCAAGCTGAAATGTTTTGCTGTGCAAATGTCCCGAACTGGAAAACTCCTTCAAAATCATACTGCCAATCACCTTTATTTTTCCAGATTCTTGTGCCTATCGAATGCCTGATTTCTTCTCCTTTTCCAGCATCGTAAGTAGCTTGTTTTTTGTGAATACCCAAATAATATAAGTCGATATTATTCAATAAAGGAGCATGATTAATGACCGAATAAAAGCCCCAAAATTGAGTATTCTTATTAAAAGTGTCGTCAAAAATGCCTGTTTTGTTGGCAATGGGATGCGTATAAAAGACATCTGATTTAAGATTTTTTTGTTGAAAAATAAACTTCAAACCATCAAAAGCCATGCGGTTGTTCGGTGCTTCTCGTACTGCAATCAATCTTTGCGAACCATACATTAATTCTTGACGACCTACTCTCAATAAAACTGATTTCCCTTTTTGTTGATATAAAAAACCATCTACAAAAGCTTGATGAATTTCTAAAGGATTCTTTTCTACTGGATTCGGATTGATTCTACTATTGGCAAGGCTACTTTGTAATTGAAAAAAGGCTCTGAAAGTCGGGTTAATATGATAATCGATATGCGCTAAATAACGAGTTAAAACATAACCGTCGTTGTCGGCAGGAGTATCGCCCCAATCTTCGTTTTTAATGGCGAAGTATTGAAATCTTACTTCGCCACCAACTGAAATATAACTTTTGTTTGAATTTTTTATTGAACTATATTTCAAATGATTATACCAGTTATTACCTGTATCTTTTTTAAACGAAGTCCAATTTTCATCATATCTCAACATTTTGAAAACTGGATTTTGAGCAAATGCTAAAGTATTCCAACTTAAAATACCCAATAGCCACAGCAGCTTTTTCATACTTATTTGGTTTGAAAACCACCATAATATTTCACTGGACTCCAACTTGGAATAACAGGTAAAGCTTGTGGAGCTACACTTTGAAAAGTACCTGTACCAAATACTACTTTACCATCAACAATGGTCAATTCAGAAGTAATATCTTTGATTTTTTCTTCAGCTACTTCAAAATAATCATCGCTCAGAATAATCAAATCAGCCAAATATCCTGCTTGAATTTTACCTTTGTTTTGTTCTTTGATAAGATTGTAACCACCAGCAGTAATCAATTTCAAAGCGGTATTTCTATCCAAAGTATTTTCTTTTGCCATTACTTGTGTGCCACCAATGGTTTTTCCTGAAGTAATCCAATACAGCGAAACCCAAGGATTGTAAGAAGCTACACGAGTACCATCTGTACCCAAACCTACAGGAATCCCTAATTCAAGCATTCTTTTTACGGGCGGGCTCGCCAATGCTGCATTTTTTCCATAGCGACGAATAAAACTTTCTCCCTGATAAGCCATGCGGTGTTGTACTGCAATGCCACCACCTAATGCTTTGATGCGTTGCATATTTTCTTCGCTGATGGTTTCGGCATGGTCAAAAAACCAAACTAATCCGTTCAATGGTGTTTCTTTGTTTACTTCTTCAATCACCGCCAAATCTCTTGAAATACTTTCGTTGTAAGTAGCGTGTAAACGAAATGGCCAACGATTTTTTACCAATAATTGCAAAACGGGTTTTAATGAACTTTCCATCGAATTTGGCAATTCTGGGCGAGGGAAAAGGAAGTTTTCAAAATCTGCGGCATCGGCTACCAAGTTTTCGCCACCACCTTCTACGTGATAATCAATTTCGTTGATGCCATTTCCATGCTGATGCTCAAGGTCAACCATTCCAGTCCAGCGAGTATAATCTTTCAACTCTGTTCCTTTTTTCTGAGCAAAAAGATAATAGGGAAGTCTGACAGTAATTTTGCCTGCTTTATTGAGCGAGTCAGTAATGTTATAATCATCAGGAAAATTCTGAAATCCACCTCCTGCATCCATAACAGCCGTAACGCCCAAGCGATTGAGTTCGGTCATATATTGTAGCGTAGAATTGATTTTTTCTTCGTTATTTAATTCTGGAAGTTTTGCTAAAGTAGAGTACAAAATAAAGGCATTCGGTTCTGCAATTAATAAGCCTGTTGGGTTTCCGTTGCTATCTTTTTCGATTAAACCTCCTACAGGATTCGCAGTTTCTCCAGTAATATTTAACTTTTTGATTCCCGCCTGATTTAGCCACGCTTTACCATACAAGTACAAAATAAAAGTAGGCGTATTGCCAGTAGCTTCGTTGATTTCCTGAATAGTTGGTAAACGTTTTTCTTCAAATTGATATTCATTCCAGCCACCAACTACTCTTACCCATTGTCCTTCTGGAGTTCTTTGGGCTTGTTCTTTTAACATCTCCAAGGCACGTTTTAGGCTTTTTACACCGTCCCAACGCAATTCAGTATTGTAAAAACGTCCACCACGAATTACGTGCAAATGACTATCAAACAAACCCGGAATCACGGTTTTTTGTTGAGCATCTACAATTTTAGTCTTGGCATTTTTCAATTTTAACAGCTCTTTGTTCGTTCCAACGGCTAAGATTTTATTGCCAGCAATTGCCACAGCTTCGGCTTTTTGATGAGTGTCGTCGAGCGTATTTACTTTTCCGTTGATGATAATCATGTCTGCTTTTTGTTGAGCGAAGGTCTTGCCAATCAAAACAAAAAGTAAAAATGCGAGGGAGGATAAAGTTTTCATATTTGTAAGAAGAAGGGTATTGAGGAAAGAATTTTGTAATAAGACTTTAGGTTAATCAGTAACCTAAAGTCTTTAGATAATTATCGATTAGTGTTTCAACATTTCGTGAGCGTATTGGATACCGATACCGTAAGCACCACCGTATTTTTTCACAAGGTTAGTTACTGGTACGTAAGTTTCGCTACGAGCCCAGTCACGTTGCAATTCTAATAAATATTGGATAGCAGTAATTGGGTGTGCTCCCGCTTGAACCATACGAGTTACGGCTTGTTCATGGGCTTCTTTTGAAACGTCCCCACTTGCGTCCGTTATTACATATACGTCATAGCCTTCACTGATAGCTGACAAAGCTGGTCCTACAATACAAACGCTAGTCCACAAGCCTGCTAAAACGATTTTTTTCTTGCCTTTATCTACAATCGCTTTGTGTGCGTTTACATCTTCCCAAGTATTCATGGTTGTGCGGTCGATATAATTTGAAGTAGCAACTGGATAAAATTCTGAAACTTCTGGAAAAACTGGACCGCTAAATGACTTCTCTGCTACTGTAGTTACAACTGTTGGTACTTTAAAGATTTTAGAAGCTCCTGCTACGATGGCTGTATTGTTACGTAAATCAGTCATTTCGATGCTTTTTGTCGCAAATCCCATTTGTGATTCATGGTCGATTAATACTAAAGCGTGGTTGGTTGGGTTAAGCAACATTGGAGAAGGTTTTTGAGCGAATCCAACAAATGATGCTACAGCGAATGCGAGAGTAAGAATAGTCTTTTTCATGATTTTTGTTTAGTTTAAAATTATTTGTATGTGTTTTGAAAATTGATTTTTTTGAAAAATTTGGACGTAAACAGTAACCCTCTTATTTGAAGAAGTAATGTTAAGACCGATTATTTACTGGATAAAAATATTGTGATTATTAACTTAACGATTCAAAATTAGTACTTCAATTTTTACTTTCCATTGAACTAGAACAAGAAAGGAAATTACTTATTTTGTTCGTTTTTAATTTTGCTTTATCACGTTTGATGCTTCAAAATTAGTACTTCAATTTTTGCTTTTCATTGAACTAGAACAAGAAAGGAAATTAGTTATTTTGTTCATTCATAATTTTGATTTACCTCGTTTGATGCTTCAAAATTAGTACTTCAATTTTTGCTTTTCATTGAACTAGAACAAGAAAGGAAATTACTTATTTTGTTCGTTTCTAACTTTGTTTTATCACGTTTGATGATTCAAAATTAGTACTTCAATTTTTACTTTTCATTGAACTAGAACAAGAAAGGGAATTACTTATTTTGTTCGTTTCTAACTTTGTTTTATCACGTTTGATGATTCAAAATTAGCACTTCAATTTTTACTTTTCATTGAACTAAGACAAGAATGAAAGAACTTCATTCGAATGATGATATTTACAAATGCGTTTAACATTATGGTTATTATTTTAAATAAATAATTTAAAATAATAACCATAATGTTAAACTTAGCTGTTTTGTCTTTATATTTGTTCCTATTATTTAGCATTGACAAAATAGTACATTTTATGTTCAGAGAAAAAATAAATGAGTTAGCGGCTTGGAAAATAAAGCCAACAAGAAAACCACTTGTGCTAAATGGAGCGAGACAAGTGGGTAAATCTTGGCTAGTTCAAAAATTCGGGGAAGAATATTTTGACAAGAAAGTAATCACTATCAATTTTGAGAAAAGAAAAGACTTACATATCATCTTTAAAACCAATTTTGATGTAAACAGGATTCTCCTAGAACTTGAATTTGCTTTAAATATCAAGATTGATGTAGCCAATGATTTACTTTTCTTTGATGAAATTCAAGCCTGTGCCGATGCTTTGGGCAGTTTGAGATATTTTTTTGAAGATAAAAAAGAGTTACACCTTATTGCCGCAGGGTCATTATTAGACTTTGAGTTTAGAAACCAACCTTTTCCTGTTGGTCGAGTAGATATTATGAATCTTCATCCTATGACATTTTATGAGTTTTTATTGGCTAGAAAAAAGGATGCAGTTGCCAATATTTTAAATGAAAAGCCTACAGTTTTACCAGAAGTTGTAACAACGATACTGAATGAAGAAGTCAACAATTACTTTATCGTAGGTGGAATGCCTGAGTGTGTACAAAGTTTTGTCAGCAATCAGAACTTTAAAGAAGTACAGGAAATTCAAGATAATTTGCTGTATTCCTATGAACAAGATTTTAAAAAGTATAAACCCACAGTTGATGGAGATGCACTAAACGATATTTTAGAAAAAAGTGCCTTATTGATTAGCAATCAAATTATTTATACCCATTTATCAGAACGTTTTTCAAGTCCCACTATTAAAAAAGGAGTGGAAGTGTTAAGAACAGCCAGATTGTTGAATGCAGTTCAGAATGTATCGATTTCGGGCTTACCACTTTCTCCTTCAGGAAAACAGTTCAAATTATTTCATCTTGATATTGGTTTGTTGTTAAGAAAAAGTAAACTGTCTTTTCTGGACATTTACTTGAAAAAGAGTCTTACCGCTGCTTTCAATGGAATGTTGGCGGAACAATTTGTAGCACAACAACTTATTGCTTCGCAAAAAGAAGAATTAACTTATTGGGCAAGAACCAGCCCAGGAAGTAGTGCAGAGGTTGATTTTGTTGTGGTAAGAGAAGGACAAATTATACCAATAGAAGTGAAATCTGGAAAAAGTGGGTCATTAAAAAGTTTACATTATTTGTTAGAGCATTATCCTCATATTGCTCAAGCGATTATTTTTTCAAATGCACCATTTGGCGTTCAAGGGAAATTAAACTTCATTCCAATTTATTGGGCAGGAAGATTAGAATTTCCATTAGCTTAAAAATGAAATCCTTTGAAAGCTCAACGATGTGCTTTCAAAGGATTTCAAAATAATGCAGCATTCAGGAAACTACACTTCTATTGAAGTGGAATTTAGGGTTATGAATTCTGATTTTATGGAGTTCAATTGTTGTGAAATGCTATAGATAGATTTATCAATACTTTCTGCACTTTCGTAAAGCGAATTAGCAAGCCATTGTAGGTCATCTACCTCAATCATATCTTTATTATCTTTCGAAAACTGAAGAATACTTAATATTTTACTATGCTCATGGCGAAGTTCATGTGATAGTGTAAAGGATACTTTTTCAATATTTTTGATTTGTTCAAAAAGTTTTTGTCTTGCTTCTACCTGAAACGTTACTTCAATGCCAATACCCAAAACAAGTTTTGGAACGCCAGAAGGCTCTCTTTCAAAAACAGTAACATAATTTTTAAACCATTTGTAGCTTCCATCTTTGCAGACACACCTGTGCACTAGAATATGGGAATCGTCGTTCGGAGAGTTGGTTAATTCATCTAAGAATCTGTAGAGATTTTCGAAATCATCTGGAGGAATCATTGCTTCCAAGAAATTATTTCCAAGTGATTCAAATTCCTGAGCAGTATATCCAATAGCTTTATAATACCGCTCATTCATAAATACATTACGTCTTTGTTCTATGTCAAATAAGTAAATAGATAAAGGAGTATCGTAGAGTAAATGCCTAGTAATTTTACTACGAATGTCGGTTTCTAGCTTGGAAAAGGGTGTGTGAGTCATGGGCTTTTCTTTTGTATTAAAATAAGTTTACGATGAATGTTAGAGAATTCTTAGGTGATTAATGTCCTAATAATGAGAAATGTTTATTTTAAAATAACTGGAAATACAAATTAGTAACATTTTCTTGGATGTTATCACTGCGACGGCTACAGTTTTTCAAATGCTATTAACGCTAAAGCTACAAATGTATCACTTTTGATAAAAATGGGAGTGCATAAAAAAAAAATAGCAACCATTACAAATAAATGTACTGATTGCTAATAGATGAAATAGCATAATAATGTTCTTAAATTCTAGCGTTTCCTCTTCTCAATTGCTTCAAATTCTAATGCCAACATGATAAAAGGACCAACAGATTTTGGGTCATTATCACGTTTTACTTCTTTACAATAATACTCATAAGTGCCATCCCGATAAGGATTTCCGCCTAATCCTGCGCCAGCACAAGCATCTGTGATAGAAATAATATTGTCAGTTTCTAAACGGATAAAATGTTTTAAAATACCATCATATCCCTTTTGAGCAACCGGAATATATTTTTTATCAATTAAACCTCGTTTGGCAGCTTTAATCAGAAAGTAAACAAACATTGTTGAACCCGAAGATTCTAAATAATTACCTTCTTTTTTGCCCACATCCATTACTTGATACCACAGTCCAGTTTGTTCGTCTTGGTACTTTTGCAAGGTTTCTGCCATTGATTGAGTAATCTTTAAAATGGCTTGATATTGAGGATGTTCTTTCGGAAAATAATCAAGGACATCAACCAATGTCATGGCGTACCAACCCATGCCACGTCCCCAAACGTGTGGCGATTTCCCTGTTTCTTTATCCGCCCAACGTTGTTCTTTACTTTCATCCCAACCATGATGATATAGCCCTGTTTGGGAATTTTTATTATGCTTGTCTATTAAAATAATTTGATTGGCGACATCCGAAAAAAGTGCTGGTTCATTGAATGTCTTTGCATATTGCGCCAAAAATGGCGAAGCCATATACAAACCATCAAGCCACATTTGGTGTGGATAATGTTTTTTATGCCAGAAACCACCTTCAGAAGTACGTGGATGCGTATTCATTTGGCTACGTAAAAGTTGAATAGCCTTCTTGTATTTTTCATCATGCGTTTTTTCGTACAAGGCAAATAGGAATTTTCCTGCATTCAGCGCATCAATATTATAGGCATCTAATTTATAGCTTTTGATGCTCCCATCTGGATTAATAATCAAATCATCAGCGTATTTTTTAATGTAAAGAAAGTACTTTTCATCGCCGTTTTGTTTCCATAATTGTTCAAGTGCGCTACAAACCAAGCCGTTGCAATATCCCCAACGAGGTTCTTTGGAAAAATCTAACATCCAGCCTTCTGGATTTCGGAGTATATCAGCATTCGCCATACGAACTGACCAAGGTTCAATTTTTTTGGCGAATAATGTTCCTTGCGCAAAAGTATGCTGACGAAAAAATGAAGTCAGTCCTAAAGTAAGGGCTGTTTTAATAAGCGTTCTTCTTTTGATGCTGGACATGTTATTTTTCTAATTAAATATTCTAATAATCAATCAGTTACAGAAAATAATCACTTCTAATTAGCAATTGGTGTTACTCTAAACCAATCGAAATCGGCATAGCCAGCATCATTCGTTTGATTATTTCTTGTACAATAAATTCCCATTTTTGCGCCAATCCAATGACCAACTTCTGCTTTAAATTCATTGCCAGCATTGATAAATGTTTGTCCATCAAGGCTATAACTAAATTGACAAATAGCTCCTTTGTTTACTTTTACACGCAAATAAATAGCTTTATTCTGCTCGATACGAGTAATGATTTTTTCCGTTTCTGGCGCTTTATCTATGGCTTTAATACATTCTCCCAATACTAAATTGATGCCTTCTTTGCTACTTCTTAAACCTAAATTTGCGTAGTTTTTACCTAAAATAATCAAGGCTACTTTTTCAGAATCAATTTTAGGATTAGGTTTAAAATTCAGTTTGGTTGTTACCATGAATTCCTCTGTCGGGAATTTCTGTAATAAGATATTGGGTATTTCCCAACAATTTTTTGCTTCGCTAGGTGCTTGATAAGAATACAATCTTAAAAAGCCTTGCTTACTAGTGGTATGCCAAATCCCTTTGGGATTAGCCTGCCATTGCCACTGCAAACCCAACGTAGATTCATCAAATTCATCTGATTCTGCGGGAGTACTTATTGGATAGGTTTTTCCAACATTGGGCTTTTGATAGGTCAAAACAGGCTCGCCTGTTCCGTCGCCATCTTTGTCGATGCCAATTACTGGCCAGTCGTTCAGCCATTTCATCGGTTGTAAATGCACTACTCTGCCATAAACGCCTTTGTCTTGAAAATGAAGAAACCAATCTTCACCTTGCGGAGTATTTACCCATGCACCTTGATGGGGACCATTAATTGGCGATGAACCTTGATCCATCACTACTTTACGTTCATAAGGACCATAGACATTTTTTGAACGTAATACCAATTGCCAACCCGTAGAAACGCCACCAGCAGGAGCAAAGATGTAGTAATAGCCATTGCGTTTGTACATTTTTGGACCTTCAATAGTTGGGTCAGTTTCGTGTCCGTCATAAACGATTGTACCTTCATCTAATACTTTTGTGCCATCTGCACTTAATTTTTTGATGGTTAAAATACTTTTGATACCCGCACGGCTTCCAGCCCAACCATGTGCTAAGTAAGCTTCGCCATTATCATCCCAAAATGGACATGGGTCGATAAGTCCTTTTCCTCCTTCTATTAAAAGTGGTTCTGACCAAGGACCAGTTGGATTTTTACTTTTGGTTAAATAAATACCGAAATCAGGGTCTGGATAATAAATCATAAATTCGCCATTATGATAGCGAATGGCAGGCGCCCAAACACCATTGCCGTGTTGAGTTTTAGAAAAATGTTCGTAAGGAGGTTGACGTTTTAGTGCGTGACCAATAATCGTCCAATTGACCAAATCTTTAGAATGTAAAATCGGTAAACCCGGCACGGCATCAAAACTTGAGGCAACCATATAAAAATCTGAACCAACCCGACAAGCGTCAGGGTCGGAATAATCGGCATCGATGACAGGATTTTTGTATTTCCCATTTCCTAAATCAGCCACCCAAACTTTAGAAACAGTATTTTTTGTCTGTGCATTAATATGGCTGATGCCCATTCCCAGATTTAACGCTAGGATTGTTGCAATTTTTAACTTCATAGTTCTTTTAATTTTGAGAGATAAGTATTCGTATAATTGATTAATACTAAGAATTTAACTGAAAATACTTATAGTTTATCTTCAACAGATTTATTGAATGATAAACCAATTGCTCGACTCAGGTTTTTCAGGATTATCGTTCGCAAAAATGTTTGCTAGAGAATACTGTTTTAAGATTTTATTGTTGAATTGTTTAGACCAAGCGACTCTTTGTTCTGGTTTTGCGCCTTCGCCAGTAGATTGATATTCAGCATAAATAACAGTTTTTTCATTTTCGCTATTTCCCCAATTATCCCATCCAGCGGGAGCAATATGTTTGTCCATCGCTGTTCTGATAAAAACGGTTTTAGCATGTGGTCGCCACGGACGACCAAGATATACTTTTTGGGCAGTTGAATCAGCAATCAACTTACAATCAAAAAACACAAAACCAAAAGCTTGATAGGGTGGAGTAGCCGCAGCCGTTAAATAGGAATTTGATAAACTTTTTAGCGTACATGATTGAAAAACAGCAGTAGATTTACCAAAAATATAATCTACCGTTCCTTCAATATGACAATCCTGGAAATACTGTTTTGTGCCTTCTCTGGCAACATAAAGCGTATCTTGATTGCCTAGCAAAATACAATTTTTACAGACAAATCGGTCGCCTTCTACATGAAGTGCTACCGCTTGTCCTACACGTCCAGCTGTATTTTGAATCGTCAGGTTTTCAATAATAATATCTGGTGCATCAACCAGTACTGTGTGTGAAGTATAAGTACTGAATTTATCTTTTCCAGTAGCGTCTTTTAAACCATTTGGATATGGCTTTCCAGAAAAATCATTGCCAGTAATGATTACGCCATCTTTACTTTCGCCAATGATATGAATATTGGGTTTCCATGATGGAATGACCACTTTTTCTTCATAAATACCATTTTTAATATACAGTTTTACTCGTACTTGCGAATGGTCTCGGAAGCTATTAACAGCCTCTTGAATACTTTTGAAGTCGCCGCTTCCATCTTTGGCAACGGTAAAAGAAGTTGGATACTTAGGAGTATTTGCCGCTTTGTTTTGGGCAAATACTCCGATAGTACTCAATAGCATACCTAAATAAATAAGGATTTTCATGATGATAGATTAAAGACAAATTGCGTTATTTTCCTGTGCTTACAGTAATCGCCTCTTTGGTAGCACCTTCTGTAAATTCAATTTGTTTTTGAGCTTTACTGCTATCAGTTTGTAGGATTTGAATAGCCTTGCTACGCTCGCCAGCGATAGCAAAAAGCAATTCAGCATTGGCTTTATATTGTATCGTATTGAAAGTTAAACCATCACTGTTATTAACTGAAATAACAGGTTTTGTGTTTTCTGAAATTAGTGTAACTTTTTCAAGAGTAATATTACTTGCATCTATGAATTCTGCACCGATTTTAGTGTCTAAAACAATATTACTCATTTGAATATTCTGAATAGGCATTTCAGATAATCCACGTACAAAAATGCCTTTATTTGCTCCTTTACAAACAATGTTTTCAAATTTCATATTTCTGAAAATTGGCGTTCCTTCATTTACGACAGGTCGTTCGTCACGTGGGCTGTCGGTTGCGAATTTTACAAAATAGTACATATCAAAGAAAATGGCTTCTTGGGCAATGTCTTTCATAAAGATATTTTTAGCATAAATATTTTCAACAATGCCACCTCTTCCTCTTACTGATTTGAAACGTAAACCCTTGTCTGTGCCAGCAAAAGTACAGTCATAGACAAAAATATTTCTTGCTCCGCCACTCATCTCACTTCCAACAACAAAACCTCCGTGACCATTGTAAACGATACAATTTCTGATGATTCCGTTTTCTGTAGGCATCCCTCTTTTACGACCTTCTTCGTCTTTCCCCGATTTAATACAAATGGCATCGTCGCCAACATCAATTGTACAACCATCTACCAAAAAGTTTTTACAAGATTCAATATCCATTCCGTCGCCATTATGGGCATATTCTGGATTTTTGATGGTTAAATTACGAAGTGTAAGATTTTCGGACATCAATGGATGCAAACACCAAGCAGGTGAATTTTGGAAAGTAACGCCTTCAAGTAATACTTTTTTGCATTTAGTGATTACCAACAAATTAGGACGAAGGAAATCTTTCATATCGGCAAAACTTTGAAGCGATACGCCATCTTTCAACAGCATACTTCTGTTTTCTACACTAGCTTTCATGAATTGTTCGCTAGGATACCACGTAAGTCCATTTGCTTTTAAAACTCCACCTGATGCTTTTTTTGCATTCCATTCTGATTCAGTCAATTGCGCTTTATTTACTGCACGCCAAACATCACCACTTCCATCTATAATTCCTTGTCCAGTAATGGCTATATTTTCTTGATTGGTCGCAGAAATTGGGGATTGATTTCTTGCTGCACTTTTACCTTCATAGCTTCCTTCAACCAATGGATACTGACTTTTATCTTCCGTAAATAAGAGCGTTGCGGCTTTCCTGATGTGTAAGTTTACATTACTTTTTAGCACAATTGGTCCTGTCAACCACATGCCATTTGGCACAAGTACTACACCACCACCTTTCTTGCTACAAGCAGTAATGGCATCATTAATTGCCTGAGTATTTAAAGTAATACCGTCGGGTTTTGCTCCAAATTTGGTGACATTAAAAGTATCTTTTGCAAAAGTTGGTTGGACTATTTTTGGAAGATTTTTCCAACTATAAGTAGGCGTTTTTTGCGCTACAAGGCTATTACAAAACATTGCCGATGAAATGGCAATTAACAAAGAGATTCTTTTTTTCATGATGTTATATTTTACGATACTTATACAAATAATCAAATTTTCAGGAAGTGGAAAGGTAAGAATTAGTGAGATTTTTAGCTTAGCAAGCTTCAATATTCAGTCGGTATATTGGATTTAGCAAACAAAATTTTATCTTTTTTTGTGCAATCGTTGCCGGCAACGTTGCCGAAACGAATTCGTGAAGTAAAAATCTAAGAAATAGTAGCTTAGCCAGAAAAAATTGTTCTTTTGCATTTAAATGTAAAACAGTAAGAAAATTAAATTTGGAAAAGTGATTTAAGTATAATCCTTGCTTTTTAACCTTTATAATTAAACAAAGTATAAATTGTACCAATTCAATATCTAAATGGAGAAGAATGATTTGCCCTCACTAGAAGCACTTTGGCAAGAAATTATCAAAGGGGATAAAAGTGCCTTAGGAGCATTGTTTGATGCACTTAGCCGAGAATTGATTACTTATGCTTACAAAATTTCTTTAGATAAATCTTTGGCTAAAGATGCTGTTCAGGATGTATTTGTTGATATTTGGCAATATAGAAATAACCTTACCGAAGATGTTCAAGTACGATTTTATCTGTATCGTTCTTTGAGAAGAACAGTGGTTAGGTTGATGAAAGAGGAACTTTCTACAGGAGAAAATTTAGATGATGCTTATTCGTTCGATGCAGAGATTTCACCAGAAACCGCTTTTTGTGACCTTGAAACAGAAAATCATCAACAAGTACAGATTCAAGAATCTCTGAAAGCATTATCTGAAAGAGAACGTGAAATTATTACGCTCAAATATTATTCGAATCTCAAAATCAGGGAAATCGCTGAACTCCTAGATTTAAAAGAACAAACTGTAGCCAATACCCTTCAAAATGCGCTTGGTAAACTTCGTAAAAAACTATCTATCATGATTGTTTTGCTCATCTGGATTATATTTATTTAAAAAAATCAAAAAAAAATTACATTTCTTTTGGTAGTAAAATCAAAAAAACTTCTCTGTACTTATAAAGGACAATAATTCCTAGAATTAATACTAAATGAGAAGTTACTTACATTACTCCCCAGAAGAATTTGCTAAGGATGATTTTTTCATCCAATGGGTAACTACGCCTAATTCATCTTCAGAAAATTTT
The DNA here is from genome assembly GCF_040543805.1 of Arcicella rosea. Taxonomy (NCBI): domain Bacteria; kingdom Pseudomonadati; phylum Bacteroidota; class Cytophagia; order Cytophagales; family Flectobacillaceae; genus Arcicella; species Arcicella rosea. The sequence continues at coordinate 97,111 of NZ_JBEUMS010000013.1, forward strand.
TGGCAAAATTGGCTAAGTACAAATCCATCTAAAAGAGAAGACCTTGAAGTAGCCATTCAACTTGTGATGTTGGCGAATCAAGTAGTTGAAACAGATGTATCAAATACAGAAATTAAAGCACTTAAAGAATCTATTTTTGAAAGAATAGAACAAATAGAGCAAACAATTACTGTTAAATCTTACAAAATTTGGTATTGGGCTTCAGCCGCCGCTGTTGCTGGTTTGGCGTTTTTTTTATCGTCCTATTTTCTTCAAAATTCTTCAAAATCAATCAATTCTTACGAAAACCAAATTGTATCGGCTTCCAAACAATATGAATTGGTAGAAGTAGAAAATATTTCAACTTCATTAAAACTAGTCAACTTACCTGATGGGAGTTCGATTTTGTTGAAAGAAGGAACAAAGCTTTCGTATCCAAGTAATTTTTCAGAAAAAAAGCGAGAAGTGTATTTGACAGGCGAAGCGTTTTTTGAAATAGCCAAAGATGCTAATAAGCCATTTTATGTTCATGCCAACCAAATCACGACTAAAGTACTTGGAACAAGTTTTAACATAAGTGCTTATCCAACACAAAAGATTGTAGTATCTGTAAAAACGGGAAAGGTCGCCATCTTCAAAACTGGAACGGAAGAAGCAACCGAACAAGAACAACATAAAGAACTTACTGGAATTGTACTTGAGAAAGGAGAAAAAGCTGTTTTTGAAAAAAATCAGATTACACAAGTAAATCCAACCGAAGCATTTGTTAAAACTCAAATTGAAGCACCTATAGAGCAAATGTCATTTGAATTTGAAGAAACAAATGTCAGAGATATTTTTAAACACATTGAAAAAGCCTATCAAATAGACATTATTTATGATGATGCTGTATTGGGTTCTTGTCCCATTACTGCTTCATTGACGGATGAACCCTTGACTGAAAAATTAAAACTTATTTGTAAAGCAGTTCATGCAGATTATCGAAAAACTAGCGATGATAAAATACTTGTAACAGGTACTGGTTGCAGATAAACTTTGCCATAAATATTGATAGAATAATAAGGAAATATAACAATGCAATTGCCTATGTAACAAGCCAAACCAAAGTATTATTTAAAGGATGAGCCGATAAAGTCCTACGTTTATCGGCTCAGTAACATCCAATTCCTTGGGCGGAATTACAGGATGTCTATGTCAAAATGTTCCATTTTTAACGTACTAATGTATGAAAAAAAATCTAAAGATTTACAATTTTATTTGGCAAACAATGAAGTTAACTTTTTACCAACTTTGCCTGATTACCGTTTTTATGAACCTTTCGTTTGCTACTTCATTGAAAGGGCAGGATGTCTTGAGCCAAACGATAACACTAAAGGTAAATAACCAGCGTGTAAAAGAAGTATTACGCATCATCGAAAAGAACTCAAATATTCATTTCGTATATAGCTCCCGTTTGATAGACAGCGAACAAAAAATTACGGTTAATCTTAGTAATTCAACAGTAAAAGAAGTACTAGATAAAGTACTCACATCTATCAAATTAAAATATGAAGTTTCGGGACGACAGATAGTGCTGGATAATGCGATAAGTATGCTAAGGCTTTCAGAACTTAAAGAGGTTACAGTTGCTTCTATTTTTCAAGTTTCGGGTAAAGTAACCGATGAGAGTGGTGTTGGTATTCCTGGCGTAAATGTTGTTGTAAAAGGGACAAACACGGGAACGACCACAGATGGAGAGGGAAATTATAAACTTTCTGTTTCCGACAAAGATGTTACGTTGGTTTTCAGTTTTGTGGGCTATAAATCCATAGAGAAAAACGTTGGAAATCAATCTGTACTCAACGTTCAATTATCAGTAGAAAATAACGCTTTGGATGAAGTAGTGGTTATTGGATACGGAACAGCTAAAAAAAGAGACTTAACTGGTTCTGTGGTTTCTATCCGTGAAGCAGATATAACGGCGACTCCAGTAAATAATGTAATGGAAGCTTTGCAAGGAAAAATTGCGGGAGCTGATATTAACAGACTGTCGGGGGCGGTTGGAACAGATGCAGATGTATTGCTTAGAGGAAATCGTTCTGTTTATGGAGATAACTCTCCTTTATATATTGTTGATGGTATTCAGGCGAGTTATTCGCAAATAAATCCTTCAGATATTGCTACCATTGATGTCTTAAAAGATGCTTCTTCAACGGCAATTTATGGTTCGGCTGGTGCAAATGGGGTAATTATTATCACAACGAAAAGAGGAAAAGAAGGAAAAACGTCTATTGATTTTGATTCTTTTTACGGAGTAAGTGGCAAGCCACATTATACTCATAGTATGATTGGAGAAGAATATGCTAACTACAGAAGAGAACTTTATAGAACTACCAACGGTGCATATCCTGACGATATGTCTCAGATTTTTACCAATGTCAATATTTTAAATGCTTACAATGAAGGGCAATGGATAGATTGGACAGACGAATTGGTTAATAACTCAGCGACTCAGGAGAAGTATAATTTATCGTTCACTACAGCGGGACCTAAAACAAAAGTTTATACTTCGTTTTTATATACAAGAGAAGGAGGTTTGTTGCCAAGAGAGAATCAGTCTAGGGGAGGAGTAAGGTTAAATTTAGACCATACTTTCAGTCCTTGGGCAAAAGTTGGGACGAATCTTAACTTAAATTATACCGTACGAAATGCTAGAAATAATAATATTTTCACAAAATCACTTCCTGCTTTTCCACTCGGAAAACCTAGAGACGAATTTGGAAATATCAATGCAGAATTTATCGATGGAGAGCTAACACCACTTGGTGATGAAATTCCAAATCAATACGCTGATAATACTCGTTCAACATACGGAGTATTGAACAGTTATTTGGAATTAACTCCTGTAAAAGGTTTAATCTTTCGTTCAAACATTGGATTAACATTAAATAGTAGCCGACAAGGTAGATACATTGGGAAACAGTCTTCGGCATTACCGCCTTCTGGTTATACCTTACCATTGGCTACTCTTAATGACTCTAACGGCTACGGATATATTTGGGAAAATACAGCAACATACAATAAAACATTTCTTGATGACCATAATTTTACCATTACAGGAATCACATCATGGGCAGATAGCAGATCTGAAAATAATAATTCATTAGGACAAGGTCAGGATTTAGACAGCTATTTGTTCTATAATATTGGTAATGGAACCCAAAAATTTGGCATAGGTTCTTCTTATCAAAAGAAAACAAGGTTGTCTTTTGCAGGAAGAGTAAATTACTCATACAGAGGGAAATATTTACTAACATTCACCAATAGATGGGACGGAGTTTCACATTTAGCAAAAGGACATAAATGGAGTAATTTCCCTGCTGTAGCTGGTGCATGGCGTATCTCTGATGAAGGATTTATGGCTGGAACCAAAAGAGTTATCAATGATTTAAAACTAAGAGCGGGATATGGTGTTACTGGAAATTCAGGAGGAATGGATGCTTATTCTTCTCAAACGCAAGCCATCACTTATCAGGCTGTCTCACTTAATGGAGCACTCGTATCACACGTTCAGAATGTTGGTACTTTTTCTAATCCTGAAATTTCATGGGAAAGAAGCTATAACCTAAATCTTGGATTAGATTTATCACTCTTTAAAAACCGCATAGATTTATCCCTAGATTTTTACAATACAGATACCAAAGGACTTTTGTTTAGAAGAACATTGCCAATTACTGCTGCCATAACTGCTTGGGGTTCACCGCTCCAAACATGGCAGAATATTGGGGTGACGAATAACAAAGGATTTGAGATTAGTTTAAGAACGATTAATATTAGTAATTCAAAATTTAAATGGATTTCAAATTTCTCGTTTACCAGAAATCAAGAGAAAATTGTTGATTTGCCAGATGGCGATGTAATTGCTGAAAGGCTATTCGAAGGATACCCCGTTAGAGCACTTTATGATTTTAAATACTTAGGAATATGGTCAACTGAAGAACAGGAAGAAGCCGCAAAATATGGTGCAAAACCGGGCTATGTAAAAGTAGCAACGAATGAAAGAATTGTGAATGGCGTAAGTGACGGTGGTGTACATACTTATGCAGATTCTGATAGAATGATATTAGGAACAACAGCACCAAAGTGGTTATTGGGACTTAATAATAGTTTTAACTACAAAGGCTTCGATTTGGGTACTTTTGTGATGGTTCGTTGGGGACAAACAATTCAAAGCAAGCTTTTAGGTTGGTATCGTGGCAATGATGAAGGACAACCTGCTGGCATTGATTATTGGACACCCGAAAATCAAGGCGCTTATTTCCCACGTCCGGGTGTTGGAAGTACTACAGGAATTGCTTCATTAACCTATGTAGATGGTTCTTTCGTAAAACTTAAAACAGTTACTTTAGGTTATACACTTCCTGAAAAAGCAAGAAAACTAGCTTTAATGAATAAAGCCAGAGTTTATGCTACAGTTTATAATCCCTTAGTATTTACAAAAGAAAAATCAATCAGAGATACCGACCCAGAGACAAATGGCTCTGATACTTTCCCTCTGTTTGCCACTTTTGTGTTAGGTCTCAATGTTTCCTTCTAATTAGCGTAAAGTCATGAAACTTCAAAAGTTTATAAAAATATTATTAATACCTGTACTTATAGGAACAGGGGGATTAAGCTCTTGTACTTTAGAAGAGGAAAACCTATCTGGTTTTACCTTAGATGCCCTAGCTTCTTCTTCAGTTGACGGATATAAAAAATTACTGAATAATTGTTATTTCGGAATGGAGCGTCAATTGTATGGTTTTAATCAATGGATGATGTTTAGCGAAGCAGGAACAGACATCTGGACAAATGCCAAAAATAGCCCTACTTCTAATATTAATTTCTTCAAATGGGGCGGAACATCAAACATTCCAACCAATACTTTAAATACAGTATGGAATGTTTGTTACGATGGTATTGGTTATTGTAATCTTGCCATAAAATATGCTGAAATGGCACCTTTCAAAACGGCTGAAGAAAAGAATGCTACAGTAGCACAAGCCTACTTTATGAGAGCGATGTATTATTACAACCTAGTTGAACATTTTGGAGGAGTAACCGCTCCAACCCAACCAATTGCAACGGTGAATACTCGTCCAGAAAGAATAACTCCGCTTGAAATATATAAAACGATCATTATTCCAGACCTTGAATTTGCGTCAAAATGGTTACCAACGACAAGCGTCATTACTATTCCTTCGAAGAAATCGGCAATGGGTTTTTTAGCCAGAGCATATTTGCAAACAGTTGAATATGATGATTCAAAGGCGTTTGCACCTAAAGCCTTAGAAGTTGCAAAAACGTTGATTGATGATTGTGAATCAGGAGGGGGGCAATACAATACTTATATGTATCCTACTTTTGATGAAGTATTTCTTGAAACGAATAATTTACAGAATAAAGAAGCTTTGTGGGCGCATCGTTTTGTGGTGGGTGGAGTAAGTAATAATGGTTGGGTAATGAACATGAACAACGAACTATTTTACTGTGCTGTTACTGATTTTCCAGCAATGAAATTTACTTTGGAAGATTATACTACTTGGGGTAGAAGGTCGTCAGGCTCATTTATGCCTAGTCAATATTTACTAGACCTTTTTGTACAAAGTAATGGTACTTTAGATCCACGTTATCATAAATCGTTTCAGACTACTTGGACGGTTAATAGACCTTCTTTTACTTGGTCTGATGCCAATTTAAGAACCTTTGACCGTAGTTCAACAGTTAAAAACACAGATAATGTTGTTGCAGGAAATACAAGTATCGACTTTATTCATCCTAATGATACTGATTATGCAACAAAAGTGGCTACTAAGCTAAATCAAAAACATCTTGTAGTAGATTATAACGATGTTTATGACGTTGCGAATAAAACGGTGAAAATGACTTATAATAGGATTAATAGAGAACCTGCAACGGTAACAAATCCATTTTTAGGTTTTTATCCATCTTTAATAAAGCATAACAGTAGCAATTATTACGTGAACAATGCAACAAGTAATAGATACGGAAACTTGAATGCAACATTCATGATGCGTATGTCTGAAGTATATTTAATTGCTGCCGAAGCTGCCATTTATGCCAACGGTGGAACTAATGCTATTACTTATATCAATAAAGTACGCACAAGAGCTGGCGCAAGTCCACTCACTAGTTCAGTAACAGTTCAAACTGTTTTGGATGAAAGAGCCCGTGAATTATGCGGAGAATATGTACGATACTATGACTTAAAACGTACTAAAAAATTAAGTAAAACCTATTTATCGGATACAAATCCAGATGTAGGACAGTTTTTTAGAAATGGCATAAATGAAGTAAAACCTATTCCGTCTAGTTTCTTAAATGCTCTTCAGGAAGGAGGAACATATTATCAGAATCCTGGTTATTAATGAAAGTGTTAATGCTGGGTTTCAAAGATATGTTTTAAGATAAATGTTTGCTTTGAATATTTTAAATTGTGAGATAAGTCAAACCTAAACCTATTTAATATTAATTCAATCATTCACCTTCTCGAAAGAAATTATGAGAAGGTGAATTTATTTTCAGACTCATTTCAAACAATTTTTTCAAGAAAAACACTTAGACTTTCTTCATGTGGCACTTGTAGTTTTTTACGAATTTTTAGTCTTGCAGTTTCTACACCTCTTGCTGAAATATTTAAAAGTGGGGAGATTTGTTTATTGCTAAAATCCATTTTTACGAAAGCACAAAGTCGTAATTCTCTTTGAGATAATTCTGGATTGATACTTTTGAGTTTTTTGAAGAAATCATGGTTTACTTTTTCAAAATTAACGTCAAAAATTTCTATAAAATCATTGCCGATTTTCTGTGAGTTTAACTTTTTATAAATCTCAAATAGCTTCTTTTTCGACTCATCGCTTTTTAGCAACGTTTTTAGTTCTTGCAAATCGGTTTTTATTTCTTGAAAAATTTCAGATTTCTGACTCAGCATCAATGTATAGTTCGCTAGTTCTTTACTTTTTACAATAATGTCTCTGTCCAACTCTTCAGTATATTTATCAACCTGCGCTTTATCTTCTTTAAGCTTCAATTGTTCTAGTTCTAATTCAATCAGTTTTTTAGATTTTTCTATTTCATTTCTGGTTTTAAGATGTTCGTTTTCTAGTCTTTTTTTAATAGATAAGTAGATATATCTTAAAACAATAACCGTTAAAATAATGTAAATGAAGTACGCTAAAGTAGTTTGATACCATTTGGGTTTTATCGTGAAAACCATTCTCGCTTCTTTCGCTTCTACGCCCAAAAGATTTCTTGATTTTACTAAAAAAACATAATTCCCCGGACTTAAGGTTGTATATTCTTTGAATGGATTTGTCGTCCAATTTGACCATTCTTTATCTGTATTGGTAAGCTTATAACTATACTGTACGCCAATATTCGAGATTAATTGTGGCACTGCAAATTCAATCCTCACTACTTCTGCACCATTCGGAATGAGTAATTCATTTTTAGGATTATTGATTGGCAATTCATTTTCTGTCTGACTGATTAAGTAACACATTCTACTAATCTGAGTAAGGGGCTGGGTTTTGAGCTTTGGCACTTTGGTATCATATAAAAAAAGCCCGTTATGCGTGCCTACCAATACTTTTTCAGCGTCAAGAGGCAATATACTTTCCATTCCTTTATTGAATGTTCCTTTCAGGTTAAGGAAAAGGTTTTTCTCGAAGACTAAACCTTTTTCAGTAAAATATCCTAATTCATCGTCTTCAATCGCCCAAGTTTTATCTTTTGTTTCAAAGATTTTTCTAGTGTTTTTTTGTGGATTTAGGACTTTGTTCAGCGTACTGTGTGTGATAAAAGAATTAGTATTTTCGTCAAATTGGTAGATGCCTGTATTCGTTGTGAAAATGGGTCTTCCTTGATAATTATGAACATTGATGTTAAAAGGAGAAGTAAAACCATTGGTATTTGTATAGTTCTCAACGGATTCTACTCGTTGATAATCATTGTCGATTCTGATGCGAAAAACGCCTTTGTAACCATGACAAACCCAATAAGTATTGGGGTTTTTATCGGGAGAAATATCACGAGTAGATTCGTTAAAACCTTCAATTTTATTTTCGATAAACCAGTCATTATTTTTGTTTTTTACCAGATACAAACCATTATAATTTGAACCCAAATACCAACCAGCTTTATTCGGAATCGGAGTAAGTTTCCAAAACCCTGATGGGTTTGAAATCTTTTTATAACCATTATCCGTAATTTTTAGGATGCCAATATTATGTGAAGCGATAATATCGTCGCCAAAACTTTGGATTGTCCATGTCTGTCCTTTTAATGTAGGAATAGCCTTAAAATCATAGTGATTACTTAAATTATTGTTTGGAAGAGTAGCGTAGAATATCCCTTGGTTAGTTGCCAAATACACTTTTTTGTTTTTGACCAGAATGTCATAAATAGAAGCTTTATCAAAAATATTCTGATAAGATGAATTGTAGGTTAAAAAATTCAATCCATTATTTTTTAAAACCCAAATATCTCCTTTGGATGTTACAAAAAGATTGATAATCGGATTATTTTTGATAACATCTTGAAATTCAGTATTGTATGAAAGTGTATTGTTCTTGTAATTATACCACAACAGCTTAGAACTGAGCGTTCCTAATAAATATAAATCACCACTTTTCTGGATGCCACAATTTAGCTGGTCATTGTCATTGGCAGAGAATACTTCTTTAATAATTGTTATTTTTTTAGTTTGAACATTGCCTAAAAAAATCTTTCCGCTACGGGTCAGAATCAGTATTTCATGCGTTACGTTGGTTGGCAAAATAGCAGTAGTAACCTCATCTTTAAAATAGCTTGCAGGAAAAACAGGTTCTAATTTTTTGCTAGATAGATTTAAAGAAAGAAAGCCTTTTTCAAAATCTTGGATAAAGTAATTTTCTCCAATCTGATTACCATAAACAAAGGTTTTTGGCGCACTAATAATCGTTGCTACATTTTTAAAAATAACAATAAGTTCGTTATAAGACATCAAAATGATGTGTTCTCCGATACTATTTGCTCTCCATATATTCTCAAAATTTCGATTCGATAATTTCAATTGGTTAACCATCGAATGGAAGACATATTTTCCATAAATATCTTTTTTCAATACGCCAAAATCATTGTAACCTCCTGCATAGATTTCTCCATTTTGGGTTTTTACTAAACTATAAATAGAAGAATTATTAGGTAAAAATATTTTTCTCCAATTGTTGCCATCATAACTAATAGCGCCTTCATAATTACCGAAAAACATGGTACCATCATTCGCCTCACATCCGATACTAAAATGAGAATCACTTTTAAAGTCACTCTTGGCAAAACTTAAAATAGCAGGTTTAGCATTTGCAAAATTATCTTGATTGAATGCCTGTTTTGATTGAGATAATACATCAGCATTACAAATAATTTGAAAATATAGGATTGTTATGCCTCTAAAAATTGAGGATAATTTTTTCATAGTTTGCTACTTGTTAATTGGATTCATCATCTTAATATCTACAAATATACAATTATATATGTAAATATTTATATTAAATAGTTCTGCTAAAATATTGATAATTAAATAGATACATATATAAGTGTAATAGTAAAGTATTGATTTTTAGCGTCAAACGTAATTGAAGTGTATGCGTTTTTTTCTGTAAAGCATGCACTCGCCTTTAATATTGCCCTCGGTTTTTGAGCAACTCAAGAATTAAGTTTTATTGATTCTTTCTATTGAGTTGATTGCTAAACTCATTATTTATTCCAAATTTTTAATCTTAAAATTTTATGAAATTTAAAAACTACTTGTGTTTGTTATTACTGAGTATGAGTACACTTTCTGTTTTTGGGCAGTCGGTTGAAGTACGAGGAAAAGTGATTGATGCGAATTTGAATGGGCCTATTTCTGGCGTCTCGATTACGGTTAAAAACACTACAAGAGGGGCAACAACCAATTCGGCTGGAGAGTACCAGATAAGTGCAACACCAAATGATGTGTTGGTTTTCACTTTTATTGGTTACAAATCCATTGAAAAAGCAGTAGGAAAAACTACTTTAATAAATGTTACTTTGGAAGAAGACATCAAAGGACTAGATGAAGTAGTGGTGATTGGTTACGGTACACAAAAGAAAAGTGTGGTGACGGGTGCAATTTCAAGCATAAAAGCCAAAGACCTTGAAAAGATCCCAAGCGGTCGTATAGAAACTGCTCTTCAAGGACGTGTTTCAGGGGTAACGATTGCTGCTAATGCTGGTCAACCGGGTTCGGCTTCAACTGTTCGTGTACGTGGTCTTACTACTTTTGATACTTATGGAGGGAATAATCCGCTTTGGGTTATTGATGGAGTAATTATTGATAATGGTGGAATTGGTTTTATCAACCAGTCAGACATCGAATCAATTGAAGTATTGAAAGATGCAGCCTCTTTGGCAATTTATGGGGCTAGAGCAGCCTCTGGCGTAATTTTAGTATCGACTAAAAAAGGAAAGTCAGGTAAACTAAATGTGAATTACACAGGTTTTGTGGGTTCGTCAGCACCAGCCAAACAGTTAGATTTATTGAATGCTTCGGAGTATGGACTTATCATGAATGAAAAATCGCAAGCGGCTGGTGGTGCGGTGCTTTTTCCAAATCCATCTTCATTAGGTGCTGGAACAGATTGGCAAGCAGCTATTTTCAATAACAATGCGAAAAGAACAAACCATGAATTGAGTATTAGTGGGGGAAATGATGTTTCGAGTTTCTTTCTTTCGGCTGGAACACAAAGTCAAGAAGGCATTGTTTTAAAAGACATTTCGTCTTATCGCAGAGATAACCTTCGTTTGAATTCGACGCATAAACTTTCAAAGTACATTACGATTGGACAAACCTTGGCGTATTCTCATCAAAAAACAGTTGGTTTAGGAAATACCAATAGTGAATTTGGTGGACCTTTAAGTTCGGCGATTAACTTAGACCCAACTACTCCATTGGTAGTAACTGACCCAACTGCGGCGGCTTCGACAATCTATACAAGTAATCCTGTTCTGAGAGATAGCGAAGGAAGACCTTATGGAATATCTTCTATTGTTGGGCAAGAAATGACGAACCCAATTGCTTATCAAAAAATAAGATTAGGCAACTTTGATTGGGCAGATGATTTTGTTGGGAATGCTTTCCTAGAAGTATCACCGATTTCAAACTTAAAATTTAAAAGTACAATTGGGGCAAAGCTTTCATATTGGGGCGGCGACTTCTTTACGCCTAAATATTATTTAAGTGCTACTTCTGGAGCAGCTAAAAATACTTTTAGCAGAGGTTCAAACACAGGTTTGGGGTGGAATATCGAAAATACCGTTTTGTATAATAAAAAATTCAATAAGCATAATGTGGGTATTTTATTAGGGCAAGGACTTTATATTGACAATATCACTAGCGGAACAAATATTACTTATTCAGATTTGCCTGTTAATACTTATGAAGACGCTTCTTTCAACTTTTCACTTCCTGCGGCACAAAGAACAGGTAGCGCTTATACTGGAACTGAACATCGTGTAACTTCATTATTCAGCCGTTTAACATACGATTTTAATGAAAAGTATTTGTTCACAGGGATTATCCGTAGAGATGGTTCTTCAAGATTTGGAGGCAATAACAAATTCGGTATTTTCCCTTCATTCTCAGCGGGTTGGATTGTTTCAAATGAAAACTTCTGGAAAGAAAATAACATCGTTAAATCGTTGAAAATCAGAAGTGGATACGGTGTGACTGGTAATGATGCCATCCTGAATTTTGGGTATTTATCGACGATTGTGGGCGGAAGAAATTATACTTATGGAACTGGTGGCGTAGATATTTCAACAGGTTTTAGTCCAAGTGCGCCCTCAAATCCTGATTTGAAATGGGAAGAAACAGCCCAAACCAACATTGGTATTGATGCTACTTTATTCAATAACTTGACCTTGACTTTGGAAGTTTATCGCAAAAAAACTTCTGGAATTTTACAGACGATTACTTTACCGGGATATGTTGGCGCAACGAGTAGTCCAGTAGGCAATGTTGCTGATATGGAAAATAGAGGTGTTGAAATTGAATTGGGCTATAGAAAACGTTTTGGTGACTTCAATTTCTCAACAAATGGAAACGTCTCTTTCTTGAAAAACGAAGTAACATTTTTAGGAAATGGTATATCGTTTATTACTTCTGGTGCTGCTGGTTTTCAATCAATGGGTTCAATTACCAGAACACAAGTGGGGCAACCTTATAACGCTTTCTTTGGATTTCAAAACGCTGGAATTTTCCAAAATGCCGCAGAAGTAGCTGCCTACAAAACAGCAGAAGGAAATGTTATTCAACCTAATGCAAAACCGGGTGATTTCAAATGGGTTGATACTGATGGAAACGGAACCATTAATGATAATGACAAGACATTTCTTGGTAATGGCTTACCAAAATATACAATCGGTTTGAATATCAATATGGATTATAAAAACTTTGATTGTATGATTTTCGCTCAAGCTTCTGGTGGGAACAAAATTTTCCAAGGACTTCGTCGCCTAGATATTTTGAATGCAAACTATCAAACAAAAGTATTGAATCGCTGGACGGGAGAAGGTACTTCAAACGACTATCCAAGATTAACCAATAATGATACAAACGGAAATTTTGGAAAAGCATCTGATTTCTACTTAGAAGATGGCGATTTTGTAAGATTTAAAATCATTCAATTAGGTTATACGCTTCCCAATAATATAGTTAGCAAAATTGGAGCAAGTAAATTAAGATTGTTCTTAACAGCAGAAAACCTCCTGACGATTACAAAATACACTGGTTATGACCCAGAAATTGGAGGTAATGTTTTTGGAATCGACAGAGGTTATTATCCTCAAGCTCGTTCAATTCAGTTTGGTGTTAATTTAAAATTTTAAGGAAAAAATTATAAAAGATGAAACGTAATACATTCAAATATTCTGTAATCGCATTAGCAACATCTATTCTTACTTCTTGTAGTTCAAGCTACTTAGAAGTACTCCCGAAAGGAAGTAGTTTAGAGGCAAGTTATTATACCAACCAATCTGAAGCTTTCGCAGGTTTGGTGGCTGTATATGATGTAATGAGAAAAAATTCTGGTGGTTTTGAAAACATGGTCACCATGCTTAATGCTGGTTCAGACGACCATGTAGCTGGCGGTGGCGGTGCGACTGATGGCGTTGGTTTACAGACTTTTTCAAATTATACACTTAGTCCGACGACAGTGCCAGCAAGTTATTGGGGCGATCATTACCAAGGTGTTTTTAGAGCTAATTTCTTATTGTCAAAATTGCCCGCCATTTCAATGGATGCTTCTTTGAAAGCACGTTATGCGGGAGAAGCACAGGCATTAAGGGCTTTATATTATTTCAATTTGGTAAGGTTGTTCAAGAATATTCCACTTATTACAAGTCCGCTTCCTTCATCAGAAATCTACAATGTTGTTCAGGCTGATCCTTCGGCAATTTATGCACAAATTGAAAAAGATTTAAATGAAGCAATTCCTGTTTTACCCAATACAGTTCCTGCGGCTGACGCTGGACGACTAACCAAAGGTGCTGCACAAGCATTACTTGGCAAAGTGTATTTGTATGATAAAAAATTGTCGGAAGCGGCTGCTCAACTTGCCATCGTTAACGGAACGCCGGGAGGAGCAAACCCTTATGGATATAAATTGCTAAGTAATTTTGCTGATTTATGGGTTTTTGCCAACAAGTTTAACAGTGAAGGTATTTTAGAAGTAGCACATACAAGTGCAAGTAATGCAGGTTGGGGAAACTGGGGTTCTGGTACTGATGAAGGAAATACCGTGGTACAAATGGTTGGACCAAGAACATTAACTAGACCAGCGGGTTCTACCGCACCAGCATATTACTCTGGAGGTTGGGCGTTTAATCCTATCACACAAGATTTATACGATGCTTTAAAAGATGACCCAAGATTTTCAGCAACTATTTTAGATGCTAAAACTTTGAAAGCAGCGAAACAAGTTAATTATATTTCTGCTTACCAAGACACAGGCTATTTTATCAATAAATTCATGCCGAAGCAAGCTGATGTTTCTACTGGTTTAGGAAACATTGAATTGAATTTTAGACAAAATTCTTACCTTATCAGATTGGCAGATACTTATTTGATGGAAGCAGAAGCATTGGGCGGAACAGGTGCAAGAGCGCAAGCTTTACTAGATGCAGTTCGCTCAAGAGTTGGTTTGCCTTCTATTCCAGTTTCATTAAATGCCATTGCCAATGAACGTCGTTTGGAACTTGCTTGCGAAGGACATCGCTGGTTTGATTTGGTAAGAACTGGAAAAGCGGCTACTGTTTTAGCAAGCAGAGGTTTTAAAGCTGGTAAAAACGAAGTATTTCCGATTCCTTTCAAAGAATTAGAAAATACTAAAATCAAACAAAATCCTAACTACTAAATAAAATTGAACATCCTATAAGGATTCAGATTAAATGTCTAAATCCTTATAGGTTTTAATCTCAATTTTTACTTATCGTAAATCTTCACTTGTCTTTCTTAGACGATTTATCCTACAAATATGCGCTCTGTTATTCAAACAATTATTTTATTTTTAATTTGGGCTTGCGATGGTAAATCTATCAATACCAATATTTCACCTCAACAACCTGTCGTTACTACGCCCGTTTCGCCTAATAATCCAACCTTGAGTTATTGGCTAACTACTTCAGACCAATCTATTTTATTACAAAAACAACAAGATGTTTCTTTCTTAAAAAGTATCAGCACTAACCCGACAATTGAAGTTGATTCAACACAAGAATTTCAGAGTATCGATGGATTTGGCTTTACTTTAACAGGAGGAAGTGCCAAATTAATTGGGCTTTTAAGTGCAACTGAAAGAAGTAATTTATTGAACGAATTATTCGGAAAAGAGACTCAATCAATCGGAATCAGTTATTTAAGAATCAGTATTGGGGCTTCTGATTTAGACGAAAAAGTATTTAGTTATAACGATTTAGAGAGCGGACAGAAAGATGAAAATCTAGCTAAATTCAGTTTAGCTCCCGACAAAGAATATCTTATTCCAATCTTAAAAGAGATTCTCAAAATTAATCCAAGTATTAAAATCATGGGGAGTCCTTGGTCGGCACCTGTTTGGATGAAAACTAACGGAAAATCAATTGGCGGAAATTTAGCCCTAGAATACTATTCAGTTTATGCAAAGTATCTGGCAAAATACATTTCTGAAATGCAAAAAGAAGGAATAACGATTGATGCGATAACGCTACAAAATGAACCTCAGCATGGTGGGAATAATCCAAGTATGGTCATGAGTTTTACTGACCAAGCGAATTTTGTCAAGAATAATTTAGGCCCACTTTTTCGTAATGAAAATATCAAAACCAAAATTGTTGTTTGGGATCATAACTGTGATAATCCAGATTATCCCATCAATGTTTTAAATGATAATGATGCGAATCAATACATTGATGGTTCGGCATTTCACTTGTATGCGGGTGATATTAGTGCATTGTCAAAAGTACATACGCTTCATCCAAATAAAAATCTCTATTTTACAGAACAATGGACATCTTCAAAAGGAGCTTTTGCAGGAGATTTACAATGGCATATTAAAAATGTTATCATTGGTTCGGTAAGAAATTGGAGTAAAGTTGCCCTAGAATGGAATTTGGCAAATGATGCTAGTTTTCAGCCACACACGCCCGGAGGTTGTACAGAATGCAAAGGTGCATTAACGATTTCAGGCTCAAGTATTACTCGAAATGTTAGTTATTATATTGTTGGACACGCTTCAAAATTTGTTCCTATGGGTTCAAAAAGAATTCAAAGTATTACCAATAGTAATTTGCCCAATGTTGCTTTTATGACACCTGCGGGAAAAAAAGTGCTGATTATCGAAAATGATAAAAGTACAAATGTTGATATTAACGTAAAACAGTCGGACAAATTAGCAACAGTATCATTACCAGCTGGAGCTGTTGCAACGATTGTTTGGTAAGAAACTCGCCGAAAATTATCCAAAAATAAGATAATCATGAAAAAAATATTAATCCTTACCATATTACAAATCAGTACTTTTTACGCTTTTTCACAAAAATATTTATCTGAAATTCAAGCTTTTGAAGCCAAGGATTCGATTGATATGCCAGCTTCTGGGAAGATTCTTTTAGTAGGCAGTTCAACCTTTCGTCTTTGGACAACTTTCAAAGAGGATTTGAAAGATTTTCCAGTTATCAATCGTGGTTTTGGCGGTTCTCAGATGAGCGATTTGAATTTCTTTTTTGAAAGAATCGTGACAAAATATCAACCCAAAGTAATTTTAGTTTATGAAGGAGGGAACGATTTGAATGCAGGCGAAAGTCCAGATTCTATTTTCAGAGAGTTTAAAGAATTTGTTCAGAAAGTAAAGAAACAGTTACCCAATACTGTCGTTGGCTTTTGTTCCGTGCGTCCAAGTTTAGCAAGAACACATATTATTGCAAAAGAAAAAGATTTAAACCAACAGGTAGAAAAATATTGTAAGAAAACTAAAAACGTTTATTTCCTTGATATTCAGAAAGATTTTTACTTGCCCAATGGCGAATTAATGTCTGATATTTTTGTAGCAGATAAACTTCATTTGAATGCCAAAGGCTATGGCATTTGGGCAGAGGTAACTCGTAAATTTCTGAGAAAAGAGTATCGGTAAGTAATAAATTAGATATTGCTATGTTCGCCTTGTTCCACTACAACAAGGCGAATAATAGCAAATAAGTGAGTTTGAAAAGGAGAAATCTGTTAGTATTAATTCCTTTGTCGATATTGCACAAGCCCTTTATTGAGGAAATTTGCAAAAGCATTTATGTCAAAGTTTGCACCTTGTGGGGTTTGCAATACTTGTTCATTTTTGGAATCTAACAAAACATAATAAGGTTGAGAATTTGCTTTAAAGCGTGTTGTTTGCAAGAAACTCCATTTTTTTCCAAGCGTTTTTATTTGTTTCCCTTCTATCTCTTCTTGTTCAGCCAGTGGCAATGCTGTTTTGTCATCAACATATAATTGAATCAACACATAATCTTCTTTAATCTGCTTCAAAACAGCTGGTTCTGGCCAAACGGTGGCTTCCATCTTCCGACAATTCACACAAGAATGTCCCGTAAAATCTATTAATACGGGTTTGTTTACTTTACGAGCATAAGCCATTCCTTCTTCATAATCGAAAAAAGCATCTAGTCCTAAAGGAGCATGAAAAAGTTCTCCATATTTATGTGTTGAAGTATTCGGTGGGGAAGTACTTTCAAGTGAACGAGCCGATAAATCAAAGTCTTGCGTTTGTTGTGGTGGTAGAAAAGCGGCAATCGCTTTCAACGGTGCGCCCCATAATCCCGGAATCATATACAATGAAAAACTCAAAGAAATAACAGCCAAAAAGAAACGAGGTACGGTAATGGTTTTTAATTCAGAATCGTGTGCAAAGCGAATTTTACCCAATAAATAAAAACCTAATAATGCGAAAAGGATAATCCAAAGTACCAGAAAAATTTCTCTATCGAACCATTCCCAGTGATAGGCTAAATCTACATTAGAAAGAAATTTCAAGGATAAAGCCAATTCTAAAAAGCCTAAAGTAACTTTCACGGAATTAAGCCAACTTCCAGATTTTGGCAAAGAATTCAACCATGATGGAAACAACGAAAACAAAGTAAAAGGTAAAGCCAAAGAAATAGCAAAACCCAACATTCCTACGGCTGGACCAAGTAAAGCGCCTGTGGTAGCGGCTTGTACTAAGAGTGTTCCAATAATTGGTCCTGTACAAGAAAAAGAAACCAGCGAAAGGGTAGAAGCCATAAAGAAAATACCCCAATAACCTCCTTTATCAGCTTTTTGGTCTAATTTATTTGCCCAGCTACTTGGTAACATTATTTCGAAAGCTCCTAAAAATGAAGCAGCGAAAACAACCAAAAGTAGAAAGAAAAAGAAATTGAAAATACCATTTGTAGAAAGACTATTAAGAGCATCTGCACCAAATAAAACGGTAATGAGCAAGCCTAAAGAAACATAAATAACTACAATCGAAAAACCATAAATTAAAGAATCTTTAATACCCGAAGTTCGATTTTCTGCCTGTTTGGTAAAAAAGCTGACCGTCATAGGAAGTAAAGGGAAAATACAAGGCATAAAAACGGCAGCCAGTCCACCTAACAAACCTGCTAAGAAAGTCAACCAAAGAGAGCTTTCTTCGCTAGAAGTGCTTGGTAGAGCAATAGTTTTTGCTTTGAATTTAGTAACTGCATTCTTCTCTGGATTATCTTTTTTTGAGGCAACAGCTGAATCCTTTTTCGCATTCTGTGTTTTTGCAATATCCTCTTTTTGTAAAACCTCTTCTAAACCTACGGCTTTTACAGGAATTTTAAAGGCTACTTCTTCGGGAGGTAAACAACGTTGGTCGTCGCAAACCATGTATTCTAAAGTGCCTTTAATCGTTGCTGTGGGCTTTTTTAGTTTAAATTTTTGACTAAACACGGCTTGATTTTCAAACCAACTAATGTTCATGTTAAAGGTCTTTTCAAAACCTTCCATCAATTTAGTCTGTTCTTCAACTTCGCCAATAGGTGAAAAATCTTTAGAAGGAGTAAATGTAAAAGAAGTAGGCACTGGTCCTCCTGCTTTTACATGTTGCGAATAAATATGCCAGCCTGCATCAATCTTTGCAGTTAGAATCACTTCAACTTCTCCCTTTTCAAGGCTTTTTGCTGAAAATTTCCAAGAAACAGGAGTAAAAATCTGAGCCTGTCCTAAAAAAGACAGGCTACAAAATAACACGAAAAAGAGTTTTTTCATGGTTTGAAAAATGTTAAATAATTACTTGGTATGATTGAGAACCCAGTCTCCCATCGTACTAAGTACAGATGTTGGAAATTGCTTATGGAGTTTATTATATTCTTCGGTCGTACACAACTGGCAAGCCAAAAACAAATGGTTTACGCCCGTGATTACTTTTGTCGTTACATCTTTATTTCCTCCTTGTTTTAGTAAGCGCTCTATGTTTTCTAAGTTTTCTTTATAGGAAACAAATAAATCTTTGTCGCCATTTAATGCTAAAACGGGGACTTTTACTTTTGGTAAAAACAAGGCAGGGTCAAACATAATATGATAACGATACCAAGCTCCAGTTGCCTGCATGGTATAAGAATAAATAGGAAAACGAAAATGGTCATGGTCTGGCTGAATTCCCAAAGAAGCTACATACTCATTATCTTTCTTTTTCCAAGTATCATAGGTTGTTTGCATCGCTTTGGCTAAACTTAATGAATCTTTCGGAACATTATCATAAACCGTTTGAAACATCAATTCATTGATTTCATTATAGCGTTTTTTATCATGCTCAGGTATTTTGGCAGTGGCTACTAAATCGGCATTTTGTTTTCTTAAAGCATCAATTCCTTTGGTGGCTAAACCTGCCATGCTGATAACAAAAGCCACATCACTACGCCTTGACGCCACAATAAAACTTACTGCTCCGCCTTCGCTATGACCTAACAACCCAATTTTTTTAGGGTCAATTCCTTGTTGTTTTTCCAGAAAATCTAAACTAGCTTCCACATCTTGAGCAAAATCTTCTGTAGTAGCTTGAAAATAATTACCTGTGGTTTTTCCAACACCACGGTCATCTACTCTTAATACTGCTATTCCTTTGCTATTAAAGTAATCAGCGATTTCTTTGAAAAATTTAAACTTCGCCATTTCTCCATCCCGATTCTGAGGCCCGGTACCAGAAATTAAAATAATAGCCGGTACTTTTCCAGTTTTTTGAGGATACGAAAGCGTAGCACCATAGGTAATTTTACCTTTGGTGTAAGTAAGACTATCCGTCTTAAACGGATTTGCCTTAAGTTGATAATTTGCACAAAAGGCTAATAATATTCCAATGATTGTACTTTTCATCTTTATTCTGCTTTTTTCGTTAACTCAATCATCGCTGAAATTTCGTCTGCTAAACCAGTGGCACTTCCTTTAAAACCAACCGTGATAAAACGTAACTTTCCATTTTTATCAATGATTAATTTTTGCGGAATTCCTGAAATCGTAAAGGCTTTACAAATACGATTAAATACTTCATCATTCGCTTTTTGATTTGGTAATTTATTATCGAAAAGTATCGTAAATGGATAATTGTTTTCTTTGATATACTGCATAATTTCTTGTTTGTAGTTGGGGCTACGTTCTTCGGTATCCACAAAGAAAAATACTACATTTGGGTCATTTTTATACTTTTCTACTGCTAATTTCATTCCCGGAAACGATGCTTTGCAAGGCACGCACCAAGTTGCCCAAAAATCCATGATAATGGTTTTACCTCTCAATTCGCTAAATTTTACGGTTTTGCCATTTCCATCTTTCATTGTCCAATCAGGCATTGATTTTTTAATCATGATTGATTTTAACTCTTCCAATTCTTTACTTGCCAATGCTGGATTTTTTAAACCAGAAACATAATCATCAAAACCTTCAACATTTCCCTTTACACGTTGATAATCTCTTTTCAGTAATTCAATCATTTCTGGCGAACTCTGATTTTCGTGCATACTTTTCACCAATACTTCTTGTAATTGATTGTACTGTTTGAAGTGTTCAAGTAATAATGCTTGCTCATTATTCAATTCAGCCGATTTGAATTGAAGTGTTTGTTGTACTCTATTTGCCAAAGTCATGGCTTCATCCCAATGCCCAGTATTGCGATAAATATTGGTTTGTATCAAGCCAAATGTCTGGATAAAAAGTCTTTCATATTCTTTTGTCCATTCTGAAGGCGACAAGTACAAATACTGTGCAGGGCGCTGATTTTTAAAACTTTCCATGCGTTGCATCAACGCTTGCGAAGGGGCAAATAAAGTTTGGTCGTCCAAATCTTTTCTTTTGTGAGCAATGTCAATACACTTATAATAAATCGTTGGAATGGTTGAAAATGGTAATTCTGAAGCTAAAGTTGTCAATTTTGCATAATTTTTTTGCATCAAAGCCTGTAAAGCAACCATCAAATAGACATTTGTATAATTGATTCTATTGTTTTCGTTGTACTCAAAATCTGATTCTTTGTAGGGAAATTGCTTTAAAAAAGCTGTAGCCTGTTCAGCTTTCTTATCAAAATTAGGTTCTAAATTTACTTGTTGGAAAGCCTTCAAACGAGCTAAATTCCCCGTTGGGTAGTTTGTTAAAATCACTTTCGTCAAAGAATCCTCCGAAGTTTTATTTTGTAGAGGATAACGAAAAATCGACAAAATTTTTAACATGTTTTCTTCTGAAGAGTTTTTACTCAAAAATGCTACTACACGATTGATTCGTGGAATAGACGATAATCCTTGCATCTTGAATAGTGCTTGACAGAACGGCACCGACATTACTTCACTGGCTTCTTTAGGATGAAAACTAATTTCTTGATTCAACCAAAAATACACTGCCGAATCACTAATATTCGCATTTCTCAAGTATTGTTGTACGCTATAACCGTAATTAGGCGCTCTTAAAAGTCCCCAACCAGCATAAGCACCTACGGCAAATTTACCTGATTCATCAATTAACATTTGCGCAAATGTTTGGTCATCATTATTATCCACCAAATCGCCACTTGTGTATTTTACCGCAACCAGTCCACAGTCTTTCGCCAATTTAATGTTAGCTTTCCAACTATTATTCTCTTCTTTGAGCGATAAATCGTTGGCATGCCATACAAAATTTTCATAGGTGTACACAATTCCTTTTATGTCTTTTTTGCCAGCAAGTGGCGAACCAGATGGATTATAAGTAATGGATAAATCTTGCCCTGGTTGAGCACGGACAGGTTCAAAAATGACTCTTGATTGAGGTTGTTGAGCTAAAAGTACTTGAGAGAAAAGCAACATTAAGCCGCAGATTAACTTTTTCATGGATTGAATAAAGTATTTTAATTGTGATAAAAAGCGATAGTTTTTGCTGGAAAGTTGATGACTGTTTTATAAAGTTGTAGAAAGGGTGTTCCTAATAAACCTTGTATCGGTAATTGATGACTCGCATCCATCCTGATTTTATTCTCTGTTAAAGCCGTAAACATATCTTTAAAAGGTAAAGTATTTATCTGTGCTTCAGGCAGATAGCCTGTTATGCTTTCTTGAGTATTTCCTTCTGCACCATTGACCGATTCTTTCATTACATCGGTCAGCAAGGTACTTATTTCCGAAGCATAGGGTTGATACATTACATTGGCATTAGCACCGCAATCAATACCCAATTGATATGTTTTCTGTTGAATAATCAACGTGATAATTGGGATGTGGCGTTCCTGTTTAAATGGAATACTTAATAATGGTTTTGATAAATTCGGGTTTTTTTCTAAAGTCAATAAACGATTGGGATAATCAAAAGTTACGACGTATTCCTTCAGTAAATCATAGCCAATTAAACCCAAGAAAGGGAATTCCAAATCTTGCATCGGGCTTGAAACAAGCTTAGTACTGTTAATTTCAATCGAACCAATTTGTAGCTTTGTTACTTCCGACAATCGAACATCTTTCATCGCTCCATTCAGCCCCGAAAATGATTCAAAAGTATTTCCTTCTGTTTTAGTAGCATATTTCCGATTAAGTAAAATAACAGGACAACCACTATCGAGCATAAAATACCCTTTTTGTCCGTTCAAAGTAGCTTCAATATAAATGAGTCCACTTTTCATATTAAAAGGCAAACTTAGCTTTTTCGGAAAAATGCCTGTTAAAGTTGGCAAAGCTGGTTCTTGACGAACAATAGGTTTGATAATACCTAATTCTTTTACTTTATTCGAGCCAAACACAAAATATGGATGCCCTTCTTTTTGGTCTTGATACTTTACTTTCAATTGCACTTTTGTCAGATTGCCCGTTACTTGCTGATTAACAATTTGGTAGCTTTCAATCGGAATGTATTTTTGTAAGATTGCCGGAATAATCAAAGCATTTTGTCCTTTGGGTAAATTTGCAATTGTACAACTATCATCTAACAATTGTAATAAACGTGGTACATTTTTAGTGTTGATTGCAGCAATGAGCGTATCTACTCTTGCTGGAATAGTTTGGGCATAAAGTGGGCTTAAAGCTGTTATAGCCAATAAGCCAATAATTTTACGTAGCATATTTTTAAAGTCTGGATGTTGTTTTATCAACATCCAGACGGAGCAATCATTTAAGGGTTAGGAATAATCTCTGGATTCAATTTGATTAAATACTGTGCAATAGGCAATACATAACGTTTACTGTCGGGAGCAAGCGTGTAAGTAACGCCATTAAATGTACGAGTAATCGTTTTTTGAAATAATGGATCATTTTTCAAACGGCGCATATCCCACCAACGAAGCATACGGAAACAGAATTCACGGCGACGTTCATTGATTACTTTTACAAGCGCATCATTGGCGGATGATGCTTCTTGTGGAACAAAAGCCGTAGCTAAAACTCTGTTTTTACGCAAAGTATTTACTAAGTTCATCGCTTGGGCTGTTTGTCCAGTTCTTGCCTGACATTCAGCTTTGATAAGCATCATTTCAGGAACAGATGGACCAATATTTCGGTTTTCGCCAAGGGCTAATTCACGATAAAAGTAACGTCCGGTATAAGTAGAAGAAATTCTTGAAGCTGGTACAGTAAAGAAATTGTATCGTTGGTCATTGGCATCAAACAAAGCAACCAAATCAGAACTCATACGCATCGCCGTTGGAGAATAAGCACTTGTTCCATAAGTAACAATTTTCGATAGTAAAATCTCAGGGTCACTGATGCGCTTTGGATGTTTCGTTACGTCGGTCATGCTCGCTAAATTATTCAGAGTAAACCGCAACGCTAAAGCGCTATCAGCATAAGCTTCTGCCAAAGCATAATTGTTCATGTACAAATAAGTACGTGACAATAAACCATAAGCCGAAGGTTTCGATGGCAAAGTATTATACAGTTGCGTTAAAGGCAAATTGGGTGTGGCCTGTTTTAAATCACTGATAATTTGCTGATAAACAGTTTCTACGTTGGCTCTATCTAATTGTTGCGAAACTGTTTGAGTAAGCAACAAAGGTACTCCTAAATCAGTAGCCGAAGTAGCACTGTATGGTTTGGCGTACTGATTAATCAGCGTCAGGTAAGCATCTGCTCTATGAACCAATGCTTCAGCTCTTAGTTTCGCTTTTTCAGACGTCGTTCCTGTACTGCTTGGTAATTCACCGATGATGGTGTTGGTTCTAAAAATACGAGCGTACATCAAATTCCAATCTGTATCATTTTCATAACTCGTATTGAGTGGGAAAATATCATCCTGCCAAGTATAGGTATTTTTATAGTACGAATAAGAAGCAAAGTTCAACGATGTTTGTTGACTAGCATCTTCCAAGGCGATGTCGTCACTGGCAAGGTCACCCAAAATAATACCTGTTTCATAAGCACTGGTATTATTCAATAAATAACGATAGTTGGCGACATCTTTGGGTACCAAACTTCCTTGTGTTTGGTATTCCACAAATTTTTCACAGCTACTTGTAAACATTCCTAGGTTTACAAGGCAAAAGAGTATGGCTATCTTTTTCACAACTTTTTTCATTAGAAGTTTACATTAAGTGAAAATGTATAAGACGGAGAAGGTGGTAATCCCAAGGTTGTACTTGTCAGTGAATTAGCAAACGATGGATCGAAACCTTCTTTATTTTTTGTCCAAATCAAACCAAGGTTACGGCTCGTCACACCCAAAGAAGCATTTTTAACGCCCACTTTATCAAGTAACATTTGTGGAACTTTATATGTTAAGGCTACTTCACGAAGACGGATATAATCGCCCGGTAATACATTGATATCTGAAAATTGATAACGGAAAAGACTCAATGATGAATAAATTCCTGCCATGCCGGGAACATTGGTGGTGAGTTCATCGCCAGCTTTTCTCCAACGTTTGGCAACATCTGCACTTAAATCATATTTCAAACCTGCGTTACGTCCTGTACCTGGGTAATTGTTGACAGTAGGTTTCATAAAAACATTTCCAAAACTATAAGTCATCAAAGTATAAAGTGAGAATGCTTTGTAACGAAGTGTAAGGTTAAGTCCACCAAAAAATGGTGCGGTTAAACGTCCTACATGTTTTAGTGCATCAATGGAAGTAATCGACTGATTTGCTGCTACTTTTTCGCCTTTTTCATTATAGATTTGAGTCATACCATTGGCGTCTAATCCTGCAAAACGATATACCATCACTTTATCTGTGGTATAACCTTTTAGCCAAGTTTGTGTAATCGGGTTCGATAACAAAGCCGAATTAGGCACAAAACGAGTATCCGTAACAAGATTGGTATTGTATGAAAAGGTGATACCGGCTTGTAATCCCCAATCTTTATGTTGGATGATTTCGCATCTCAAACCAAAATCAATTCCTTTTCCAGAAAGTGAAGTAGAGTTTCTTTTTAAAGTGTTAGTGCCATAAGTTGGGTTGATTGGGAACTCATAAATAATGTCTCTTCCTTCTTTGTTATAGAAATCTAAATTCCCATTCAAACGTCTGTTAAACAAACCAAAATCAAGACCAAGATTGAATACATAAGTGTTTTCCCAACGAAGTGTAGGGTTGGCTGGGTTTAAAATATCACCATAAGGATTAGTCGTGATAAAATCAGAACCCGCCAGATAAATACTTGTAAAAGGATACATGTCTGTAGCAATGTTTCCGTTCACGCCATAAGTTGCTCGTAGTCCTAATGAATTCACCCAAGATATACCTTTCATAAAATCTTCTTGATCCATATTCCACTTCAAACCTGTTGACCATAACGGTGTGGCACGAAATGAGCGATCTAAACCAAAGTTGTTATAATCATCATATCTTGCACTTCCAGAAAGTACATATTTATTGTTGAATGTATAAGAACCATTAGCGTAGTACGATAAATATCGACGAGTTTTATCTTGTTGATTTGGCGCTCCGCTAATTGAAGAAATCCCTCCAACAGCTGTCGTATAAGTACTTGCATAATTTACACTTTGCGAAATACCCGTTTGCATATTGTAGCCATACATTGTTGCAGAACCCTGACTTGCTGATGTTTGGCGTATTTCAGCCCCAGCAATCACATTTACTTGATGTGCCGTTCCGAAACTTTCGTTATAAGCGAGCTGTCCACGCAAACTGTAATTATTGATTTGTGTGTTTGCTTGCTGTAGTACTCCTCCTTTTGGAATAGCCGAAACCAATTGACCAGCTGAATTTGCCGTAGTGGAATTATTAATCAAGTCACGAGTGAAATAAGTCTCAACAGCATTAAATAGTCGGCTTTGCGAAAATGCACGTTCAGTACTAAAGAAACCAATGGCAGATAAACCCTTTAGTAACGGAACATTTACATTAACAGTGGCTAAGTAATTATTATCGAATGCTGTGTTGTCATACATATCTTGTTCATCAAGATGATTGTATCGCCACGGCAAATATCCTTTGGCTTCAAGTCCACTCAAATAAGTGCTATAATAAGTACGAGAATATGATACTCTGTTGCCATTAGCATCTACAAATTGGTCGTAAGGCATAAAAGTATTAGCACTTGGGTTCAGCAATGTGTTTAAGCCGATAGCCCCTTGTCTATAATTAAAAAGAGAAGCTTTTAAGTTTGTTGCAATAGTAACCTTGTTGAATACTTTAAAAGTATTGTTCAAGGTCAAGGTTAAGCGTTTTCCTTCATTCCCTTTTGTAGATGTTTGTTCACGACTATACGATAGTCCGTAGTAATAACTTGCTGCATTACTTCCGCCTGCTAACGATAAATTATATTGCTGATTTGTAGCTGGTTTGATGATGTATTGAGCAATTTGGTCTAAACTACTTCCTCTAGCACGTAAATCATTCAACGCTGTGTTATAATCTGCTTGCGAGATTCTTCCTGCATTGAATTGTAGCGTTAAATCTGTTGCCCGACTAACTGCCTGCGGGAAAAATGTTGTAGTTAAAGGATTGATGATGAGTCCTTTATTCACCATTTCTTGTTCATATTCAATCGTTTGATCGGTTGACATCAGACGAAGGTAATTTAATCGTGGACTCGTCGTAGTCATAAAATCCGTTGAAAAACTTAAGCGTGGTGCTTGGTTAAGTGACCCTTTCTTGGTTGTTACTACAATTACTCCATTAGCAGCTCTTGAACCCCAAATAGAAGCGGCAGCAGCATCTTTAAGAATCGTAATATTTTCGATGTCTCTTGGATTAAAGGTTTTTAAATCCAAATCTGTAATCGCTCCATCTACTACAATTAAAGGCATTTTTTCGCCTGAATTAGTGCTTACTCCTCTGATAACCAAGTTATAATCGGACGCTCCAATAGTACGGGTGCCACTGTTGATAGCGAAACGAGTATTATTGTAAGTAAAGGCATTATCAGATGTTAGTTGCACATCAAGTCCGGGTACTTGTCCTTCTAGTCGCTGAATAACATTTGGAACAGGGATTTTCTCCAATTCTTTGGCATTAATACTACCAAAAGCACCAGTGGCTCTTTCTTTTGGTAAAGCTTGATAACCTGTACTTACGACGGAAACTTCATTAATCATCGTTCCTGCATCTGCTTCAAGTACAATATTTACAGTACCTATTGCGCTGAGGATGACTTCACGATCTTTGTAACCGACATAAGTTACCAGTAATCTATCGCCAGCTTTCATGCCTGATAAATTGTATTCTCCACGTTCGTTGGCTGTTGTTCCTTTGCGTGTACCTTTTACCCAAACATTTGACCAAGGCAAAGCATTGCCATCAGTATTGCTAATTACTCCTCTTACGATAAGATCATCATCGTTTAGCAAAGTACTGGTAGCAGTTTCAACTCTTAGTGGTTGTGGTGTTTCGGGCGTTTGAAAAAATCGAGCATCACGAGCCACAATACTGTACGAATTGCCACTTACGTACAAAAACAATAGATTATTAGGGTATAATACATCCTTCAGAATTTCCTCTACAGAATTATTATTGAGGGCTGATGCTTTTGTATATTTTCCGCTAAGTAAATTATGCTCATAAGCAAATTTCGTTTTGAATTTCTTTTCTATGAGTGAGATTGCCTCTTTAAGAGGAATCGTTTTCTGCTGACCCAAAGCAATACAGTTCAGGAGTACCAGCAGCAGGCAGGTACCGAATAATCGGGAAATCGTATGTTTCATGTTGGTTTACCGGGATCTTAAATAAATAATTCTTCCTTCTTTATAGATATTTACGTTTAAGATGTTGGATAGAGTGTAAAGAATAGTCTCTTCGCTATTGAAGGCTATAGTTCCATCAATTTGCTTAGACGCTAGGGTTGAGTCCTCTAGAATGACTTTGTACCCATAGGTATCTTCAAAGTTGTCAATGATTTGCCTTGCGGTGAGTCCATTAACAATCATATTTCCTTCCAACCAAGC
Source organism: Arcicella rosea (assembly GCF_040543805.1). NCBI lineage: Bacteria > Pseudomonadati > Bacteroidota > Cytophagia > Cytophagales > Flectobacillaceae > Arcicella > Arcicella rosea. The sequence continues at coordinate 125,506 of NZ_JBEUMS010000013.1, forward strand.
CTGAGGGACACTCATGACCTGTTGTTGAGTTTGTTTTTGCAAAATTCCATTGTAACGTACAATCTCGCCCGGTTTCATAATAATAGCATAAGGTTGATTTTCAATTTGTACGCTAATCTTCCCTTTCAGCAATGCTACTTGTACCTGTTTGCGACGTTCCTTGACGTTAAATTCTGTTCCCAATACATTAATCAACACTGAGGAAGCATGTACACTAAATTGCTCCTGAGGTTTAATTTTTATAGGGTTCGTATTCAAATGTGTTACTTTCAAAAATGCTTCTCCACTTACCCAAACTTCCCTTTTACTTTGCCATGACCAAGCTCTATGATAACTAATTGATGAATTTGCATTCAGCTTTACAATACTTTCATCTGGTAACGTAATGGTCTTTTGTTGAGCATAGTCGGTACTTATCGTTATCATTGATTGTGCATACCAATTAATCCCTACAGCTACAGCAAGTATTGCCGCCGCCGCAACAGAAGTAATGCGTAGCCAAAGAACCACTCGCTGTTTTTTCTCTTGTTGAACGATACTCGACTGGATGTCTTTTAAAAGATTATCTCCAAAAATTGCTGAAGGCTCAATGCGTTCGGCAGACATAACCATTCTTAAAACAAGGCTTGCTTGCTGATAAGCAGCCAAATTTTCAGGAGTACTTTGTTGCCAATCCTCCCAGCGCTTCCGCTCTTCTGTATTTCCTTCTTTAATCCAACGAATAAAATCTTTATCGTTTAAAAAGTCTTCAGTCGAATATGTATTGTACTTTTCCATCAATTGCCACAATTAATTTGGCTTCTATTTATACAAACCGAATAATTTTTGGGATTACCCCACAGAAGCCAACTTTTTTTACTTTTTTTTAATATTTATTTAAAATATATTTTACAAAGAATGTAAAGTGTTGAAATACAGGTTTTTGTGCCTATTTATAAAAAAGAAAATAAGATTAAGGTAGTAATAGAAAAAATAAGGATAAGGCATAAAAGCATATTGCTAAAGCCGTAAATAGCTAACAAATGCTTTATAATTAAGAAAGGTTTGGGTTTTACTTCTTTCTGAAATTATAAAATTCCTTTGAAGCGAAGAAGTAGTATAAGGCTAATAATACTTGAGTTTGGCATATCTAAAATACCACGAAGTGTTTCCAAAGCTCTGCTATTGAGCTTATAAACACCTTTTACAGAAATATCCATCATATCCGCTATTTCTTTAAACTCTAATTCTTCGAAATAACGCAGATACAATACTTCCTTTTGGCGTGGACTCAATTGATTCAGGGCTTGCAATACTTTTTGAGCTTGTTCGTCAACTTGGTCTAACCTCGCCGACTCAGCTTCAGCATTAAAATTGATTTGAAAGACTTCCGCTTCTTCCATATCAACATAATTAAGATTACTTTTTTTGGTAGATTGATTGATGATAAAATTTCGAAAAGAAGCCAGTAAGTAATAGCGAATATTATCAGTTGAGCCCGTAGTTTTACGATTCATCCAAAGCTTTACAAATAAATCATGGACGTAATCACGAACGAGTTCCTCATTTTGTAATTTTCGCATGCCGTACTCGTACAGCGATTTGTAATGCCGAGTATAAATGCTTTCGAAAGCTTCTCGCTCGCCAGACAGAAAAGCCTCCCATAAATTTATATCCTCGCTTTGCATTAACATTTTTTGTATTGTGGTTATCGTTGTTTGACAAATTTATATAAAATCTATCTTCATTTTTAAGGTGGAAAAGGCAGAATGATTACTTCTACTTATCAAATTAATGTTTTTTTTCAAAAAAAGGTCGGTTGAACGCTAAGCTATGGAGATTATATCACACAAAACCCGAAAAATTCTATTTCACTCTAGCGTTTTCAAAATTTGATTTTTATGATTTAAAGAATGAAACAATTTAATTGATTAGAAAGATTTATGAGCGTTGCCCTTCATCAACAGCTTCAAATATTTTCAAATACTTTCTTTTATTTTCGATTGCTTTGTTTCATTTTTGTGAGAATTATTTGTACAATACAAATATTGTTACAGAAGTATTCAGCGTATTATCCAAACTATGAATAGATGAAAAAACTCATTACTTTAATTGTCATTCTTCTTTTATGCCATTTTTCAAATGCGCAAAACAGTGTAGGAAAAATAGTTAGTCATATTATTGAATCGAAGGCTTTGCAAAATGTAGGTGGCGAAAATCCCAATCGCAAGATTTCGGTTTATCTTCCTCCAAATTATGAAAATACGAAGGAACGTTTCCCTGTCATTTACTATTTGCATGGCTTTATGGGAAAAGATAGCATTTACGCCAATATGAAAAACATTTTGGACGAAGGCATTCGTAAGCATAAAATTCGCCCGTTTATTCTAGTCCAAGTTGATAATTATACACTTTACGAAGGCAGTTTTTATAGTAATTCTTCGCTAACGGGCAATTGGGACGAGTTCATGGCAAAGGAATTAGTTGGCTTTATGGATAAAAATTTCAGGACTTTAGCCAATCGTGAAAATAGAGGAATTGCTGGGCATTCGATGGGCGGTTATGGTGCTTTTAAAATAGGAATGCTTCATCCAGAAGTATTTAGTAGCATTTATGCCATGAGTCCGGGCTTGTTGGCAATGGTCAAAGAATTTGGCGCAAATAGTACTTCTTTCAAGGAAGTTCAAAAAATTAAAACGCAGGAAGAATTAAAGAAAACGTATTATCCAAAAGTATTGGTGGCAGTAGCCAGAGCATGGTCACCCAACCCAAATAATCCGCCATTTTATTGTGATTTCCCATTTAGTTACGATGGCGATAAAATGATTATTAATCAAGCTGTTTTAGAAAAATGGGAAGCCAATATGCCTGTGTATATGGTGGATAAATATGCGGATAATCTTAGAAAAATGACGGCGATAAAATTGGATTGGGGACGAAATGATTCCCAACGTTTTCCAATTCAAATAGGAATGTTGAGTCAGCGATTAGAAAATTTAGGCATTAATCATTTTGCAGAAGAGTACATTGGCGACCACGGCAATAAAATTTGGTCAACCGACGGGCGTGTGTTAAATGATTTACTGCCATTTTTTAATGATTATTTGAAATTTGACTAACCCAGCATTTTTATGATACTCGCACTTTTAGGATTTTCAACGATTGCGGTTTTTCTTGTTTTAATCATGACCAAACGCATGTCGGTAATGACAGCTTTGGTTTTAACGCCAATTATATTTGGGCTTATAGCAGGTTTTAATCCTGCTGAATTAGGGAAATTTGGCTTGGATGGTATCAAACAAGTAGCGCCCACAGGTATTTTATTGATGTTTGCCGTGCTGTATTTTGCCACGATGCTGGACACAGGTTTATTTGACCCCGTGATTGCTTTTATCATCAAATCAGTAAAAGGCGACCCGCTAAAAGTAATTGTCGGAACGGCTATTTTAACGATGATTGTACATTTAGATGGTGATGGAACTGCCACTTTTATGATTGTACTTTCGGCATTTTTACCCATTTATAAACAACTAAAAATCAATCGTTTAATACTTACAACGATTGTCGCTTTGAGCGTTGGCCCTTTGCATTTAGTACCTTGGTCGGGTACTTCTGCAAGAGCTATTTCTACGCTTAAAAGCGATGCTGTCCATATTTTCAATCCAAATATTCCTGCGATTATTGGTGGGATTTTATGGGTACTTTTTGTGGCTTATCACTTCGGAAAAAAAGAACGAAATCGACTTGGAATTATTGATTTTGAATACAATCATCAAGATGAACTTAGCGAAAGTCAACGCCATTTAAGAAGACCAAAATTACTGATATTCAATGCGATATTAACGGTTTCGTTAATTACGATTCTTATCAAAGGTTGGGTTCCAGCTTCGGCATTGTTTGTTACAGCAAGTATGATTGCGCTGCTAATTAATTATCCCAAAATTGCCGACCAACAAAAAGTATTGAAAGGACATGGCACAAACATTTTCTTGGTATCAAGTATGATTTTTGCCGCAGGGATTTTTTCTGGTATTTTGACGGGTTCAAAAATGATTGATGCGATGGCGAATAGTTTGGTCAGTTTAATTCCTGAACAACATGCCAATTTATTGCCAACTTTAACCGCTTTAACCAGCTTACCAGCCAGTATCCTTTTTACACCAGATGCCTATTATTTTGGTGTTGTGCCAATTTTAAGTCAAACAGCAAACCAGTTTGGCATTGATTCACTTGAAATAGGAAGAGCCGCTTTACTTGGACAAATGACGGTTGGTTTTCCGATAAGTCCGCTGACGGCTTCAACTTTTTTGTTGGTAGGTTTAGCCGAAGTTGATTTAGGCGAACATCAGCGATTTACTTTCAAATGGGCTTTCGGAACGACGCTTGTAATGACGATTGTGGCACTTTTAACGGGTTCAATCCATATTTAATGATGAAACAAAAAATTAGAATTGGTTGTGGTGCGGGCTTTGCGGGCGATAGAATTGAACCTGCCATTGTACTTGCTGAAAAAGGAAATTTAGATTATTTGGTACTTGAATGCTTGGCAGAAAGAACGATTGCTTTAGCCCAAAAACGTAAATTACAAGACCCAAGCAAAGGTTACGACCCACTTTTGGAACGTAGAATCACATCACTTTTACCTATTTTAGTAAAAAACAAGATTTGTTTGATTACAAATATGGGTGCCGCCAATCCTGTAGAAGCCGCCAAAAAAGTAAGTGAAATCGCTCAGCAATTAGGTTTAAAAGTAAAAGTATTTGCAGTAAGTGGCGATGATGTTTTTGATAAAATAGATAAAAATGCCTTAGCGATAGAAACGAATGAACCTTTGACTACTTCGGGCGAATTGATTTCTGCCAATGCTTATTTGGGTATAGAAGGAATTTTAGAAGCTTTGAAAAACGAAGCCAATATTATCATTACAGGCAGAGTCGCCGATCCTTCTTTGTTTCTAGCACCGATGATTCATGAATTTAATTGGGCAACAGATAATTATGATTTGATGGGAAAAGGAACAGTAATTGGACATTTAATGGAATGCGCAGGACATATTACTGGCGGATATTTTGCCGACCCGATTAAAAAACCCGTTGAAAATATGGACATTCTTGGTCATCCTTTTGTGGATGTTTTTCAAGATGGTTCAGCCATTATTAGTAAAGTTGAAGGCACAGGAGGAGTGGTAAATTTACAAACAGCCAAAGAGCAATTATTGTATGAAGTAATCAATCCTTTTGAATATTTTACCCCCGATGTCATTGCAGATTTTACGACGGTGAAATTGCAAGAAATTGCTGAAAATCAAGTGAAAGTAAGTGGTGGAACTGGGAAACAAAGACCAAATACGTATAAAGTAAGTGTCGGATATAAAGCATTTTTCTTAGGCGAAGGAGAAATTTCTTATGCTGGGTCAAGTGCTTTTGAAAGAGCAGAATTGGCTGGTAACACCCTTGAAAAACGCTTGAAAAATCAATTTGATGATTTCAGAGTAGATTATATAGGCTTAAATTCTGTGCATCGTCAAAGTATTGATACTATTTCAATTCCCAACACAATGCCTGAAATTCGTTTGAGAGTGGCAGGAAAGGCAAAAACAATTGATGAAGCCACTTTAATTGGAGAAGAAGTAGAAGCACTTTATACCAATGGACCAGCAGGTGGTGGTGGCGTGCGAAAGTATGTGAATGAAGTAATAGGGATTATTTCTGTTTTAATTAATCGAGAAGATATTTTACCACAAACAAGCATTTTTGAAGCATGAAATTATATGAAATAGCCCACAGTCGAGCAGGAGATAAAGGCAATATCTCTACTTTATCGCTGATTCCTTTTGATGAAAAAGACTTCGAAAAGTTATGCCAAGAAGTAACTGTTGAAAAGGTAAAGAGTCATTTACAGGAAATTGTTGTTGGCGAAATCATTCGTTATGAAATGCCCAATGTTTCCTCTTTGCTATTTGTTTGTTACGGAGCTTTAATGAGTGGGGTCACGACCTCGTTGGCAATGGATACGCATGGAAAAGCTTTAAGTTATGCTTTGCTAGAAATGGAGATTTAGAGTAATTTTTAAAAGTTAAAAAAGGGTCAGAAGTGCTTTTAAAGGCAATTTTGACCCTTTTTTCTTTTTTCATGAATGCCATAAAACACTTATTTATCATAAAGAAAATTTTCTCAAAATAAGATTCTCCTACGGTTTTATATGCAATGCTAAAGCGAGAAAATTAGCTGTATTTTTTTGATAAAAATTTACTAAAGTACAATGATGTGTCAAAAAAATGATGTTAAATTTTCTTAAAAAACCCTTGGTATTTTAAAAATTCCAATACTACCTTTGCCTCACTATTTAAACTTAGTCCAAATAAGTTTAAGTTGCCAATCACATACAAAACTCATACATTATGAAAGTACAAGTATATTTATTTAGCTTGTTACTGTTACTCTTATCAATTCAATCTACACTTGCACAAGATAGAATACTAAAGGGGAACATTGTAATAGCAGAAACAGGAGAAGCACTTGCAGGTGCGAACGTTAAAATCAAAGGAAAAGATAGGGGAGTAAGCTCTCATAAAGATGGTAGCTTTAAGCTTGATGCTAAAGTAGGAGAAACGCTAATTGTTTCGTATGTTGGGTATCAAAAGAAAGAAATACAGGTTGAAAGTAAACATTTTACTCAAAAACTGACGATTCAATTACTTAGTGAAGTCAATCAACTCGAAGAAGTTGTTGTAACAGGAGCTTTAGGAATAAAGCGTGCATCCAGAGAATTTGGTGGGGGTGCGCAAGTAGTCAGTAATGAGTACCTAAATCAAGGGAAAACGGTTAATCCTTTGAGTGGTCTAAACAGTAAAGTAGCAGGGCTACGTATAAACATGTACGATAGTAAAGTAGATCCTCAACTACAAATTGTAATGCGTGGAAGCCGTTCGCTAAACCGAAGTAAAAACGCTCCAATTTATGTAGTTGATGGTGTGCCTGTACCTGAAATTGGGAGATTAAATCCAAACGATGTTGAGAGTATCACAATCTTGAAAGGTGCAAATGCAGCGGCTTTGTATGGTTCTGAAGGTGTAAATGGTGCAATCATGATTACTACCAAAACAGGTTCTAAAGAAAAAGGTCGTGTTACTTTTGGTCATACAACTACGTTCTCACAAGTATTCATGCTGCCTCCAGCACAAACTAAATTTGGGCAAGGCGTTAATGGCGTTTATAGTCCGACACAATATGAATCTTGGGGTCCAAGTTTTGACGGTACTTTAAAGCCGATTGGAACAGCACTTCCCGACGGAACAATTCCACAGATTACTTATGGCGCTCCTTCAAGAGATAACAGACTTGATTTATTTCAGACAGGCGTAAATATGCAAAATGACGTTTCATTCTCTGGTGGCGACGATAAATCTACTTATTTCTTCTCTTTACAAAATGTTGATATTAAAGGGATTATTCCAGAAGATGTAAGCCGAAGAACCAATGGTAGATTCAACGGAACACGTAGTTTTGGAAAACTAAAAACATCTTATAATGTCAGTTATTCAGATTTTTCAAGTGAAACTACTCCTGATGGTCCTTGGATTACGGCTTATCAATTACCTGCCAATATTGATTATAAGAGTTTGGTAAATTGGCAAGAAGCAAACAGTATGGCAAATCCGCTTTACTTCTTTACCGACCTTCAAAAAAATCCTTATCATCAAATAGATGCTTATCGTAATAGTGTAAAACAAAAGACGTTTAATGGGAAATTGGAGTTTGAATACCCAATCATGCCTTGGCTATCTATTATTGAAAGAGTTGGTTTATATACTCGTACAGCAGAAACAAGAAGTACTGTAGCAAAATTTGAAGCATCGGGTAGAAGAAATGTGAATGGTTCGGTGACAGATGGAAACGAAAATTTCAGTCGTGTTAATAATGATTTAATCCTTTCTTTTCAAAAAGAAATCGGTGATTTTTCTACAAGAATGATTGTTGGGCAAAATCTAAGAGCAGATGAAACAAAAAGTACTTCTGTTGGCTCAAGTAATTTAACTTTACCAGATTTGTTCAATCCCGGAAGCCGTATTGGCGAGCTTACTGGTAGCGTTGGGATTACGCAATATCGTTCGATGGCTGCTTATGGAGAATTAACAACTGGCTATAAAAATTACTTGTTTCTTACGCTTACTGGTAGAAACGAATGGGTTTCTGTGTTAAGTAAAGAAAACAGATCTTATTTCTATCCGGGGGTAAGTACTTCGTTTGTCTTCACTGATGCAATTGCTGCATTGAAAGAACAAAATACTTTAAGCTATGGGAAATTCTTTGCTTCGTATAACCGAACAGGAAACGTTACTTTAGACCCTTATTCGCTTAACAATGCTTATAGTCAAATCAATGGATTCCCTTTTGGAAACCTTGTAGGTTTCACGCCTAGTTCACGTTATCCGAATCCAAACATTCAACCAGAATTTGTAAAATCTATAGAAGTGGGTGCTCAGTTAGCATTTTTCAATAATCGTCTTAATGTTGAAGGAAGTTATATTCATTCTGATTCAAGAGGACAAATCTTTAATGCTACCACTTCTAGGGCTACAGGCTATAGCAGTGCGCTCGTGAATGCTGGACGTTTGACGAATGACATCGTTGAATTAACGATAAGCGGAGATATTATCCGTACTAAAAATTTACGTTGGAATACTGGATTCACTTTTGCACATATCAATAATCAGGTAAAAGAATTATATGAAGGACTTACTTCGTTTAATATCTTCCGTCAATCTTATGCCAACATCGGACAAGCGTATCCAAGTCTTCAAGTAAGTGATTATCAGCGTGACCCACAAGGACGTGTAGTAATCAATGCGTCAACTGGAGAACCTTTGATTGCATCAGACCCAGTACATCTTGGCACAATGGTACCACCTTACCAAATGGGTATCAATTCAATGCTTAAATTCAAAAACTTTACCTTGAATGCTCAATTCGACTGGAGAATGGGAGGTTGGTTGTATTCTGAAATTGTACCACGTATGTACACCGCCGGTACAGATCCAAGAACAGCAGAATTTGATAGAAAACCATTTATTTATCCTAACTCGGTTATTCAAAATGCAGATGGTACTTATACTGAAAATACAAGTGTATATTCAAAAGGAGATAAAGCATATTGGACAAAGCAAGGAGAAGTTCAAAGTAATACGGCTGCTAAATCAGATTATTTCAAACTTAGAGAGTTGAATATTAGCTACTCTATTCCATCTAAAGTATTAGGAAATAGACGTTTTTTCAAGGAAGCAACCATTGGTTTTGTAGCGAATAACTTATTCATTATCAGACACAAAGATAATAATTATGGTGATCCAGAATACTTGTACAATACGACGGATGGTTATATCAGTTTCAGACAAGTACCTCCTTACAGAACGTATGGCTTCACATTTAATATTGGATTCTAATTAAAAAGAAAATGAAAAATATACTTAAATTATTTTTACTGTTTATCTCCGTATCACTCTCTGGATGCAGTGATTTCTTGGATGTAAATGATAATCCAAACTCGCCTGTTTCGGAAAACTTAAGCTTGAGTGCCAAATTACCTGCTGCTTTGGTCAGTTCAGTGAATCAGGAAACTATTCAAATAAACCAAATTGGTGCTTTTTGGGGTGGTTATTGGGGAACAAGTAGCGAAGGTGTGAACCTTTTTCCTGATATGAAAAATTATAATGGGCCAGCTATTCGTCACCAAAGAGATGGTATTCCTGTTTGGGAAAATGCCTACACGAATATCCTTTATTATCAGCTTATCAGAGAACAAGCAACAACTGAACAAGCATCATTTTATGCGGGTATTGCAAAAATTATGCAGGCATGGCATTTCTTAAGATTAGTCGATTTTTATAATAACATTCCGTTCGACGAAGGACTTCAAGGCACTAAATTCCCAACGCCAAAATACGAAACAGGGAAAAGTGTATATGAAAAGTCTATTGCTTTAATTTCAGAAGGAATGACTGATATAAAGTCTGCCACTGCTGGTAGCCAGCCTAATGCTGACGATATACTTTTCAAAGGGAATAAAGTATTATGGTTGAAATTTGCCAACACAGTTAAATTACGGGCATTATTGCGTCAAAGTGAAGCGAACAATGCGGCATACATCACTGCTGAAATGCAAAAAATTGTGCAAGAAGGAAGTGGCTTTTTAGGTGTTGGAGAATCCGCAACCATTCAGCCGGGCTATTTATTAACTGCTGGAAAAATGAATCCTTTCTGGGAAAATTATTATCGCAACGTGCAAGGTGTTACTACTGCCAATTACACCGATATTAGACCGACAAGCTTTGCTCTTCAACAATATCAATTACGCAATGACCCTAGAATAGCGCAATTGTATGTAGCAGTAAATGGTGAGTACAAAGGAGTATTGTTTGGAAATCCAAATGCTGAAAGCCAATATAATAGAAATGTTACTTCTGCCTTTAAAGGACCACAAGAAAATATAAACCGTGCGGCAGGTCTTTTCAAAAGTGCAACTCAGGCTTCTGTCATGTTGAGTTCTTTTGAGAGTTTATTTCTTCAAGCAGAAGCAGCACAGCGAGGATGGTTAAACCAATCGGCAAAATCATTGTACGAACAAGCCATCTCAGAATCATTTGTTTATACGGGTGTTGCTACCACGCAATTGCCCGCTTATATTGCTCAAACCAATGTGGCATTCAATGAAACTATTTCAAGAATCATTGAACAAAAATGGCTTGCAATCAACAGCATAAACAGTATTGAAGCATGGAACGATTTCAGACGTTTAGGAATTCCTGCCATTCCAAATTCGTTGGATGCAGCTTCTCCCAATGACAGACCTCTACGTTTTATGTATCCTGAAACAGAACGACAAACCAACAACGTGGAAGCATCAAAACAAGGAAGTGATGATATGATTTCTGCCCGTGTTTGGTGGGATGCTAATTAGAATAATCTAATTCATTCGTTGTCTAATAATCCTAAAAAGCTGTCGAAATTAGTTTTTCGACAGCTTTTTAGGATTTTACAATTCGGGATGATTCTTGTTTTTAAAATACAATTTTCCCATCATGCAACAACGAAGTAACTGGCGATACTCTAGCGACAGCTTCTGCAGAACAACTGGCATCTAAAAATGCCAGATTAGCTTTATCGCCAATTTTTGGCCATTGTTGATTGCCTTTGTCGTCAAGAGGAAGGATGTCGCCCGTGGCAATTTTGAGACTTCTTGACAATGAAAATTCAGTATTATAGCCATACAATTGAGCCATCAAATTGGCTTTTTGTAAAACACTACCCGTACCGTAAGTATTCCAATGGTCTATGATACTATCGTTTCCTGTGACTACCTTCACATTGTATTTGTACAAAGTAGGAATCGGCATGATTAACGAACCAATCGGGATTGTCGAAGCAATACCCATCTGAGATGCACCCAATTTTTCAGCTATTTCTTCTTGTTTGGTTTTCTCTAATTTTCCCAACACAAAACAATGACTTACAAAGGTTTTTCCTTTCAGCACTGGATTTTCATTGACTTTTTCGATTAAATATTCCACCGTTTTTAAGCCCGATTCTCCAGATTCATGCAAGTGAATATCAATCCCTTTGTTGTTGTCTATAGCAAGTTGTACAGTAAAATCAATCGTCTTTTCGATCGCTCCATCAATCGTAAATGGGTCAACGCCACCAATAAAATCAATGTCCATTTGTGCCGCATCTTTCAAGTACGGAACAGAATCTGTATAAAATACACCGTGTTGTGGAAAAGCTACTAATTCCGTACTAAAGCTATTTTTCTTGTTTTCGAGTGCTTTTTGTAAGTTTTTGAGCGATTGTAATTTTGAAGTAGGTTCAATATTTACATGGCTTCGGGCAAAACCTGTTCCTTTGGATTGTAGCAATTCAATAAGCTTTTCGGCTTTGTAAGTAGAAGTTTTTAAAAGCTCTGGCAAGATTTTCTGTTCTAAGGCAATCATGCCCTTTACGCCATTCGTTCTTTTGCGAATAGCCTGCCATTTATCTCCATAAAAAGTTTTATCTAAATGGATGTGCATATCTCTAAACGAAGGAAGCATCAAATGTCCTTTGGCATCAATCGCTTTGGCATTGGGTTGATTAGGAGCAATATTCGTGATTTTGCCATTTTCAATTTCTACCAAAAATAAAGCGGTTTTTGTAGCGATTACTTCGCCTTCTTCGTAGTCAAAACCTGTTTCTAAACGGACATTTTTAAAGCTTAATTTATCTTTTATTGAAGGAATAATGTTTTCTGAAGGAAGATTTTCAGTTGAAAATCCTTTTGAAACAGATAACCCTGCCATCGCAAGAGTAGTGTTTTTGAGAAAGTCTTTACGGGATATATTATCTTGAGTGTTCATCGTATCGTCTGTTGTTTGAATTTGTACAAAAGTACCAATGAAACAACAAGAATTGTAATACTTAATAGGCAAAAACGATTAGCGTTTTTAACTTTTAAGAGAATCTAATACTTCAAAAAGTGATGATATATACTTTTATTGAAGATTGATGAGTAAATTTGACTATTAATTTAAAACCCCTCTAAATGATTAAGACGCTTGTGTATTGTCTATTTCTGAAAAAATCACTCAATGCTTGTTTCCTTACAATGAAAAAAATATTTATCCTTTTACTCCTGATAATTGGTTTCAATACTTCCGCTCAAGTACTTCGTAAAAGAGCCGTTAAACTGATGGGAAGCCGTTTTGATATTAGCATAGTTGCCAATGATGCTTTGTCGGCTGAAAATAATATTGATAGTGTAATTGCAGAAGTTACAAGAATTGAAAACCTTATTTCCGACTGGAAAAGTGATACGCAAGTATCGGAAGTAAACAGAAATGCAGGCATAAAACCAGTACGAGTAGATGCTGAAGTTTTTGCCCTGACTGAAAGAGCAATCAATTTATCTAAAATAACAGGCGGTGCTTTTGACATTAGTTTTGCGGCAATGGATAGAATCTGGAAATTTGATGGCTCAATGAAACAGATGCCAAGCCCCGAAGCTATCAAAAAATCGGTGGAAAAAGTGGGTTACGAAAACATTGAATTGAACAAAGAAAATTCTACCATTTTCTTAAAACGCAAAGGCATGAAAATTGGCTTTGGAGCATTAGGCGAAGGCTATGCAACAGACAGATGCCGAGATATGATGTTGGCAAAAGGCATTAAAGCGGGTATCGTAAATGGTTCGGGAGATATGAGTACTTGGGGGAAAAATCCAAACGGCAATGCGTGGTCGGTCGGCATTACGAATCCGATGAAAAAAGATACTCTTTTTGCCATCATTCCATTGGTACAAAGTGCGGTGGTAACGTCTGGCAGTTATGAAAAATTTGTGGTTTTCAATGGCAAGCGATATGCTCATATCATTAACCCCGTAACGGGCTACCCAGCCACAGGGCTTTGTAGTGTAACCGTATTAGGACCAAGTGCCGAAGTTGCCAATGGTTTTAGCACTTCTATCATGGTTTTGGGCAAAAAAGCAGGTTTAAAACTCCTCAAAAAATATCCAGACTATCAAGCCATTTTGATTTCAGACAACGGTACAATCTTCTCTACACCCAATATTGATGTTTCAAAGTATCATGTGAAGTAGGAGTACTTGGAAGTCATACCTTGAGTATTTAGGAGAGTACAATCTATCTAAAAGAATCATCAATCCATCTCTGAGATGGGAGAGCCTATCATTTTGATAGGACGAGCTATCTAAATGATAGGTTGTCGGGTATTTTTTGCGGTTTTTTGCGTGAAAAAGATAGGATTTTCTATCTCGGAGATAGGTTTGCCTATCTTTTTTACGCAATTTTCCGTATAAATATGAAGAAAACCGCAATTTAGCAATATCTGGGCATTGTTGCCCGTGGTGACACGGGCAACGGCAATCAAAATAACTCAGCAGTCATGCCATGAATATTAATGATAATCCCTCATTCACAATTCACCATTAATAACAGTCCATCAAAATCTGTCCATGCGATTGGAAGTAGCTTACACTTTTTCCGGTTTTTTCTTGGCAAATATTATCCAGTACTTCAACCACATCTTTTTGCATGGCTAGCGAGCCACAAATCATAATTACGCCTTTGTTCTGTAACACTTCGGCAAATTGTTCGGCATCTCGTTTTACTAAATCGCCTACATATTGTTTCGTTCCTTCTCTCGATAAAGCGATATTCAAGCCTTGTAATTGCTGATTTTCTTGAAATGCTTTGAGCGATGCTTGGTAAATTTCTAAAGAAGTATTAGCTCTGAAACCGCAATAAAGCTGTGAAGGAATCTGCTTTTTATTTTGACTAATCATGCCCAGAAAAGGAGCAATACCTGTTCCGTTACAAATCATCATCACAGAACTCGCTTTTTTAGGAAAATGAAAAGCTTTATTTCTGACGATTTTGGCAGAAATCGTTTCCTCAGCATTCAAATTGTATAAGTAATTTGAGCCTAAACCGTTTGCGTGAAGTTTAACGCTCAATTGAATTTCTTTGTCAATCAATCCAATCGAATACAATCTTTCTCGGTGGTCGTTGGCTGGATAAATCGCCAATAAATCACCAGAAGTAACTTTTACTTTTTCTTGTGGAGCGAGGCGAAGCATAAAAGTATCTTCCGAAAAAGTATCTTTTGTATGTTGAAGCACTTTTAAAATACTCAGTTCTTCTACTTTAGGACGCTCAATTTTCAAGGAAATTGACAAATTCGTTTGCTGTGTCCAAGCTTCAGCCCATAAACCAAAATCGTCAGGCGACTTGTCGGCAACAGTATGTATGCCCACCAAAGGTTTTGCCCAATTTTGCTGATTCAATAATTGATTTACTTCAAAAGCAAACTGACAAAAATCTGGATAAGCATGTGAACCAAAGCCCAAAACTGAAAAGCGAATTGGATTCGGTTGTGAATATTTTGCGAGCAATGAAGCAAACTTTTGGGCATTGGTCGGAGCATCGCCTAAGCCATAAGTGGCGGTCATCACCAATAAATATTCAGCTTTTGGATAAACTTGATATTGATTCATTTCAGCCAAAAACGATTTTTCTCCGTTTTGAATCAACTGCTCATGAACCGACGAAGCAAACTGTAAAGTACTTCCGTTTTCAGAACCCACCAAAATCACAAACTTACTTTCTTCGGCACTGTACTTGTTTTTGATGCCTTTTGCTCTTCTTTTAAAAGTAATCGCAAAGCCAGAATAGATGAAAAACAGAATATTGCAAGAAGCAATTGCCAAAATAATTGCCCAAAGTGAATTAACTCTACCAGTATGCAGGTCGAGACTCAGATTGGTCAATAATTGAGCTTGGGGATATTGTTTTTCAGCAAGAATTTCTCCTGTAATTTGGTTGACGGCAAGTTCTCTATCTTTCAGTTTAAAAGTATAATAATCCTCTACATCTTCTGAAAAAGGAAATTCTATGCTTTCTACTTCTGATAGTTTGGTGTTTTTAAAAATCGTAAAGTCTTCTGGTTTTTGTACTGGCGAAGATTTTATCGCATCAAAATCTACTTGTAAGGATACTTTTTCGCTTTTGATGAGCTCAAATCTGACCAAAGAAAGATACGTTCCCGTCAGAGCAATCACGAAGATGGGAATTAATGACAAACGTCCTAAAACCACATGGTAATATTGCGCAAAATTCTCTTTGACGATTTTGGTAAAAAAACGTTTCACGCCTCTTTGTCGCTGAATGATAAGTATCGTTCCAGAAATGGTAATCAGGAGTAATAAAAAAGCCGTTAAACCAATAAAAAAACGACCCGTTTCATGGATGAAAAGAGAGCGGTGTAAATCGGTTGTCCATTGAAAAAACTCATTTTTCGGAGAAGGCACACCCAAAACTTTACCATCAAGTGGATTGACATAAAAAGAAGCATTTTTGCCGTCTATATCACTCGCTTTTATCAAAACAGAATGATTGGCATTAACACTTAATTCACTAATATCTGGATATTTTTCCCTGAGTTTAGGAAGTGTCTGAGATAGATTAATGTTTTTAAAATCATCTACCTTATAAGCATTTACGTTGTTGACGATTGGTTCAAAAGCAAGGATAACACCCGTTATCGAAGCCAGTGTAAGGAATAAAAAAGAAGATACAGCCAGTATTAAGTGGCTGTATCTCCAGATTGAAATAGTCATAGATGGATGATGTGTTAGTTAGTACTAAAACGTACATAGCGGATATAACCTGTACCTTCGCTTTTAGCAGAAAGTCCTTCCGTCGTTAACGGAACTTCAAGGTCTTTAACATAATATGGTTTGTCTTCTACCGCACTTTCAAAACGCAATTTATAGTTTGCATTAAGCTTTGAATTTTCAATTTCGAAAACGATAACACTTCTATCGCCACCAGCAGCAGAAGCTCCTGTGATAGCACTAATATTACTTGGTTTTTTAGAATATGCTTTATGCCATTCTTTTAAACTTTTATACCATTTTTTATCGGCACCTAATACATACAAAGTTTTGTCATAAGCACCTTTTGCATCTACAACAGATACAACGATGTATGCCCCTTCACCCATGTAGTTAGTCATTTGAATCATACATTTGTACTTGGTAGTAGCTGTTTGTGCTGATGAAGTAAAAGATTGAACAAGGCTTAATAGAATAACAAAAAAGCCAATTTTACAGAAATTACGCATAATTTATTGAGTGAATGTGTGAATGAGTGATTTAGTTGTGAATGAGTGAGTTGTGAGTTAGTGAATTGTTGTAATTGTTTGATAATTAATAAATTACTAATCACCAATCACTATTTACTAATCACTAATTCACAACTCACTCATTCATTAAATCACTAATTTTATTTTAAAAAATTGATAGATACTTTACTTTTAGCTAATGTTTCGTTTTCGCTTGCTAAATCAAAAGCTGTTTCTTTGAAATTGGTAACAGATTCTTTCTGAGCACCAATTGATAAAAGATATTTTAAGATGGCATCATCTTTGGCAATCATCGCAGCTCTGTGCAAAGCGGTAAGTCCTTCGCTATTTTTAGCATTTACATCAACCCCCATTGCTTGAACACGCTTCAACAAAGATAAATCACTTTTAGCAATCGCTAAATGAAACAATGTGTTGCCATTTTTTTGTGGAGTCTTCGCATTAAAACCTTTTTCTTGAAGTACTTTTAATTTCGTATCGAAGTCTTCTGGTTTTGGACCATTAAATGCTTGGCGACCTTCTCCGCTACTGTACGACTGAACAAGATAAGCAGCAAGATTATCGCCATTGTTATCCGTTACATTTATCGAAGCTCCTTTGTTTAACAAATACTGTACAATTTCTGGTGAATTACTACGAACAGCCATCGCTAAAGCCGTTACTCCTTTTAAATTACCTTGATTGATATTTTTTACATGAGGAAGTAACAAGCCTAAAGCACTTGTATCACGACTTGACGAAGCCGCATTCATCAATACTGTATTTCCATCATTATCAGCTTTGTTCACATCAACACCCTTTGCTAAGAAATAAGCGATAATATCATTTTGCTTAGGTTTACGCACGATAAAATGAAGTGCATTTTCTCCACTTTTGCTGATAGCCGTTGGTTTTAATTTCAAACTTTCAAGAAATTGATATACTTCAATCGTATTTGCCCCACGACGACTACCTTGTGCAGCCAAAACAAAGGCTTGGTCAGTAGCACTTACTCCTTTTTCTAACAAAGTCTTTAATGCAGCAATATTTCCACTTCTGGCTACATAAGCAAATGCGTTGTTTCCTTCGGCATCAGTACTTTTTAAATCAAGTCCTTTCGATACAAAATAATTGGTCAATACAAGGTCTTTGTCATTTGCCACAGCCAATAAAAGTGCATTGGCTCCATCATGGTTAAGGTCTTTTTTCAAATTAGCACCACTACGTAAGCAAATATCATACACTTGAGTATTCGTTTGTCCGCCTGTAGCAGCAAAGTTTAAGGGCGTAAACCCGTGGCTATCTTCTACATTCGCTTTTGCACCTTTCGCTACTAAAAACTCCATAATTTCCACATTGCCTTTACTAGCAGCCCAGTGTAAGTAAGTACGACCATCGTGAGTTAATTTATCGGTTGTATTTCCAGCCTGAGATAATAAAAATTTAATAGACTCATTAGGTGCTTGTGCATTAATAGCCATCACTACTGGGTCAAAAGACATAGCATTGAGTTGCGATGGATTATTACCTTTCTCTACTTCAGCCTTAATCGCACTTACGCTAGGTTGGTTTTTCCAAAATGACTGATCCAACAGTACATTTTGTTGCGATTTCGCTGTGAATGAAACAACTGTAAATAATGCAATGATTAGTTTTTTCATGATAATATTTTGAAATACTTGTTTAATGATAATTAAAATGACTTAGACTACTTGGCATCTAATTAGTAAAATCAAGGTCATTTATTTAGACTGATTATAAATTATCGTAAAAGTAGTGAGTTTCTTTTTATTAAAAAATTGAAATAGAAAAAGAATCACATTAAAATGATATAAGTCTATTATCTGCATACAATTTTAAAAATGTCCAGACTTAATGCAAATTTCCTACAACGAGCTAAAATTATACTTGAAACGGAGCTAAGAATAGCTAAAAATCTCTCTAATCTTAAACTGATTTAAAGACTGAAATATTGGATAAAATTAAATCAGTATTGGGAATATCTTAATAAATTTTATTTGCAACAACATTGCAAATAAAACAGGTTGTCCTATATTTGCAATATTGTTGCAAATATAAAAAAAGTCAATAGACATGTTAACAGCTAAAAATTTAACAAAAAGATATGATAATCAAATAGCACTCAACTGTTTGAATTTAACTATTAATGAAGGTGAAATTTTCGCCTTGTTAGGACAAAACGGAGCGGGTAAAACTACAACCATTAATTTGTTCTTGGGCTTTATAGAACCAAGTGAAGGAACAGTTTCCATCAATAATATTTCTGTAAGTGATAATGTACTTGAAACCAAACAATATTTAGCGTATATACCTGAAACGGTAATGCTTTATCCAAACTTAACAGGCATCGAAAACCTTGAATTTTTTAGTTCGTTGGCAGGCTTTTCCTATTCAAAAAAGGAACTCAGTGCTTTTTTGAGTAAAGCCGGGCTTCAAGAAACTGCTCATCAGCAAAATTTAGGAGGATATTCAAAAGGAATGCGCCAAAAAGTGGGTATTGCAATCGCCATTGCCAAAAATGCTAAAGCTTTGCTCTTGGATGAACCTACTTCTGGTTTAGACCCAAAAGCTTCGAACGAATTCTCAGAAATCTTGAAAGAACTTTCTAACAACGGAACGGCAATTTTGATGGCAACGCATGATATTTTCCGTGCCAAAGAAGTAGCACATCGCATCGGAATAATGAAAGAAGGCAATTTGGTTTCGGTGATTAATGCCAAAGATATTTCAGCCAACGAATTAGAACAATTGTATTTGCAAACGGTATAAAACCTAACACACAAAATATTATGAAATACTTTTTTACCATCTTATCTGTATTAACCTCTATTTATTTACAAGCTCAAACCACTAAAGGAAAAGTAAGCGACGCCACGACTGGAGAAAAAATAAAAGGAGTAAATATCCAATTACTAAATACCAACAAAGGCACTTTAACAGATGCTGAGGGAAATTTTGAAATTGTAGGAAAAGGAACACTTAAAATTTCTTCGATTGGGTACAAAAGCTATCAAGTAAAAGCAAATGGTGCTTTTTTGAAAATTGAGTTAAATCCAGAAAACAAAGAATTACAAACCGTAGAAGTATTGGGAAGAGTAGCCAAAGATTATAACAGCGAATACTCTTTTTCGGCTACCAGAATATCTGCTTTGAATAAAGACATTCCACAATCTATTTCAACAGTTACCAAAGAACTCATTGCCGACCGACAAGCTTTTTACTTGGCAGATGCAGTAAAAATAGCGAGTGGCGTCATTCCTTCAAGTTATTATAATCAATATTCTATTAGAGGAATTAGTCAGAATGAAGAAGGACAAATTATCAACGGAATGCGTACTCGTCAGTATTATTTCTTACAACCACTTACGACAAATATTGAAAGGGTAGAAGTAATTAAAGGGCCAGCCAGTGCTACGTTTTCATCGGTTGATCCGGGTGGAAGCATCAATTTGGTTACCAAAAAACCTTTGTCAATTGATAGAAAAGAAGTAAGCATGAGTGTAGGAAGTTTTAGTACTTTCAGAGGAACGTTAGACTTTACGGGACCATTGAATGATACAAAAACATTATTATACCGTGTCAATGCAGCTTATCAGGAAGCTCGTTCTTTCAGAGATTTGGTCGGAAATAAGTCGGTCTTAGTTTCTCCTTCATTCAGTTATATTCCTAATAACAAAACCGCCATTAATGCTGAATTGATTTTTAGTAATATGACGGGAAATCTGGACAGAGGTCAGCCAATTTTTGGCGCAACTGCTGGTAAAACGGATTTGAACAGTACGCCAACAAGCTTGAATTTGGGTGCTCCAAACGATTTTTTCAAATCTAAAGAAGTAATTATTATGGGAAATATTGCACATAAGTTTAGCCAAAATATTGGTTTCAATACTTCTTACATGAAACAATCTTGGACAGAAAATTTACAAGAACACCGCACTACCAACGCTTTTGCAGTAGATATTAATAATCAGCCTGTAACAAGCTTGGCGGCAATGCAATTCATTCAGCGCCAGCAATATTGGAATATCGACAACCTAAATAGTTATTTCAATTTTGATTTTAAAACAGGAAAAGCCAGTCATAAATTATTGGTTGGTTACGATTTGAATAGTTGGCAAAAATTGAAAGGTGGCGGACAAAATGCGGCTCGTGGTTATTTGTTGAAAGACGGTTCTGTGGCAAGTTCCTTTGTGTTAGCCAATGCCGCCAATTACCAGACGATTACAGTTGGTGGAAAAGTATTGCCCAAACCTAACGTAAATCACTTCGACTTGGCGAATCCAACTTATACCATTCGCAATGTTGAAGATTATACATTGAACGTTCGTACTGCTTTGCCTCCAGCTTTAACCACAACCAATGCCATTTATATTCAAGAACAATTACAATGGAATAAATTTACTTTACTCTTCAGTTTACGAAACGAATGGTTTAAAGATATTACCAATTACAAAGCCAATAATCCTTTGACGGTAGAAAAAACAGTATTGTTACCTAGAGTCGGTTTGACTTATTCTGTCAATAAATCTATTAATGTTTATGGTACTTATCTGGAAGGTTTTCAGCCACAATCTAATACTGTAACGCTGATGCCACAAACGGGTTCATTACCTGCGGGTAGCCAATTCGACCCACTTAAAAGTGATTTAAAAGAGTTGGGAATTAAAACCGATTTGTTCAATAATCGAGTAAGATTGAATGTTGCCTTCTACGAAATCAATCAGAAAAATATTTTGATGAATGCCAACGATGCAACAAATCCAGATTTATTGGTTACTCGTGGAGCTGAAAGAAGCCGTGGAATTGAATGGGACATTGCGGGCTATATTATGCCAAATTGGCAAATTAATGCCTCATATAGTTACATTGATGCCGTTATTGTGAAAGACAATGACGAATCTTTGATTGGAGCAAGAAAGCAAAATACGCCAAAAAACAGCTTTAATGTCTGGACTCGCTATAATTTCCAAAGTATTTCTTCATTTAAAGACCTTGGCATTGGTCTGGGAATACAACATCAAAGCAGTAAAATTCCGTGGTTTACTCGTGCATTTGAAGTACCTGCTTTTACCACTTTTGATGCAGCACTTTATTACACGCCAAACAACAGCAATGTACAAGTAGCCTTGAATATTGCGAATATTTTTGATACAACCTATTGGCTTGGAGCGCAAAATTACTTGCGTTTATTCCCTGCTGCACCAAGAAATATGACACTTACATTGACGTACAAATTTTAAGAAAATATGTTTTCACATACAGAAATTCTTATCGCCAAGCATTTTAGAAATACTGCTTTCAGAAATAAGGCAGTATTTATGCTGACGGTTTTTATAGGTTTACTGCTGATTTATGCGGCTTTTTCCGGTTGGATAAATTTTCAAAAACAAAACGAAATACGAGCAAAATACCAAGAACAAGCCCGAAAAGATTGGTTGAGTAATCCCGACAAACATCCCCACCGAATGGCACATTTCGGGCATTTTGCTTTTCGCCCAAAAGCTCCACTGAGTGTTTTTGATTTTGGAATGGAAAGCTTCTTGGGCAATACCATTTTTCTGGAAGCTCATAAACAAAACACCGTCAATTTCTCAGAAGCTGGTTTTTCAACAGGAATGTTGCGATTTGGTGAAATCAGTATTGCGATGATTTTACAGGTTTTATTGCCTTTGCTGATTTTCTTTTTGGGCTTTAGCAGTATTGCTTATGAACGAGAAAACGGAACGCTCAAAATACTATTGAGCCAAGGAGTAAGCTGGAAAGCATTAATAATCGGCAAAAGTCTTGGCATTATTAGCGTAGTAATGATACTTTTTATTCCGATTATTATTGCTACAATTCTACTTTGGTCGTTACTCCAAAATATGAATATTTCAATAGACGAAAGTATCCGTTTACTCTTGATTATACTGGTTTATTTTGTCTATTTAGTCATTTTTTGTGTCATCGCTGTTTTGGTTTCCGCCATTAGTAAAAGTTCAAAAACGGCTCTTACTTCATTGATTGGAATCTGGTTGATGTTGACGATTGTCATTCCAAGAGGTTCGCAGGCTTTGGGAGCTTACATTTATACTGCTCCGTCAAAAGCAAAATTCAATGCTGAAATTGAAAATGACATTTTGAAAGAAGGCGATAGTCACAATCCTGATGACCCACATTACAAAAGCTTGAAAGATTCACTTTTAACTGTTTATAAAATTGATTCTGTCCAAAAGTTGCCCTTCAATTACAGCGGTTTTGTGATGGCAGAAGGCGAAAAAATCAGTGCCAATATTTATAACCATCATTTAGAAGGACTGCTAAAAATTTACGACAAACAAAATAGTTTTTCGAAGGCAATGGCATTTTTGAATCCATTTATGGCAATTAAAAACTTGTCGATGGCATTGACAAGTACCGATTTTGCTTCATACATCAATTTTCAGGAGCAAGCGGAGCATTATCGTTACGAAATGGCTCAACAAATGAATGAATTACAGATAAAATATATCAGTAATAAAAAGCCTTCGGTTGGTGAAAAATCTCATACCATTGATAAAAAACATTGGGCAGAAATGCACGAGTTTGAATATCAAGCTTCGGGAGTAAGTACGGTTTTTAGCCATGAAATCATTTCCATTTTTGCCTTTATTTTTTGGATAGGGCTACTATTATTTTTTATCAGAATACTGTCTAAAACCCTAAAAGCAATTTAATATGATAGTCTTAGCATTCAAGAATTTTATACGGTCAAATAGCGTAAAAATTGGTTTAAGCTTTTTACTTATTGCAGGAATTGTCAGCCTTTTTGTGGGCAAACAATTTATAGAAAAGCAACAGCAAAATATTATTGAAACAGCAAGGTATCAAAAAGAATACATTGCCAGAAATGTCAATTATCACAAAGATGAAATAGGGCTATTATTGTATTATTTGAAGTTTGCCTTCGTTAACGAAACATTGCCCATCAATGGTTTGTCGATTGGTCAGCGAGATGTCAATTCATCTATTCAAAGCCTTACCATCAGAGGACTAGAAGCACAGAAATATGATGCAGATTTGAATAATCCGACGAATCTTTTGTTGGGAAATATTGACTTTAGTTTTGTACTCATCTTCCTGTTTCCATTAATAATCATTGCTTTTACTTACAATATTATTTCGGAAGAAAAAGAAAGTGGCACTTGGCGAATTGTGGCTATTCAGAGCAAAAACTTGTTTTTATATGTCTTCCAACTATTTTTTGTCCGATTTGTAACAGTAATTTCCGTACTGTTGCTCGTACTATTTTTAGCGATTCCTTTTTTGCATATCCCACTCACAAATACCTTTTGGGCATTTGTTGGTCTGGCAATTTTGTACATCTTTTTTTGGTTTGGTGTCAGCTTTTGGGTAGCATCATTACAGAAAAACTCTAATGCAAATGCTGTTATTTTACTATCAATCTGGATTGCACTTATCATTATTTTGCCTGCATCGCTCAATAATTATCTAGTGAATAAATATCCAGTTCCAGAAGCATTGGCAACAACAGTAAAGCAACGAAAAGGCTATCATGAAAAATGGGATATGGACAAAACGATGACAATGAACAAGTTTTACGCACGCTATCCTCAGTTTAAAAAGTTTCCTTTGCCAGATAAAGAATTTAGTTGGTTGTGGTATTATGCCATGCAACAAATGGGAGACGAAGACGCTAGTACTCAGGCTACTGCTTTCAAAGAAAAACTGATAGAACGTAATAATGCAAGTAATAGCATTGCACGGTTTATTCCAACAATTCATACACAAATGCAACTTAACGAGATTGCACAAGCAGGTTTGAGCAACCAAATACAATTTCTGGATGAAACGAGCAAATTTCATGAAAAAATGAAGTTGTATTTTTATCCCAAAATATTCAGTGAAGTACCAGTAAATAGTGAAAATTGGGGGAAATTTAAAGTGGAAACTTTCAAGAATCAACGCACAAACGGAAGCTTACAAACGTATCTGTCATTAATAGTTTTTAGCCTACTTTTTGGAGGATTTGGTTGGGTAAATTTTAGGAAGAGTATTAATAAATTATAGTTGTTCAGAATGACTAGATTGAAGTAATTCAGTGATTGAGTCATTTCATTATTTTTTGGCACATAATATTTATTTTACGAAGTAAATAATGTTCTTTCTCTGTACCAAAACTTCCTGCTTAGGCGGTCCGATTCCAGACGTGTCTTTCTTTATTGAGGATACCTTTCATTTGCTTGTTTGCTATATCATCTTTTCCCCTACCTTTTATAAAGAAATTATGTTGGATACTATGCTCTCTTAAAAGGTACGGTTTTTTTCATTGATTGGATAAATCCCATCTGTGGCTACATGAGTACATTTTCCAATCATTATCTCGTTTCTTACTGCACTATCTTTCAGTTTTTACACTCATTAAAAGCGTTATAAATTGCATATTCAATGATATTCATACCTACCACTTGATTGATGTGAACCTTGATTCCGTATTCTAGATGTTTATTCTACTTTTCTCTGACAATTAGGTCTAATATAAGATTTGAAGATGCTTACTATGCGGTCATTAATCTTTGCTACAGGTACTTCAAAAAGATGTTTCTGTTGCTCATAAACCACTTTAATAGTTTGAAATACTTTTGCATCTTTCTCTGAAAATCCCTTAGAGTTAACTTTTTCTAAGTGTATTTAAGGTTTTCTAGCAGAAACAAAATACAGAAAACCTCTAAAATTGCCAATATTGACACTTTTTCGGGATTATTTTATTGATAATTAAATAATTATATCAGTAAAGAGAAGCTGAATTAGGATTTAAGTATCTTCACGTTATTCCTGAAACCCTATCCATTTTTATCATTTCTGTAAAAGTGGATAGGGTTTTGATTTAATAAGCCCAATTTAGGCATTTAGATGGAATAAAATATTTAATGAGCAACAACAAAATTGAATTGATATTTACCTTTGTTTGATAAAGCTTTTTTTGTTAGTAAAACCCTAGTTACTTGATGATTATTCCATTTAGTTTTAAAGCTTTCATATTCCATGCCTTCTGTCGATGGTTTATCTGTAGTGACAGTCCAAAGTGAGGCATCGTATTGTAATGTCAATTTAGCATTATTTTCTCCTGTTAATTTCACCTTTCCTTTTTCTGAAATATCTACCTCGCAAATACTCATAAATACTTGTTGTAAAGATTTGGGCTGTGCCGATAATTCATAAACATCTGTCAACTCAACCTGATTTTTTTCTCGGTTTAGTTTTACATTTCTTTCCCAATTAAGCACTCCTGCTTCTGAAGGATAAGCTGTTGCGATGTTCATGAATAAGCTGGCTTCTTTCTCATTCGTAATACTTTTAACATTTTTAGCTTCAAATACTCTTCCTGCTTTCTGACCAAATCCATTAATAATGGGTAAATTATGGTATTCGGACTGAGTAAACCAAAGCTCATAGCGATGACTAGAGAAAGTACGTGCAGTATAGTTTCCTCTTCCTGCATCCACAATCATGGGCTGTCCGTTGAGATAAATAATAAAATCTCCGACATCATTATGATTATGGCTTTCTTCATTATGACCGCCATGTGTTGCCAAAAATAAACCATTACTTGCTCTGGCTGTGAGTACTTGGATATCACTTACATAGGCATCTCTTACCGCTTGATATGAACTTGGGCTTTTGTCAATTTTTTGAATCGTTAGTAAATTTTCCACTCTCCTCATTCGTTGAAAACCATCTGTTTTATAATTAGGAAAGGCATCAAAAGCCCATTTGCCAAATTGAATCATTTTATCATCATTCAACGCTTTACCAAATCGATAAAGCATTAAGCCATCTGGACGAAGTTTAGGGTCTGCATCGGCAAAATTCACAAAGTAGTCTTTACTAATATGCGTTTTATATACATAGGAAGCCATTTTTTGTATCAATTGATTTTGATAAATTTTGACAGCATTGTTCGTTGACTTCTCTAATAATTCCAAACAATCATATACGCTTCCACCCGCTGCAAACCAGTAGCTTGGTCCTTCGTCACAACCACCATCTTCGCCCAAACTGTTCAGGTAAGCATCTAAACCTACCATTGCACCATAAAGCATTTCTGCTCTGCGAGTTTCATTTTTCTCTAACAAAAGATTGCTTAAAATCCAATTCGACATAATCCAAGGATTCCAATTATTCACAGGCTTGGTTTTACTCATCCAACCGTATTTATCACTATTTTTTTGTAAAGGAGTAAAAATACGTCTATCGGTTTCATAATAAATGCGTTTACGAATCAGCTTGTTTATTTTATCAAGCTTTTCACCCATAAAATAATCTGCCATCCCTAATACAGAAGCCGTTTCTGCTGAGAATAAATCTACAATAGGGTTTTCAACATTGGGTAAACCTGTGCCACCAATATGAGCAGGAACACCCCAATAACTTTCTTCACAAATAGACCAAATACCATTTAAAATAGCTTCCGTAAACCGGCCTTTGTCTTCAACACTTTCGGCTAAAATGAGTTGAATAAGTATATTTCTCTTTCCAAAAGAAATTTTGCTATGTCTTTCACGATCTCCAGAACGAACAAAATCCAATGAAGTAGAAGCTGAAATGGGTTCAAATTTATAAGTCAAAGCTTTTTCTCCTTCTTTTACTAATATTGTCAAAATAGAATCTGGCACAGCAGTTTTCCATTCGCTAGCCGTTTTGGGATATGGATTCCATTCACTAAGCGGAGTAAGATTTTTCTTGACATACTCAAGCGAATATTGTTTTTCAAAAATATTTCTGAGGGTAATTTGGGCAAATATTCCATAATGGAGTATCATCAAAATCACTGTTAGTTTTAAAATTTTCATCGTTAATGATTTAAAGTTTATAAACTTTTTACGAGCTAATATTCGGGATTATTTTCTTATTTGTACCTAAAATCTATGCAGAAATAATATGTAGAAAAAAAAGCCCTCCCTAAATGAATATTAGGAAGGGAATAAAACATAGGTTTTACCAACCTTGGTTTTGTTTGAGAGATGGATTTAGCCCAATTTCGTTAACAGGAAGTGGCCATAGATAATCTTTTGCAGGGTCGAATTTTCTGAAAGTTGCCTCTTGAACTAATAAGAAATTATCAGGTGTTAGCTTTACAGCCGCTGCTGTTCCGAATTCAGATTTGAAAAAGTAATTTCCTAAAACTGGCTTTACCAATTCAATTTCTGCTGTTTTCCAGCGGATTAAATCCCAGTATCTAAAACCTTCCAAAGCAAGTTCGACTCGTCTTTCACGACGAATTTCATTGCGCATACTTAGTCCATTCGCAGTAACTAAAGCATTGGTTAATTTGGCAACTTTGGCTCTGGTACGCAATAAATTAATTGTTAGATCTAAATCGGCATCAGAAATACCATCTTCTAATTCATATTTTGCTTCTGCATAAGTCAGTAAAATTTCTGCATAGCGTATCAACATCCCATCAATATTAGAACGCTGAACGCCCCAATCATCAATATTGATATATTTGCGAGACATGAAGCCTGTCAACTGGAAAGACAAAATTGCTACATTAAAAATAGGTTGTGTTCCAATATAAGGATCTCCCTTTTTCATAATTGTTGCTGCCAATCTTTCATCTCTGTTTGTAAAAACATCGGTTGATAAAACAGGTGCTTTGTACAAAGGAGATTTCGTAATACTCAATCCATCAGTCATTAAATAATCATCCACTAGGCTTTTCGTCGGACTAGCACCGCCG
Organism: Arcicella rosea; assembly: GCF_040543805.1. Taxonomy (NCBI): domain Bacteria; kingdom Pseudomonadati; phylum Bacteroidota; class Cytophagia; order Cytophagales; family Flectobacillaceae; genus Arcicella; species Arcicella rosea. Next base: position 153,898 of record NZ_JBEUMS010000013.1, read on the forward strand.
TTCTCTAAAGTCCTAGCGGCATTGTGTGTTAAAACAATATCTGAAGTACTAACGCCATATTGTTTTACTAGAATGTTTTCTCGGTTTTGCCTTCCTTCACCTGCCAATTGGAACAAAGCATAATAATCGCTGTATAAACTATGTTCTTTACTATCAATTACTGCCTTTGAAGCCACCAAAGCCAAATTTAGATGTGTTTTAAAATCACCATCACTATGGAATTTTGCACGTGTTCCTTCGTACAAAGCTACTCTTGCCTTGAAAGCTAAAGCTGCCGTTTTTGAAATTCGACCGTAATTAGTCACTCCAAGCTGAGTTGGTGTTTGAAGCTTTTGGCTTGCAAAATCCAAATCTTGATAAATTGCATCAATTATTGCAGCTCTTGGACTAGCAGCTGCTTGCAATTCTGCTGAGGTTTCTTCTAATACTTCTAAAATTAGGGGTACACTACCATATTTTTGTACTAAAGAGAAGTAAGCCCAAGCCCTAAAAAACCTTGCTTCTGCGATATAACGATCTACCACATTAGCAGACACTCCATTTGCAAGTGCTCTTGGAGCTTTCTCAATGATATTATTTGCTGCCCTTATAAGTTGGTAAGGACTGTTATAATTTCCATCAGTAGCTGGTGCAATTCTGCTACCGTCGCTTATCGTATTTGGGGCTCTTGCATAAGTATTATCTGACCAGTTATCGTCAGTATTGGGCAATCCCGGAAGGAAAGTATATAAAAAATTGGCTGCACCTTGTAAATCTCTTTCGGTTTTCCAAAAGGCGGGGTCACTTAGCTGTGTTTCAGGAATTCTGTCAACATCGCAAGCTGTAACACTCATCAAAAGTGTTGAAGTAACTATTATGTATTTTAAAATCTTTTTCATGCTCTTTCTTTTAAATAAACAAATTGATAACATCAAAAACTTAGATTCAAACCAGCAGTAGCTGTTCCAAAGAATGGATAGTCGTTCTGAGCACCATTTCGTTGTTCTGGATTAAAGTAATTATTGAAGGCTCCTAAGCGAGTAAAAGACAGGATGTCTTGTCCAGAAACAAAGACTCTTGCTCTTGAAACCTTAATTTTCTTTATCCATTTTTCAGGTAAAGAATACCCAATTTGAATATTTTTTAACCTTGCGTATTGTCCATTTATCATCCATTTATCAGACGGTAAATACCTGAAGCCCCCTTGTAGATATGGGCGAGGGAAAGTTGCATCTTGATTTTCAGGCGTCCAATAATCTTTGTGGATTGCTAAAGGTTGTTTCCACGCTTGAGCGAGCGGTTCAATAGCTTCGCTATTTGCCAAGAATGAACGTTTGCCTACTCCTTGAATAAAGGCAGAGAAATCAAAACCTTTGTATTGAAAACCAATATTAAAGCCAAAAACATAACGAGGTTGGTCTGTACCTAAATAGACTAAATCTCCAGAATCGTCTGGCGAACCCTTTCCTACATTTATTTTTGCATCTCCATTTTGATCGACAAATCTAACATCACCAGCGCCAGTTCTACTGTCTTGAAAAGCACTTGCTTTTACTTCATCATCTGTTTGAAAATAACCAGCAGTTTTATAGCCCCAAATACTATTGAGCGGATAGCCTTCTAAAAGTGCCACAGTTCCTGCACCTACTACTCTTCGTCCAGCATAACTAATCAATTTATTTTGGTTGTCTGATATATTCAGCCCTATATTATAATTAAAACTTTCTCCGATTTTATCTCTGAATTTTACTTCAACTTCCCATCCCCACGACTTTAACTCTCCATTGTTAATTCTAGGAGTACCTACTCCAAATGTCGCTGGCAATTGAAGCGGTGTTAGCATATTGCGATTGTATTTGATATAATAATCACCACTGATTTGTAGTTTGTTCTTAACAAGACCCATATCTAAACCAAAATTTGACGTTTCAATTGTTTCCCACGAAAGGTCAGAAGATGGAACTACGCTTTGCGAAAAGTAAGATGTTCTTGATTCTACGCCACCTAATACTAGGTTTGAACCCCTGTTTAAGAGATTTAAGTAGTCGTAGTAGCCAATACCAAGTGCATTACCTAGTTGTCCCCACGAACCCCTTAATTTAAATTCAGAAAATAAAGGTACCGCTTTACTAAACCACGGTTCTCTTTGCATGTTCCAACCTATAGAAGCTGAAGGGAAGAACTTGTTTCTTAGCCCCGGTGCAAGGCGTGAACTCTCGTCCATTCTGAATGTTGCTTCAAAGAGGTATTTATCATCATAATTATAGTTGAATCTTCCAAAAAATGACTGGAAAGCAAAAGTGTTAATCGTTTCACTATTCGCTTTTGTTTTATCATCTCCAAGATTTAACGTTGGTTGATCATTATTTACCAATGAATTCGATGTAGTTGCAGTAGAAGTGAATCTGCTATCTTCCCATTGGTAACCCCCTAATACGTGAAATTTACTTTTGCCAATCGTTAAATCATAATCTGTTAAAAACTGAATATTGGTATTTCTTGTAAATTCAGAAGTGATGGCATATTGATTAGGATTATTAAGGTAGAAAATAGGAGCAAAGCGTCCCCAAAGTTCTACTTGACGAGCAAAACGGCGTCTATCACTAAAGCGATATTGTTGACCCAGTACTGTTCTAATATTCAATCCTTTAACTAATTCTTTGGCTGCCAATGTAAATACTCCGTCAAAGAAGTTTCTATCAACATTATTATAACCTCCTTCTTTGAGCAAGGCATAAGAATTATTAGATGAAGAACCTGCTCCACCATTTAATCTGCCTTCTGGAGTAAAAATTGGGAATCGTGTTCTCAAACGATAAATTTGATACACCAAACCTTCTCCATCAGTTCCTACAGACGACGCTTGTTGGCTTTGTAAAGAATAAGCAATTCTTGAATCTAATGAAATATGTTTTGTTAATTGAGAACCTAAGTTTACACGAAGATTATATCTGTCTAGTCTATCAGGACCAACTTTGAATAATCCTTGTTTTCCATAATAGCCAAAAGAAACTAAATAATTAGTTTTTTCTGTTCCACCTTTTGCTGAAAAATTATGGGTTTGCATTGGGGTATATTTTCTTACAACACTATTTATCTGATTTTCTTGATTGTAAAAAATATACCTTGTTGTGTCGGATGGGTTAACTACATAAGGAATGCCATCTCTTATTCTTTGAAGGTCTTCTTCAGTATATTCAGGAGCAGTTTTAGCATTTTTTCTGGCAAGGTTGGCATACTCAGCTTCGTCTAAAAGTGATAGCCGTTCTGGTACATTCAATGCCCAATCAACACCTATTTGATTAGAATATTCAAAAATTGTTTTGCCTGATTTACCTTTCTTTGTAGTAATTAACAGTACTCCACCAGCAGCTTGAGCACCATAAATGGCAGCGGCAGCAGCATCTTTTAATACACTAATACTTTCAATATCGTTAGGGTTTAATGTTTGAAGAGTAAAACTTGATACCGTTACCCCATCTACTAAAATTAAAGGGTCAACGTTACCATTAGCAGAAGTAGCACCACGAATCTGAATACCAATACCTTCGTTTCCAGGTTGACCAGAACCACGTGTAACTATTAAACCAGAAGCTACGCCTTGTAAAGCATTTGCCACATTAGAAACGGGTCTATTTTCAATTAACTTAGAGTCAATGGTCGAAACAGCACCTGTTAAATTTGCCTTTTTCTGGGTTCCGTAACCAACTACCACAACTTCGTCCAAAGCTCTATCATCAGTTTTTAAAGAAACATTAATGGTATTTTTGCTTCCAACCTCTATTTCTTGACTAATATAACCAACAAAAGAAAAGATCAAAACTGCATCTGTATTTGGTACGGAAATTTTAAAACTTCCATTGGCAGTTGAATTAACACCTCTGTTTGTCCCTTTGATAGCAATATTAACTCCTGGCAAGCCTTGTCCATTTTCGTCTGTAACAACACCTGAAACTGATATTTCACCAAGTATGTTATTACTTTCAGCTTCAGGAAATTTTAGAGGTTGAGTCATCGGTATTTCTTGATAGCCTGTATTTTTGGTTCGAGTCAGGATAATTTGTCGATCTCCCACTGTTTCGTAAGCTATACTTCTTGGAATCAAGACTTTTTTGAGTACATCTTCCAGTTTCTCATTCTTGATTTCTACCGTTATCAATTCATTATTAGATAATAAATCTTTTTGAAACGAAAAGAAAACGTCCGTTTGACGCTCTATCGTTTTTAGTAATGTACGGAAATTACTTTTTTTAAGTGAGAGCGTCACTTTTTTTTGTAATTGTTCTTGGGCTTTTACTGGTGTTGCACAAGCATTTCCTGCTAAGATTCCTGCAATGACCAGTTGAATGAAGTTGATTTTCATAATTGAGAAAATCTTTTGTTTTGTACGACTTTTTGTCATAGTTTTGAGTGTTTTTTTAAAAGCGTTAGCATGCCATTGCTTTCCCTGCAATGGCTAAGATTATCGGGGTTAGGTGTTGCCGCACTTTTCCCCGATTTTTACATTAAGTAAGCTGGGTTTAAACCATAGTTTGTGTTTAAAATGTTAAAGAGATTTCTTAATTAAGCTAATTATTGTTGAAATTACTGACAACCATTAGACTGTATAACCACCTGTGCATCAACCACTTTGTAGCTGGCGCCAATCGTTTTGCACATGATGTCTAGTTTATTAAATAAAGATTCATCCGTGAGAGTAGTCGTGATGATACAATGTGAAAGGACTTCCTCATCATAAATAATAGTGATGCCATAAGCTTTTTCTATTACCTTCAATACTTCTGCGACAGGTCTGTCTTCAAAGCTTTGAACCCTTATTTCCGATAAATTTTGAATGAGAATAGGGTTTTCGCTTAATGTTTTTTCTAAGCGTTCTTCTTTTCTTGAAAAAATAGCTTGTTGATTTGGTGTAATAATTAATCCTTTTTCTTCTGGGTCGGTTAAGCTTATTTTATGTTGATGAAAGACTGAAACTCGTCCAGTTTTCACCGTCACAAAAATGCGTGGAGCATTTTCAAAAGCTTTAATGATGAAGCTGGTTCCTAATACTTTGGTTACGACTTCATTAGCATAAACATAAAAGGGTTTATTGGGGTTTTTAGTAATTTCAAAAAAAGCTTCCCCACTTAAAAATACTTGTCTTTTTTGTGTATCAAAGTGCTGAGGGTAGCTCAATTTAGCATTCTTTGCTAAAGTAATTACGCTACCATCTTCAAGCTTTACTACAAGTGGATTTGTAGAGTGATTTATCTTTTCGATTAAAATATTTTGTTTTTCAGCAGTCGCAATTAAGTCTTGATAACTTACTTCTTTATCATTGATTGGATACCAAATGCCAAATCCTAAACCAATAACAAGAAGCGCCGCAGCTACCCAATTGAGGATACGCCAATTTAAGAAGATATTATGAGATGGAACTTCATGCGTGAAATGCTCTTGTTCATCAATATTTTCATTGATGATTGTCCATACCTTTGATTGGTCAATATTAGGAAATTTTTGGCTTTCAACTTCATCAACTTGTCTAATAAAGCGAATAGCCTCTTCAATCATTTGAGATTTTTCAGGATAATTCAACTGAAATTCAAGCCAAAATGAGTCATTTTCACCATACTTCACCCATTTAATAAATGAATCCTCTTGTATGAAATCTTTGGTCTGAAAAAAATTATATTCCATCTTGATATAGCTATAGTGTGCTTTATCAATACAGATACGAAGTTGCAGATGAATTACTCACCTAACAGAAAATATTTTAAAAAAAATAACATCATTACCCAGTTTTTAAGAATTGCTCTTAAAGATGCATAAGAACGGAAAAGAAGGTTACTGACAGATTGTCTATTCATTTCCATTAGTTGAGCGATTTGCTCAAGACTAAAATCATGATAATATTTTAAGTTTATAACTTCTTGCTGGCGTTGTGGAAGATGTTCAATTGCTTTTTTCAAAGCATTTAATTCTGCATTGTCATTTTCAGAATCAATGGTTTTTTGTTCTTCTGAAAGACTTATTAAAAAATCAAGATAAGTATCAATATTTTCGGATTTATCGAAAATGTCTTTCTGCAAATCTCTAATAATTCTATTTTTCAGCGAACGAAATAAATAGAACTTTACCTCATTTACTTCAGTAAGACGAGATTTATTGTTCCAAAGATAGATAAATACTTCTTGGATAGAATCTTCAATCAGATTTTCATCTGGCGTAATTCTATAGCCGTAATTTATCAACGCTTTAAAAAAATGCTTATAGAGACTTTCAAAAGCTTTTTTATCTCCGTTGATTAAGTCTTTCCATAGCAAAGTTTCTTGCTCTTTGGTCAGCTTTTGATTTTTTGTAATATTTATTCTTGCGTTAGTCACGAAGAGTTTCCTATTTATTCTAATTGGATAAGTATTAACAATAAACTATTTTCTGTCACGATAATCTTCAAAAAGAAGCTTCAAAATAACAGCTTACGAACCTAAAGTAAGATTATTTTAAAAAATACTGTATAAAAATAATTAATAGTATAAAAATACTTAGAAAGTAGCTTGAAAGTAAGATTTAAAAAGATTTGGAATCTCTGTTTTATTCTCTCAGAATAGTTACAAAAAATGTCCGTTTTCAAAAAAAATAATGTGTTTTTTTGACATATAATTATTATATCGAACAATATCAAAAAAGGAACGAATACTTAACAAGAGGTTCTTGTAAGATTTTACTGAAAATCTTACTTTTCAAACTAAATTAATAGTTTTGTCATAGCTGCTGATTTCCACTTTCGGATATCTCAAATATTTATAAAGCGTCATTTTATAAACACCGATTTCTAAGTCAAATTGGTTTACACGCATTTTGCCTTCTTTATAATAAGTTTCGACTAATATTGCTTTTTTGTTCTGCTTCTTTAGCCATGCCTTGGCGAAGACCACCTTTTCTGCCTCTGGCAGGAGCAACTTCTAAACCAGCTTTTTGTTAAAGCATCTATTTATAACCCTAGCGTATCCTTTCTTCATCTATAGATAGTTATCTATTAAATTAGCTATTTTTTGTATCAAGGGCTTTGCCAAGCGAATCGTATCTTCCATCAGAACATTCTTTTTTTATAGTTGTTTGAACTATATTTATAAATATTATAATTATAGTTACAAATAAGCATACAGTTGTATGAAAATAAGGTAGATAAAATAAATTTTAAAAAAATACAAAATTAGAGTAAGGGGAAAAATACTAATTATAGTCTTAACAAAAGAATAAAAAATATTAAAATTATTATAGACAAATCAATGGCGAAACCTTTACTCATAAAGCAGAATGGAATAGACAGAAAGGCATTAAAACCGATTTTTTCGAAGGAAAGTAATAATTCTATGAAAATCATCAGTTTTGATACCATGTTAAGGAATGCTTTTGAGGAAGACTCTCGAAAGGCGTTTGAACTTCTTTTTCAAAAATATTATGCCCCACTTTGTAGTCATGCTGTTCGATTTGTGTATTCAAAGCAAATAGCGGAAGATTTAGTAAGTGAGGTTTTCTATCAGTTCTATAAAACAGAAGCTCATTTAAATATAAAAACATCTTTTGTAAGCTATCTTTTTACAGCGGTGAGAAATGAGGCGTTTTCTCATCTTAAAAAAGAGTTTGGCAAAAATGATTTGATGGATGCCAATACAGAGAATACGCTTAAAAATAGTATGCCACTTCCTGATGCCGAAGTGCATTTTAATCAGCTTTTCATGCGTGTTAACGAAGTGATTGGTCAATTGCCCAACCAATGTCAGAAGGTATTTTTATTGAATAGATTTGAAAATAAACGATACCAAGAAATCGCAGATGAACTTAATATTTCACCTCGTACAGTAGAGGTTCACATGTCAAAAGCGCTTAAGTTTTTAAGGAGTGCTTTGCATAAAGATTGGCTACTATCTGTATTAATACCTATTTTTTATTAAGCGATAAGGGCTTTTTTCATTTTAAAAGTCTTAATCGTAATATCTGAAAAATCAATACTATGAACACATCAATTACCAAGTATATCGTTTTTGAATATTTATCTGGGAGAGCCACAGCACTTGAAAATCAGGCAGTGGAAGAATGGCTTTGTACTCCTGAAAATATTGAAATATTTCACGAATGGCTACTAGAATGGGAATTACGTTCACCTCAGTTTACGCCAAATACTCAGGGCGCATTTCATAAGCTTATTAATAAGATGGATAGTTCGGTATCGGATGATAGCCAAATGGTTATTCCTTCTAAGCAAAGTAAAACAAATACTTTCAGTAGTATTTTGGCCATTGCTGCATCGGTACTGGTGATAATTGGAAGCGTTTGGCTAATGAAAGACTATATTCTTTTTAAAACCTACAAAACAAATTATGCAGAAGTGTCTTCTTTTTTGTTAGAAGACGGGAGTCATGTTTCGTTAAATGCCAATTCAATTTTAAAAGTGCCACGTTGGGGTTTTGATAATGGAGTTAGAGAAGTAACCTTGCAAGGTGAAGCAGAGTTTTCAGTGACGCATACGTTTGATAATAAACGTTTTATCGTGAAAACGTCAGACCAATTTCAGATTGAAGTATTAGGGACAGAGTTTTCTGTTTTTGCCCGAAAAAGAGGCACTAAAGTAGTTTTAAATAGAGGTAAAATTAGAATAGATTATGCTTCTGGCTCAAAAATAGAACAATTATTAATGAAACCCGGTGATTTAGTGACGCTTAATCAACAAGGTAAAATAGCCTTAGAGAAAACGCCTGAACCGCAAGCTTACTCGGCTTGGAAAACACAACGCTTTGTTTTTAATGGTACTTCTGTCAGAGAAATTGTAGCGCTATTGAACGAAAATTTTGGAGTAGAATACATTATTTTAAATGAAGAAATCGCCTCAAGAACAATTAGTGGAACATTTAAAGCCCAATCTGCCGACGAATTACTACAGGTTTTCTCTGAAGTACTTAGTCTGAAAATTATTGAAACAGAACAAGGGAAAGTGTTGACAAACAAATAATAATCTCAAGATAATGAAAATAAAAGTACTATTTTTTAAGCGATGGACTGTGATAGTCTTTATGATATCGCTATTTCCTTTGTCTAAATTTATGCAGGTATTTGCTTATGAAGTACAGACTCAACCAGCAGTTAATAAAAAGACCCCTTCCAACTTAAAAAGTATTCTATTGGAGCTTCAAAAATATTATAAAGTTGAAATTGTATTTGAAGACAAAGCCGTTGCCAACAAAAATGCAGAGCCTTTTAACCCTAAAATATCAATTGAAAAAAACTTAACGATTGTCTTACAAAAAACTGGATTAAGTTTCAAAAAACTAAGAAAAGATACGTACTTAATAACGCAAAATGAAGTAGAAAAAACTAATACCATCAATAAAGAAATCAATAGTTCAAGTGTCGTTGTTCCAACCGAAACAGATGCGTCTGTTGAAGTAAAACTAGCAGTAAACACACCCGCCAAAAATAACATTCTTGATGCTACTGAGTCGGGAATAATGGTGAAAGGAAAAGTATCAGATGAAAAAACGGGAGAGGCTTTACTTGGCGTAAACATTATGCTAAAAAACGCTAGACAGGGAACAATGACGAATGCAAATGGAGAATATGTTTTGAACGTTCCTGAAAAAAATACAATATTGATTTTCAGTTATTTAGGATATGAAAGGCGTGAAGTTTCTGTTGGTAGCCGTTCTGAATTGAATGTTACGCTACAGTCAAGTGCAAAAGCTTTGGAAGAAGTTGTTGTGATTGGATTTGGAACGCAAAAAAAAGTATCAGTAACAGGAGCAATCACAACAGTAACAGGCAAAGAGATTCTTAAATCTCCCAATTCAAACGTTACCAATAGTTTAGTGGGTCGGCTGACAGGCCTATCAGCTGTTCAAAGAAGTGGACAGCCCGGGAATAACGAAGCATTAATCACGATTAGAGGTTCAGCTACTTACAATAATAATGCAGCAATTGTGGTGGTAGATGGCGTAGAACGTTCAGGATTTGGTGATATTGACCCAAACGAAATAGAAACCATTTCGGTATTGAAAGATGCTGCCTCAACGGCTGTTTTTGGGATAAAAGGAGCTAACGGAGTAATTGTAATTACGACCAAAAGTGGTCAAGAAGGAAAGCCACGTATAAACTATAGCGGTAATATTAGTTTACAAACTTACACTGGAATTCCTAAAGCAATGAACGCCTATGATAACGCCTTTTTGATAAATGAGGCTAACCGAAACGATGGCTTAGCCGAAACTTGGACAGCCGATGAATTACAAAAATTCAAAGATGGTTCAGACCCTTATGGTTATCCAGATATAAATTGGTTCGATTATTTAACGAGAAAATCTTACTCACAAACGCAACACAATATCAATATTAGTGGCGGTACTAAAATCGTAAAGTACTTTGTTTCTGTGGGTTATTTGTTTGAAGATGGTATTTTTAAAAAGTTGGATTCTCCTTATGGTTTTAGCTCAACTCCTTCTTATTCACGCTATAATTTTCGTTCAAATATAGATTTTTCATTAAGTAAAAATCTGCAAGTAGGTGTACGTTTGGGTGGAAAATTAGGAGAGCGTTACCAACCTGCTGGATTAGCTTCTTCTTCATTTTCTTACGATAATATCGAGGCTATGATTTCAAGGGTTTTACAAACGCCTTCGTTTGCATATCCAGTAATGACTCCCGACGGGCAAATCGCACAAAACCCAAATGTAGGAACAAATATCTGGAATCCATTAGCAGTAATTACTCGCTGGGGAACACGTGATGATGAAAGTAATACACTTGAAAGTACTTTCAATTTAAACTATAAATTAGATGCACTTACAAAGGGATTATCTATCAAAATCGTATTTGGGTATGATTCTTATTTCTCCAATATCGTCAGAAGAAATGCTACTTGGGCGGCTTACGTGGTAGATAGAAAAACGAAAGCAATATCATTGTCGCCCGATAGACCAAGGGATGAACCTTTGAGCGGTTTGATTACGTCTTACAGTGGATTAATTACTTCAAATCTTCAAACAGGTTTAAATTATGATAGGAGTTTCAATAAACATAATGTTACTGGGCTTGCTCTTTTTACTCGTCAAGTAATAAATGAACAAGGCACTGGCTTGAATGCTCCGCCCAGAGCCTCACAAGGTGTAGTTAGTAGAATAACCTATAATTATAATCGAAAATACTTTGCTGAATTTAATGCAGCTTACAATGGTTCAGAACAATTTGCTATTGGCAAACAATATGGTTTTTTCCCTGCTGTTTCGGCAGGTTGGACATTAAGTAACGAAAACTTTTTGAAAGATATATCATGGATTTCAAACCTTAAAATCAGAGGTTCTTATGGAGTTGTCGGGAATGATAAATTGAATTCAAGATTTTTATTCTTAAATAATTATTCGGTAATCACAGGTGGAATTTCAACAGATCCGGCATATTCCAGACCGGGAACGGGTGTACAATTTGGTTTGCCAACTTCTTTGGTAAATTATCAAGTTGTAGTGCCAACATCATTCGGAAACCCAGATGTTACTTGGGAAAAGGGAACAAAAAGAAATATTGGTTTTGAAGCAAATTTATTTAATAATGCTTTGAACGCTACAGTAGATATTTTTGATGAAAACAGAGTAGATATTTTAACCAATCGTTCTTCAGGTTTACAAACCTATGGACTTACATATCCAGCTTTGAATATTGGTAAAGTGTATAATAAAGGTTATGAAATAGAATTGAATTATCAGCACAGGAATGGTCCAGTAACTTATGGGCTTATCACTCAGCTTTCTTTTGCTCGCAACAAAATTATTAGTCGTGATGAACCTCCTGGACGACCTGACTATTTAAAACAAGAAGGAAAACCTGTTGGGCAGTTTTTCGGTTTTGTAACTGATGGTTTTTATAAATCGCAAGAAGACATCAGTAATTCTCCAGTCAATACTTTAGGAAAGGTAATTCCGGGTGATTTAAAATATAAAGATTATAATAACGATGGTAAAATTGATGCTGATGATGTGGCACCGATTGGCTATTCAAGAACGCCAGAGTACATTTATAGTTTTGCTCCAAATATTGGTTATAGAGGCATTACTTTGTCGATTTTATTGCAAGGAGTACGTAATGTGAGTTCAGATGTTATTTTATCTGAACAAAATAATGGGCAGCAAATGTATGAATTTCAACAAGGAAGATGGACGCCAGAAACGGCTTCAACTGCTACTTGGCCAGCTTTACATTCAAGAGGAAATGCCTACATTAGTTATCGACTAAACGATTTTATTTTACAGGATGCCTCTTATTTGAAACTAAGGAATATTGAACTTTCGTGGAATGTTCCTCAGGCAATATTAAAGCAAAAAGTAAGTGGATTAAGAGTGTTTGTTTCGGGACAAAACCTTTATACATGGACAAAATATAAAATGTATCTCGACCCCGAAAATATCAACTTGTCGAATACAGATTTTTCGAAACAATCTATCTATCCAACACCTCGTATTTTCAATGTTGGGGTTAACGTCCAATTGTAAAAAAACTAGCCATGAAAGATTTAAGATATAAAATTTGTACACTCATTTTAGGAATGTTGACACTCGTTTCTTGCAACGACGATTTTCTGGATAGAGCACCCAGCGTAAACCTTACTGAAGAAAAAATCTTTTCAGACCCCATTTTAGCAGCGCAATTTGCCGATAATGCCTATAATCATTTGGTAGATGAATATGCTCGTTTTAATACTCATAGAGGTATTACTGGACAAGCAGCCGACGAAGCAGTTTCTGGAAATAACGAAGTATCAATCAGAACATTAACCAATGGGACATATCATGACCATTATGAAAGGGGAGGGGCTTCGCTAAATGATATTGGTGATATTTGGGCAAGAAGTTATGCGGGTATTAGAGTTACCAATAAAATGCTTTCTGTGATTGATAATGTGCCTTGGACTGTCAACCAATCCCCCGAAAGAATCAAAGGAGAAATGTACTTCATTCGTGCATTTTTGTATTTTGAATTGATAAAACGCTTTGGTGGAGTTCCTATTGCAGATAGGGTTTACGATGTAAATGAAAATATTGATTTTCCGAGAAATACCTATGAAGAATGTGTAAACTTCATTTTGAAGGATTTAGATAATGCAGATAAGCTTTTACCTACAGAATATAACCTTTCAAATGTTGGTCGTGCCACTTTGGGTGCTTCAATGGCACTACGTTCAAGATTACTATTATTTGCAGCAAGTAAACTAAATAATGAATCCAACGATTTAACAAAATGGCAAAAAGCAGCGGTAGCAGCGAAAACGGTGATGGATTTAAATGCCTATTCTTTGCAAGCTACCTATGCAGATATTTTGAATGTACCATCATCGCCAGAATACATCATGATAAAAGTGCGTGGTCCAAGAGCTATTGATGGTTTTTTATTAGATTATGCCATGTCTCCGGGTTCGGGTGGTGCGCAAGGACAATTAAATCCTACACAAAATCATGTGGATTTATATGAAATGAAAACGACAGGAAAACCAATTGCTGACCCAACTTCTGGTTATAACCCTCAACTTCCTTATGCTAATCGTGACCCACGTTTGGCGGCCAACGTATTATATAATGATTTACCTTGGCAAGGCAGGAAAATGGAAATGTGGAGTGGTGGGAAAGATTACTTGTCAGGAAATGTTACTTATACAGCTACAAGGTATTATTGTCGCAAAATGTGGCCAGAACCTTATGTTAGAAATGTAACAGGAACAGCACTCCTCAATTTTGTTTTCTTCAGATACGCCGAAATATTATTGAATTATGCCGAAGCACAAAATGAGGCAACAGGGCCTGATGCAAGTGTCTATGCAGCTATCAACCAAATTAGGGCAAGGACGAGCGTCGCTATGCCTCCTTTGCCAACAGGTTTAACAAAAGACCAAATGCGTCAACGCATCAGAAATGAAAGAGCCGTTGAATTAGCATTTGAAGATTTTAGATGGTACGATATTATGCGTTGGAAAGTTGGACCTGAAATTGTGGCTCAACCCATGTACGGAATGAATGTTGTGCGAAATCCAAATGGAACATTCACATATACTCGTGAGCTATTGCCTGCAAGTATGCAAAAAGTGTATTTAGATTATATGCACCGTTACCCAATTCCTCGCTCTGAAATTTATAAAAGTAAAGGCATTTTGATTCAAAATAGTGGGTGGTAAGTGTTAAGCAAAATATTAATTTTAAGAAAAGCAAAATGAAATTACATTATACAATTATCGTATTCATTTACTTTGTTTGTGCGGGTTTTATCAGCTACACACAAAGTATTGATATAGATGCAAGCGGTGTACTGGTAGATAAAGCAAATAAGCCGATTGCTGGTGTTACTATTCTTGTTCAAGAAAAAAGATTAGGTGTGATGACGGATGCAGCAGGTAAATTTTCGATTAAATGTACTTCAAATGATGTCATTGTCTTCAAGAAAGAAGGATTCAATGAAGTCCAAAAAAATGCGAGTGAACTTACTGGGGCAAGTATCGTAATGAATTTGAGTTTAATTGATGCTGGTGATAATGACCAAGTATTTATCCCTTTTGGTGTAAGAAAAAAGCGAAATATTTCAGCGTCTATCAGCACGATTAAAGGCAATGAATTACCACAATTACCTTTGTCAACTTTAACAAATGTGTTGTCGGGGCGTTTAGCTGGTTTATACATCAAACAAACAGGAACAAGACCCGGAACAGATGATGCCACACTTTTGGTAAGAGGGCGTTCTTCGTACAACAGTAATCAAGAACCTCTGGTGTTGGTAGATGGTGTTGAGCGTGATTTCGTAAACATGGATTTGAATGAAATTGAAGGCATTAGCGTGTTAAAAGATGCCGCCTCGTTATCGTGGTATGGTATGAAAGGAGCAAACGGAGTAGTTTATGTAACGACCAAAAGAGGAAGTCCATCGGCCACTAAAATTTCCTTTGATATGCAAGGTGGCATTCAAAATCCTCAGCATATCACCAAACCATTGAACTCGTTCAATTATGCTACTTTATACAATCAGGCACTGAGTAATGAAGGTTTATCTCCTCGATACGATCAAGCCACTTTAGATGGTTATCAGGCAGGTACAGATTTATTCAGATACCCGAACAATAATTTTGTAGAACAATTTATCAAGCCATCAGCACCAGTTCAGCGATATGTGCTGACAGTGAGCGGTGGGAATGCTTTTGTCAGATATTTTACTTTGCTAAGTTATTATAATCAAGACGGATTGTACCAAAATGCTAACAATGAAAAATATAATTCAAACACTAATTATAAACGTTATAATTTCAGAACGAACTTAAATATTCTCCTGAATAAAACCCTAGATGTTACTTTAGATGTTGGTGGAAGAGTAGAGAATTTACAATATCCAACTGCTGGAAATGCTACATTTCTTTCTACCATTTATAATACACCTTCTAATGCTTTTCCATTGCTAAATGCAGATGGTACTTATGGTGGCAGTTCCTTGTTCAGAGCAAATCCTTTGGCGATGTTAAATGAAGAAGGAAATAATAATGATCTTTATCGTACTCTTTTGGCTACTTTGAGTGTTCGCCAGAAATTAGATAAAATCACCAAAGGGTTATCCGCTAATGTTTTTTATACTTATGATATTACGGGATTGTTTCAATCGGGTTTTAGTCAGGCTTATGAAGTATATGAATTTTCACCGACTGGCACATCAACACGATTTGGAAACAAAGCACCACTTACTTATAAAGCGACAACCTTTACTGGCAATTTAAGAAACAATGAATTATGGGCAGGTTTAGACTACGATCGTAGCTTTGGAGAACATGATTTTAAAGTTTCTTCAAGAATGCAAAGAGGAGTAAGCGCACAGCCGACTCGTTTGGATAATACAAAAGTTACTTATGCCAACAGGCTGTCTTACAGTTATAAACAACGATATTTAGCCGATTTCGTCGCCACTTATGCTGGATCACAAAATTTTGCTCCAAATAAACGTTTTGGTTGGTTTCCAGCGCTTTCTGTAGGTTGGATTATTTCGGAAGAACATTTGTTAAAAGATTTTACTTTCTTAGATTATTTAAAAATTAGAGCTTCTTATGGTGTAGTTGGAAATGACGGACTTAATGCTAGGCGATATGCTTACCGTGATTATTTTTCAAGAGGTGGTTCGCAATATGTTTTCGGAACGGGCTATAATGCCGTTTCAAACACTACTGAAGTAGAGCTTGGCAATGCTAATTTAACTTGGGAAAAAGCAAAAAAAACGAGCATTGGTTTTGATACAAGAATGTTTAAAAAAGCATTATTTGCATCTTTTGATTGTTTCAGCGAACAAAGAACAGATTTACTCACAACAGCAATTTTACCCAATATTTTAGGGCAATCTACCGTGAGCGTAAACGATGGCATTGCACAATACAAAGGTTTTGAATTGACTGTAGGATATAATAAAACTTTCGGTAAAGTCAATGTAAAATTGAATGCTAATTATACAAAATCACAAAGTAAAATTTTGGCGATTAATGAAGAAGCCGGTTTGCCAAACTATCAAAAACAGTTGGGCTATAGCATTGGCGGAGTACTACAAAGTGGTGCTTTTATCAGAAGATTTTTGATTGCTGATGGACTTTTCCAAAATCAGGCTGAAATAGATGTAGCACCTAAACAGAAACTATCAGGTACAGTAAAACCGGGTGATATTCGCTATAAAGATATTAATGAAGATGGTGTGATTGATAACCTAGATTTTACCATGACAGATTTTTCAGATATACCAAATGCTTATTATGGATTTGGTGCGATTGTTTCATGTGCTGGCGTTGATGTTTCCTTGCAATTTCAAGGTATTAACGGTAGAACAATTCAAATCAATGATTTAGTCAATGCTGGTTCTGCTTCAACAGGTTATATTAATCAGTTTAGTCCAGATGCTTGGAATGTCATGAATATCAATGTTCTTTATCCAAGATTAAGTATTGCAGACAGAGGGAATAACACTGCTAGTTCAACGTATTGGTTAAAATCAGGAGATTTTCTCAGGTTAAAAACTGCTGAAATTGGTTATACTTTGCCGACAAATTTAGCTCAAAAAATGCACTTAAAATCTTGTCGTTTTTATATCAGTGGTTTCAATTTGCTAACATTTAGTGATGTCGATAATTTACCCATCGACCCAGAAATTCCAACGTCAGGATATGGTTCAAATTATCCTTATTTAAAAACCTATTCGGCTGGAATAACGGCAAACTTTTAACCATTTTACGTCATCAGAAAATGAAAAATATCATATTAAAATACTGTTTGTTATTGTTTTCAGCCATTCTTATGGCTTGTAATAATGATTTTTTACAAGACGGAAGTATCACTGAGGGCAATATTACCGAAGACCAAGTCTGGGGAAATGATAGTTATGCCAGAGGATTTCTAAATAATGCTTACTTTACCATTCCATCGGGTTTTGATTTAGATGGAGATGGGGCAATGCTTGCGGCAGCTTCCGACGAAGCGGTTAATTCTAATGTCAATTCGTCAATCAATATTTTTAATAATGGTACTTGGGGCGCTGCCCGAACCATCAATAATGTTTATAGTGAAATGTACGAAGGACTCAGAAAAGTAAATCTATTTCTGGTGAAAGCTCCAACGGCTGTTATTATTCCACAAGATGGTCTTACTTTGGCGAATGATGTAAAAAGATTAAGAGGAGAAGCGTTCTTTTTAAGAGCCATGTTTCATTTTGAATTAGTGAGACGTTTTGGGGCCATTCCGTTGGCAACCAGAGTTTTTTCTAGGGAAGAAGATTTAAATTTACCTCGTAATACTTATCAAGAATGTGTTGACCAAATAGTTAAAGACTGCGACTCTGCTGCGGTAATGCTACCTAGTTGGACTCAGTCTTGGAGTGCCGCCAACCGTGGGAGGGCAACAAAAATGGCCGTATTAGCATTAAAGTCTCGTTTGTTATTGTATGCTGCGAGTCCATTATTTAATACGAACAACGATGTCAATAAATGGGATTTAGCCGCCAATGCTGCCAAAGCAGTTATTGATTCAAACCGTCATTCATTAATTACTCCTTATATCAATATTTTTAATTTTGGTGCGGCAGCTTATAATAATGAAGTAATTTTCGCTACACAGGCATCTAATAGAAATGATATTGAAATTAACAATGCTCCCATTAGTTTTGATGGAGCAAAAGGACGAACAAACCCCACGCAAGAATTTGTAGATGCTTTTGAAATGACCAACGGAAAACCAATTACAGATCCCACTGCTGGTTATAATCCTAATAATCCATATACTTTGCGTGACCCAAGACTGGCATTAGTGGTAAATTATAATGGTCGTTTATTTAAAAATCGAGCTGTAGAAACTTTTGTAGATGGGGCAGACGGATTGAATAAAAACGTTAATGCTACCAAAACGGGTTATTATATGCGTAAGTTTTTGAGCGAAGCCGTTACTTGGAATCAAGCTACGAATACCAGTGCCCGCCGTCCTTGGGTAGTTTTTCGATATGCTGAAATACTATTAAATTATGCTGAAGCTTTGAATGAATCGAAAGGGCCAGTGGCTGATGTGTATAAATATGTAAACCTTGTTCGTCAGCGCACGGGAATCGGAATGCCCGCCTTGCCAGCTGGATTGACAAAAGAGCAAATGCGTGATAGAATTCAAAATGAACGGAGAGTAGAATTATGTTTTGAAGGACATCGTTTCTATGATATTCGTCGATGGAAACAAGGTGACTTGCTCAATAAACCCGTTACAGGAATGAGCATCATCAAAACAAATACTGGGACATTTACTTATACTCGTTTCCAAGTGGAACAAAGAGTTTTTACTGAAAAAAACTATCTTTTCCCTTTTTCTCAAAATGATATAAACCGTCAACCTGCTTTAATTCAGAATGTGGGATATTGAATAATGTTTCTTGATGAAGAAAAAGAAGACTTCTTTCTTAATGATTGCGTATATACATAATAGTTATAGAACTCTTGTGAACAGTAGCGAGAAACAATTGTCCTTATTCTAAACTAAAATCATTTACTCAGTATTCATAGATTTTACTTTAAACTTTCAAATTATGAAACCCATAACATTAGAAGAAAATTATCCGAATGTAGATTTCACTCGGCAAGAATTGAATATCCTTAAACTTGCTTCGGAAGGACTATCGAACAAAGAGATAGGAAGTAAGTTGTGTATTGAAGAAAATACCACCAAACGCCACCGCCAAAACATTATGCGGAAAGTTGGCATCAAAGGAAAATCAGCAATGATGAAGTTGCTCATTAGCCTTGAAATGTAATTTAAAAGGTTTTTTTTTAAAATTAGCAGAAATATGGTACTAAAATGGTACCTAAGTACTATTTACTTTTCTAAAAAAATGTTCCAACTTTGTTTGAACAAAAACAATTTTTTATCCCAAGGAATGTCAATTAAAATAGGCATTCATATCACTCTCCAATGATGAAAAACATTATCAACAAAGCTTCAAATTGAAAATGAAGTGTGTGAAATAACTGTGTCCTATCAAATTTACCATGTTGTTAAAAAGCAATATGTTTAATGAATCTCCATGCCCTTTAATGTCAGTTTTAACAATCGAGTTATCTTTTAACAATTATAATATAAACTATGAAAAAAAAATTACGGATTCATAAAGTCCTGTGGACTACTATGAAAATTTCTGTTCAATCGTTATTACTAATAATAATGCTATGTGAGTTTTCTTATGCCCGTAGTTCGAATCGGGGGAAAACAATTACGGTAAAATCATCTGTAGAACAAGTGGTAACAGGAACAGTAAGCGATGAAAATGGGCTAGGTTTAGCAGGAGTAAGTGTAAAAGTAAAGGGTACAGTAAATGGTGCCGTTACGAGTACAGATGGGAAATATTCCATTGCTATTCCTAAAGAAAACACAACATTGGTTTTCAGTTCTATTGGATTTATCAGCCAAGAAATTAATGTTGGGACTAGAACTTTGGTAAATGTACAATTGATTTCGGATGTAAAATCTTTAGACGAAGTGGTTGTCGTTGGTTACGGTACTCAGAAAAAAAGTGACATTATTAGTTCTGTAGTAACAGTTAAAGCCGACAAAATGACCAAAATGGTGACTTTAGATGCAGGAGAAATGCTAAGAGGAAAAGCCGCTGGAGTAATGGTTACAACTGCTGATGCTGGTCCTGGTGGTTCATCAAATATTACTATCAGGGGAAAGAGTTCTATCAATGCGGGAAGTAGCCCAATCATCATTGCAGATGGAATTCCGATTGGTTCAATCAACGATATTAATCCTGCTGATATTGAGTCTGTTGAAATATTAAAAGATGCCGCCGCACAAGCAATTTATGGTGCAAGGGCATCAAATGGAGTGATTTTAATTGCTACTAAAAGAGGGAAGTCTGGAAGTATCAAGATTAATTATGATAGCTATTATGGTGTTCAGAATGCGAAAAGAAATTTTGATGTTTATAACGGAAGCGAGTTTGCACAACTAAAAAGAGAAGCAGATAGAGCCGTAAATGGAGGCGTTTTCAGAGCCGACAATTTAGTTTTTAGTGCAGATGAACTAGCTGCCATTGCCGAAGGAAGATCAATTGATTGGACAAAAGAAATATTTAAAAATGCTTCTATCCAAAATCATAATTTAAGCTTTTCGGCAGGAAATGAAAAAACAAAATTGTACGTAGGGGGTAATTTCCAAAATATGAATGGAATTGTGCCAACTACAAATATCAAAAAGGGAACTTTGCGCATTAATTTAGACCAAACGCTAACGAAATGGCTGAAAATGGGTGTGAATACTTCATTTCAAATCTCAGATTCAAACGACCCAAACGTAGCATTTCAAGTTAGGCAAGTAATTACGGCATCGCCATTGGGTAATATTTACAATGCTGATGGTTCTTTTAATGTGAGACCTGGAGGAAATCAAGAGAGCTTTAACCCGCTTTTAGATTTGAATGAAGTAAGTACTATAAAGTATAATCGCAACGATATTCTTAATGTATTCTTGGATTTTAGTCCCATAAAAGGCTTTAATTACCGATTAAATGTAAGTCGCCGGTCGTGGAATTATAAGGAATTGTATTATGCTACTAAAAACTCTTCAAATGGTTATGCCAATAGTTCTGGGAATGGAAATATCAGTTTTCAAGAAAATTCACAGTGGCAAGTTGAAAACATTTTTACGTATGATTTCGTCGTAAAAAAGAATCACTTTAATGTAACTGCGGTTGGCAGTATTAACCAGAATGATTATTATCAATTTAACAATGCTTCAACCTTAGTTCCAAACGATATTCTTGGCATTTATGGTTTAGGTTTTGCTTTAAAAAACACACCAAGTATCGGAGGAAATACTCGTCGATTAGTCTCAGGAGTTGGTAGAATCCAATATGATTTCGATGCTAAATATTATGCAACATTAAGTGCTAGAGCCGATGGGTCTTCTGTATTTGGTGCAAACAATAAATGGGGATATTTCCCTGCTGTAGCTCTAGGATGGAATATTCATCAAGAGAATTTTTTGCAAAATACTACTGCTATCAATAACTTGAAATTAAGAGCAAGTTATGGGAGTGTCGGTAATGAAGCCATTGCACCCTATGGAAGCTTAAGCCTTGCCAATCAACTAGATTATCTTTATGGAACAGAACAAGTTTCTGGTTTTGCACCCGGTAGTTTCTTATCAAATCCGAATTTGAAGTGGGAGACATCAACCACGTTGAATGGTGCGATTGACTTTGCTTTTTTGAAGAATAGAATCAGCGGAACAATCGAAGCATACAAAACAAGTACAACAGATTTGTTGGTGAATAGACAACTGAATGCTTCAATCGGTTATTCAACAATGAGAGATAATATCGGTGAAGTACAAAACTCAGGAGTAGAAGTCCAGCTAGATTTAATTCCTGTTCAAACCCAAGATTTAACGGTGAAAACGGGCTTTTTATTCTCAAGAAACAGAAACAAGATCATTAGCCTTTATGGCGATTTGAATAACGATGGCGTTCAGGATGATGATATTGCAAACCAATGGTTTGTTGGAAAGCCGATAGAAGTATTTTATCAACCTAAATTCTTAGGAATTTGGCAATTATCGGACAAAGCTGATGGCAAAATTGACCCTAATACTCGTAAGTTGGCAGTACCCGGCGATGTAAAATTAGAAGATGTTAATGGAGATAGGAAGATAGATATTCAAGATAATTATACTACCTCAAAATATAATGATTGGATGGGTTCTTTCAATATTTCAGCTACTTACAAAGCTTTTGATTTATCCGCAGATATTTATACAGTACAAGGTATTACAAGAAACAACCTTTACTTGTATGATTATACTTATGGAGGTGATTTAAGAGGGAACAGAAATGGTATTAAAGTTGATTATTGGACGCCAGAAAATCCATCAAATACTTATCCAAGACCCAATGCAGGCAACTCTCCAGTTGGAATGTATAACCTTGGTTTACAGGATGCTTCGTACTGGAGATTACAGAATCTATCAATTGGTTATACGATTCCTACGAAATTATTGGCAAAAGCTAAAGTAAACAGACTGAGAGTTTATTGCACAGGACAAAACTTAATAACAGTAACCAAGTATCAGTCTTACAGTCCAGAACAAGATTTATCTGCTTATCCAACCACAAGATCAATTATCGGAGGACTTCAATTGAGTTTTTAAGCAAATTAAGGAGATTTTTATTGTAGAAATAATATGAAAAAAAGAAATATCATTAACGTAATGGCACTTCTATTAGTGCTTATACAAACATCTTGCTCTGACTGGCTGAAAGAAGAAAACTTTACTCAAATCAGTTCAGATTATATTTATACAAGTGAACAAGGACTCGTTGTAGGTCTTGGAGGTTTGTATAATATGCAACGATCTTACGAAAAAATCAATTTCAATGCTAACGGAGCAAATCTGTGGCTTTATTGTGCCGATGATTTAGCAAATACAAGGACATTTAACGATGCCGCCATTTATAAAGCAAACATGACTCCCGCAGCTATGCCCGCTGAAAAATGGGCTTCGGGTTATCAGCTAATTGACAGAGCCAGTGCAATAATATCAGCAACGCCAAATATTACGATGCCCGCTACCACTAAAGATAGAATTATTGGGGAAGCAAAAGTAATTAGAGCAATGACTTATTTCAAACTCATTCAGTTGTATGATAATATTTTGATTGATACCGTTGCTACTACAACTCAAAATGCTTTTGATCCTGTTGTTTATAAACCAGCTTCCAAAGAAGAAGTGTATAAACTAATTAATGCCGACTTAGATTTTGCTATTTCAAAACTTAGCTACAATGTAAAACCAGGACAGATTGGCAAAGCTTTGGCAAGACATTTACGTGCTCAGACAGCTTCTTGGAATAGTGATTGGACAACAATGGCTACGCAATGTGATGACATTATTGCCAATAGTGGTTTGTTTTTACAGCCAATTGACAAAGTTTTTGCCCAAGATGTAAACCATAAAGAGGCAATTTATACCTATCAATTTGATGAAATATTAGGAAGTAGCGATAACCTTGCTGGTGGCGGTGACCATCACATGCCTGCTTATTTTAATGCGAGATACTACGAAATGCCGGGTGGTTATATGATTGAAGACAATGCTTGGGGAGGGAACTGCTTTGCGTGGAGTACTCCAAATGCTTATTTGAAAGGTTTGTATGACAAAAACGTGGACAAAAGATTTACGAATTACTTTTACCCAGAAATTGTAATCGGTAATAAACCTGGCACGGCTTATTATGGAAAACCACTTCCTGCATCATCGTATTCAGATAATTTCAGACAATACACTTTTAGCCTAAGGAAATACCAAGATTTCAATAAACCAGCTGGTAGAGCAGGAAGCTACAAAGATGTAATTGCTTTTCGTTTAGCAGAAACACTTTTATTGGGTGCTGAAGCGCATTGGAGAAAAAGCGGAGATACTAAAAACGCTAAAGCCTTAGAGTACATCAATAAAGTTCGTGCAAGAGCAGGAGTGCCAAATTTTGATACGATTGATCAAAAAACAATTCTAGAAGAATCTGCTCGTGAGTTGTGTTTTGAAGGAGGAAGATGGTTTCTCTTGAAAAGAATGGGTGTTTTGGTAGAACAAGTAAATAAATACCATACTTACGGTAGTGCAAGTACAAATGTTGTTATTGCACCAATGCAACCTTATCAAGTAAGATGGCCAATACCACAAGGACAAATAAATTTAATGGGAGGTACTTTTCCTCAAAATATAGGATATTAATTACCTAACCTAAATATTAAGAGGTTCAAGAATGGTAATACATCCGCATTAATGTATTATCAATTCTTGAATCATACCAATATTTTAGATAAATCAATCTGTACATGGAATTAAGAAATATGAAAAAAAAGATTATTGTTCACTGCCTTTTTTTATTAATTAGCACATTTAGTGTTTCTGCTCAAACCAAATGGGGAAAAGGTTTTGCTTTTAAACAAAATAAAAAAATGGGTCGTGGGGTAAATATCATTGGTTATGACCCTCTATGGAAAGATAGTACCAAAGCAATAATGAAAGATGAACATTTTGAACTGATTAAAAAGGCAGGTTTTAGTAATGTTCGTATCGTTATTAGTCCATTCAAATTTTCTATGAATGACTCTACTTATACTATCAATCCCAATTTTTTTATAAGCTTAGACTGGGCAGTAAAAACTGCATTGAAAAATAAGTTGATAGCAATCGTAGATTTTCATGAGCACAATGCCATGCAAAAAGACCCGATAGCTACTAAGCCAAAATTATTGGCCATGTGGAAACAAATTGCAGAACATTGTAAACACTATCCGAAAGAAGTACTTTTTGAAATAGCCAATGAACCAAACATGAAACCAGAAGTTTGGAACAATATTCATAGCGAAGCTTATAAAATTATACGTCAATCGAATCCTAAAAGAACATTGATTATCGGTACAATCAACGGGAATCAAATCAAGCATTTAAAAGATTTAACCTTGCCTGAAGACGACCGTAATATCATTGTTGCTATTCATTATTATAGTCCTATTCAATTTACACATCAAGGAGCACCTTGGTCAGTTAAAAACAAAGATTTAAGTGGGATTGAATGGACACAAAGTGATAACGAAATGCAGGCAGTAAAGCTAGATTTTGAGATAGCTCAAGAGTGGTCTAAAAAATATAATCGGCCTTTAACTTTAGGAGAATTTGGTGCTTATGAAAAGGCAGATATGGCTTCAAGAGTAAAGTGGACAAACTATGTTGCACGCCAAGCCGAAAGGAATTCTTGGAGTTGGAGTTATTGGCAATTTGATTCTGATTTTATTCTTTACGATATGAAATCTCAAGCATGGGTTGAACCCATAAAAAATGCACTGATTCCTTAGGAACAAGTATTTAACCCCAAGTAAGTCTAAAATTAACTCGAAATCAAACAATTGGAATAATGAAAAATGTAAGTATAAAGATATTAAAAAGAGTTTTTTACGGCATGGTATGTTATATCTGCTTACCCTTATTTATTTTTTCATGTGCAAGCCAGTCTGGTGGAGTTGTTCCAATAACGCCACCACCAGTAAGCCCACCTATTACTACACCCATTCCTGCGATAAATACTAATGCTACAACCGCTAAAGAAATCGTATTAGACATGGCAGCAGGATTTAATTTAGGTAATGTTTTTGAAAATGGTATCAATCCAACAAATCCATCAACCAACAAAGGAATCATTGATTTGTATTACAATGCAGGAATGAGGCATGTAAGGATTCCTACTACATGGATGGATGGTTTTAGTAATAATTTAGCAGATGCCAATGGCAATTTGAATACTTTGCATCCAAGATTTTTGGAACTGAAAGAAATCATTGATTATGCTCTTGCCAAAAAAATGTATGTTGTACTGAACACACATCATGAACATTGGCTAAAAGACCATTACGATGGTACTGCCATTTACGATACTAAATTTGCGAAATTATGGACGGGCATTGCTACTTTCTTCAAAGAATATCCCAAACAATTACTCTTTGAAGTACTGAACGAGCCAGAAGGAAATTTAGGGCAATGGAGTGGAACGGGCTATCCATTACCTACTGTTGAACAGGCTTTAGTTTATACCAGGAAAGTAAATAGTATTGCTTATAATGCCATTAGAGCAACTGGTGGAGCAAATGCCACTCGTATTGTTATGATTTCTCCAAATGGACAGGGCAATCAAGGAATGATTGAAGAAGTATATCCAACCAAAGCAAGTTTGCCAGGTGGTGGTACAGATACTTATTTAGCTATACAAGTTCATACCTATGACCCTTGGGCATTTTGCGGACAAACAGGCAATAATGCGGCTTTCCCAGGGAATACTTCTATTGAAAATGCGATTAAAAAAGTAGGGGTTCATGCTACTTTACTAGATGTTCCTATTAATTACGGGGAGTTTGGTGTTGGAAGACAATCAAATACGGCTGAACGCAATACGGATCTTGTTCGTGGTTATTACAGAGTTTTTAATCTTACGTGTAAAACACAAAAAATGTCGTTTACAGCATGGGATGATAGAGGTTGGTTTGGTCTTGTCAACAAAGAAGGAACATCTTTTGTGAACAATATTGTACCTTCGATGATGGCACAGTGATAACCCTTAATTCTAAAATTTCATTCCATGAAAAATATCATAGTAAGTACCGTGTTGATGATTGTATTGATGGCTATAAAAAATCGGCAGGAGAATTTGGATGAAGTTTATACTAACGCTATAAAAAATTATCAGGGAAAACCGTGGAATAATCAATCACAGAAGATTCCGGGTAAAATTCAATGTGAATGGTATGATTTGGGAGGGGAAGGAGTAGCCTATCATGACAAAGACAGCTTAAATAATGGTAGTGGAAAACTCAATCCAGCGAATGGTACATTTCTCAACGAATTCAGAATGAAGGAAGGTGTAGATATTTCTTATACCAAAAACAAAGATATTGATAACAGCCCTTTTAATTTAGTAGAACCCATTATTGGTGAATTATATGTGGGTTGGACAATGCCCGATGAATGGATAAATTACTCTGTAATAATTAACCAAACGGGTTTTTATACGATTGAAATGATGTACACCGCTAGTGGAAATGGAAGTATTTCTTTACTCATTGATGGTGAAGAAATAAGTCCAGAAATATTAATGCCTTCTACACGGAATGACAACGAAACGGTGGCATGGAGACAATGGCATCATTGGAATAAACTAAACACTAACATATCCAAAGAACTAAAAAAGGGAAAACATATTTTAACCTTAAAAACTGTCAAGAACGGTAACATGAATTTTGATTTTATTGATTTTAAAACGAAGTAATTTTAAAGTAATCAATAACTATAATTTTTACGCTAATTAACCAAACGAATGAAAATAACATTTTTTAGTGTTTTGATGATTCTCAGTATATCTTTTTCATCAGCACAAAACAAAGGAAAACAGAAAGACATTATTCTTTCTGTTAACGCTTATTCTTTTGCAGATTTATTGACTGCCCGTGAGCCAAGAGATAAACAACAGGTATTTTCATATTTTAATTTACTGGATTGGTGTGCTACTCAAAATATCAAGGCTTTAGATGCTACCGCTTATTTTTTTCCGACCTATCCAGAAGTACCTTCTGATGAATATTTAGAAAAATTCAAGAATCACGCAAAAAAACTTGGAATTGCTATTAGCGGAACGGGTGTTCGGAACAATTTTGCTTCCCCCGACCCAAAAATTAGAGAAGAAGGCGTAAAACTAACCAAATCTTGGATTGTTGCAGCTGCTAAAATAGGCGCTCCTGTGGTAAGAGTATTCGATGGTGCAATTCCAAAAGGATATGAAGATAAATGGGAAGAACCAGCGCAATGGATGATTGCGTGTTATAAAGAATGTGCCGAATTTGGGGCGCAATATGGCGTAAAAGTAGGAATTCAAAATCATGGAGAAATGCTTCAAACAGCAGCCCAATGCAAGTATATTTTAGAAAAAGTAAATTCTAAATGGGTAGGATTAATTTTAGATACTGGAAATTTCAAAACTGCTGATCCTTATAAAGACATCGCTGAAATGGTGCCATTTGCTATCAACTGGCAAGTGAAAGAAAGTGTATTTGGCATTGGCAGTCCTATCAGAACAGATTTCAAAAAACTCATGAAAATAATCATTGAAGGCGGTTACAAAGGATATTTACCAGTAGAGACTTTATTGGTTCGTGGAGAATCTTATGATCCTTTCAGTAAAGTGCCAGCGATGTTAAAAGAGATGGAAGAAGCCAGTAAAGCCCTTAAGTAAGGGCTTAATTACATGATATATGAGGAGAACAAAACTCGTAATGTTAAACCTATGTTATTTTTATGCTTTTCTAACTTGTGTGTACTTATTAATATTCCAGACATTTTTTCAGTAGCATATGATTTGAATTATAATTATGATTATGTTAAGTATGAGTATAAAAGTTCTTCATGTAAACAATCAATATCCAATATTATTTCTGGGTTATTGGATATTGATTGTTTAAAATTTCCTTAAATACTAATTGTGGAAATTGGAAAATGACATGTCTCCAAATAGGTCAAGTATATTCGCCAGAGTACTCGTTGTATTGGTATTTGATACCTATATCATCAAAACTTTTCAACATGGCTGGGTAATTTGTATAGGTTATATCTTCTTTTCCATTATGCTAAAGCTATCTGTGAATAACCTCAACAGCAAGATTAAATTCCTAAAAGTGAAGATGTTTCACTTTTAGGAATTATAGGTTATTTTTCAAGCAAATATCCAAAATAGAAAAACAACTTTCGTTTAATTGTTCCGTTTATTGCGTTTAAATCGCTATTGGGACCAAGTGATTTTACTTCATTATTACTTACTCCCATTTTTGAACCTACCGCTGGAATGGCATCCAAAAATGAGATGTCGCCTGTAGGTAATACTGGATGTGGCTTTGCACCATTGATAGCATAAAAATCAAACAAACGTACATACAAATCGTCTTCAGGCGAGGCTACGATAAATTTGCCTTCCATTGTACTTAATTCCAGCCAAACAATATTAGAATAATATCCTTTGAACTCAGGGTAAATCCAAGGAGCATTACCTGTTTGGGTATTGTTGTATAAGTTTTCGAAAACATTATAGTTTAGTCCTTGCATACGGTTTTTCCAAGCTCGATAAGGTCCTTTTCCCAACCATTTGGCACTTAAAACCAATCCTTCTGGATAACTAAAACTTATCCCCGCAAAAGGATATTTACCCTCTAGTGCATATTCGTAGTCCATTTCAAGCCATCCATTTGGTTTCATTTTCCAACGCACATTTTTGAGCGAACCGTTATAAGAGACTTCTACTACTTGGTTATTATCTTCTTGATAATGTTTTATACTTGTGAAATCTGCTTGCCCGCTCACTAAAACAGGTCCATTATTGAAAGATAATTTTGCACTGTTATCATTCGACAAACGAACTAACTTCCCTGTATTCTTACTAAAACTGACAGCAATTCCATTGGCTTTCAAGGTAATCAATGTGTCTGTTTCTGTAGCTGTAACAGACTGATTATAAGGTGTATTCAATAAGTTTTTGATAAGTTCTGTATTAGATTTTATCTTCAAAACCCAACGATATATTTCCTTTTTATCTGTATCATAAGCGATAAGTACCAGTCCTTCAAAGCCTTTCCAATCGGCTGGAAGGCTTATTTTTAATACTCCTTTGTCAGTTGGCTTTATATTAGGAGAGATGACATCCCCCGTTTGAGCAATAGAATAGCCTGTTTGAGAATTACTCCTTGCATTAAAATTAACCAATTCCCAACGGAAAACACATTGATTAAGGTTAGTAAAATGATAACGATTTTCTACGGGAATTTCACCGTTGAAATCACTAGACAATTCTTTCATCGTTATTTTTACAGGTGAATAAATCTCACGAATAGCATATGCACTTCCTTCTTTTTCTCGATGTGGACCTACTACTCCATCAGGGGCATTAATGCCGTTGATGTCGATTGTATTGTTGTGGTCAGTTCTCATGATTCCTTCATCGGCTAAATTCCAAATAAAGCCCCCAGCTCCTTTTTTGGCATTCCAATGCAATTCCCAGAAATCTGCCAAGGCCGCTGCTCCACCACCATCGTGCATGGCGTGTAAAAACTCGGTTGGCATATAGATATTGGTGTCTGCCAAAAGCTTTTGGGTACTGTAATAGTTTTCGTAATGATTACAATCTATTCCGTTAAAAGCATTATCTGGTTTATGATGTGCATGAATAACGGTTCGTTGAGATATATCATAATTGCCAAAATCATCGTCTAAATCTTTGTTATGCCCGCCTTCGTTGCCGTTACTCCAAAAAATGATAGATGGATGGTTGGTATCTCGCATCACCATTTCTTTGACTAATGGCTCACCTGCTTTGGTGTTATAGGCTTTTTGCCAACCTGTTAGTTCATCAATGACATAAAGCCCCAATGAATCGCAGAGGCGAAGAAAGTTTGCATCAGGCGGATAATGTGAACATCTTACAGCATTCATGTTCATTTCTTTGATTAATTTGACATCGGTCAAATCGCCTTCTGGAAAGGTTGCACGCCCGTACTCTGGCCAAAAAACATGACGATTTACACCTTTCATTTTGATTTTGACGCCATTGAGGTAAATTCCATCGTGTTTTCTCACTTCGATAGTCCTGAAACCAAATGATTCTATCGTTTCGTAAAAAAGCTCATTGCCTTTTTTCAATTGAACTTTTACTCGATAAAGATTAGGCGTTTCGGCTGTCCATAAAGCAAGCGATTGGATAGTTGTTTTTAACAAAATTGTCGAATCTCCTGCCGTTGTTTGTGCTTTTGTTGTGCCAATGATATTTCCTTTTTTATCCAGAATTTGAGCCACAACTTCTCTTCCACCTAATTTATTATTAAGGTGTACTTTAAGGTTAAAATTGCCATTTGCCTTTCCATCAATCGACATCCAATCAATGTTCTCTTTGGGTTTGGCTTCTAAATAAACAGGGCGAAAAATCCCTCCAAAAATCCAAAAATCTGCAAGACGTTCGGCATTATTGATAGTTTTTTCGGCAGACATTTTACTTACTTTTACTTCCAAAAGATTGTTTTTGCCGTATTTTAATTTCTCTGAAATATTGTATTTAAAACGATAAAATGCTCCTTGATGAACCTTCCCAGCTAAAGTACCGTTGACTTTCACTTCAGTATCGGTCATAGAACCTTCAAAAACAATCCAGATTTCTTTATTTTTCCATGAATCAGGAACGGTGAATTCTGTTTTATAAAAACCTTGTTCGTCGGCATATTTGAACAATTTTCCGAAGGTTACATCATCTCTACCATAGTTGTATGTACCAAAGCCTTGCTGTTCCCAATGGCTTGGTACTTGAATGGTTGACCAAATGCCCGCTTTACGCCCGCCACTAACTTGGAATTGCCATGTTTTTGGATGAGTAACATCTGTACCAGAAAGGTATTGAATTGCTGATTTTGCAGTCGATTGTGCTTGAAGATAGAGGCTTATCAAGCTCAAAATCGCAATAATTAGCACTTTATTTAATAGTTTCATACTTGTTATGGTTTATCATTTTCTAGTGGTTCAACATCTAATCTACTCAGTGCCAGACCTGTATCCATAAGATAAATACGTACGGTTGTTTTTCCAGCTTGTTCTATTTTTAGAGGGATGTTTGATTCGGTATAACCACGTAGTACATTGGCAGACCACTTTTTGTCTTCTTTTGGATGATTAAAGTCAATAAAAGTTGGTTTTTCTTGATTAATGGTGACACCTAAAAGTAAACTTCTTCCAGCATGAATGGCATGAGTAGGCAAACATTTAATGGATAAATTGTATGTTCCTTGTTTTAGCGAAAGGTTATACTCTACATAAGGAGCATTGTCAATCGCTGTTTCTTTGAAAGAATTACCATTGAAAGGATAACGAGTAATACTTTTTCCTCCTAATCCAAGTCCGTTGATAGCAATAATTTGTTCGTTGACTATTTCATGTTTAGTTTGAAAATCGGTGGCGTATTTTGTAGCCGCATTGGCTTTTGTAGCAGCTTTAATTGGTGTAGTATCCAAATATCGACGGTCATATACTTTCTGAATAGTAGAAGTACTATCTAAAACCTCTGGAGCTCCTACTGTTGGCATTCCATAAACAGATAGATTTCTAGGAAAATAAGTAATGATATGATCCCATTTTCCTTGTTGAATACCAGTGTTATAATATTCAGTAAGCGACTTGATTTGCTTAAACGCATCTTCTGCTTTTCGAGAATATGCTATGGCAAGTTTTTTGTCGATTGTTGCCACTTGGCGACTCATTTCAGCGTAAAATATTTTACGATTCATCAATCCTGCTCCTTTTACAGGATATTCAATCAATTCAAAAAAAGCATCTTTTTGATAAGGTTGTATCTTTTTCTTGAGCCTCTCCACTTGGTCGATTAAGGCATCGTATGCTAAGATTCTTTCTTGTTTGGAAGCATCATCAAATTGTAAAATACCGAGGTGCTCTGGTTTACCATTTTGGGCTAATTGTAAATATTGGTTTTTGATATTGGCGATTTCAGGAGCTAATGCTTTCCCAAAAGTTTCACCTGCCCAGTATTCGGCATATTTCCACGCATTTTCAGGATTCCATTTTTTTACATCCCAAGCCATATCTAAGAAGAATTGTGTTTCCATTTCTGATGGCTTAATGTCGCCAACGTTCAATACCCAAAGTCTGTTTGCTCCAAACTGATATGCTTTGGTCATCTCATAAGAAATAAGGGAGGGCGAAGTAGTTGTGAGCCACAAGTAGTCGTGCGGACCACCTAAATAGGATAAATGATAATAAACGCCACTTGCTCCACTGCGTTTTTGTTCTTCTGCATTAGAAAGTTGTCGGATATAGCCAAAATTATCATCTGTCCAGATTAATGTGGCGTCTTCGGGTACTTTTAATCCTGCTCTATATAAGTCTAATACTTCTTTATAAGGACAAAAAATTTGCGGTACGTTCAGAATACCTCCTAAATTTCGTTCAAAAATTTCTCGTTCATCCTTAAAAATAACATCAAGTAATTGAATTTTCCCTTCTTTAGTTGTAGGTCCTACAATCGAACCATCACGAACCCCACGCATACCGATTGTATAAATGGTTTCGTAATTTTTGGCTTCTTTTACACGGTCTTCCCAATACCGATATATTTGGGCTTTATTTTTATCGTAACGGTATTCGTTGGGTTTTTCTGAGTACTCCTGCTCGTAGTTTTTTCCCCATTCAAAAGTGTTACTTCTCAACATCATATCGCAGTGAGTAGAACCAATCACGATACCGTATTTATCTGCGACTTTGGGGTTTTCTTTGTAATACCAAAAAGCCTTGGTGCTATCGTGCATGGCTGGCCAAATCATATTGGCACGAAGGCGTAGCAACAATTCAAAAACATGGCTGTAAGTATTAGGTCCAATATCTTTGATGGTAGTGTCCATTTTTCTTTTTGCCCAAGCATTCAAACCCCAATCTTCATCATTGATAAAAATACCTCTGTATTTTACAGAAGGTTCACCAACAGTGATATTTCCAGATAAAGCAAAAAGTTCTTTTCTTGGCATTGGGTTTACATCTGCCCACCATGTCCAAGGCGAAACACCCGCCATGCGAGAGATTTCAAATAGTCCATAAGCCGTTCCTCTTCGGTCGCTTCCAACAATAACCAAAGCCTGCTTTATATTTGGGAAAGGATTATTTATGGTAACAATCTTAAAAGACTCCCACTTGTTTTGAATAGCACTAAGGTCTATTTTCTTCGATGTTACTAATTGATTTATTACCGCTGAAGCACCCAAAGTACCAGCAATAATAAGATATTGCGGAGCTGTTTTTAAATCATGGATGATACTTGGTTTTACTCCAGTAATTCGAAAAATATCTGAAGAAACTGCTTCAGCAGTGATTCCAACAACTTCGGCATTGCTTTCTTCTACCAATATACTTGTAGCAGTAGCTTTGCTTACAATTGGAAATGCCCCTATTTGGACTTTAGAAACAATAGAAAGTGTTTTCTGAGCGGATAATATGTAGGGGCAAAGCCACACTATTAACAATAAAATATTCCTAATAATAGCTTTTGAGCAATAATTTGGAATGAAAAATAATCGTTTGAGATTGTTCATTATTAGGACTAAAATTAAATTGTTTAGACAACGAAATTAATTTAGTCCTCATGAAAATAATCGGCGTTTTGTGCCAAAAAACTGGCAATTTGATACGTGAAGGCGATTAATAAACTATTGCTTACTGTTTTGACTATACTTTTTAGGTGTCTGCCCAAATTGCTTTTGAAAGGCTCTGCTAAAAGTAGTTGGGTCGGAGTAACCAACCATGTAGGAGATTTCAGCAACTGTATGATTTTCTTGCAAATATTCTGAAGCCTTTTTTAATCGAATGGTAGTGATGAAATCATGAACTGATTGATTGGTCAATGCCTTAATTTTTCGATAAAGCTGTGTTCTACTCAGCGACAATTGGTCAGCTAACCATTCAACGTTTAAATTAGTATCCAGTAAATTACTTTCTATTAAGTGATAAACTTTGGTAACAAAGAGCTTATCGGTAGCATTAGTCCCAATTATTTTGTGGTCAAAACCCGTAGATAATCCAAACAGTTCTCTTAGCTTTTTGCGTGAATTCAATAGATTTTGAATACGACTTTGGAGTAATTCTGAGCTAAAAGGTTTAGGGATAAAGGCATCCGCACCGATGTCATAACTTTCTATTTGACTTTCTTGCGATTGTCTGGCTGTCAAAACAATCACAGGAATATGACTGGTACGTTCATCATTTTTTATTTTCCCGCACAGTTCGATACCACTTTCTTGTGGCATCATTACGTCGGTAATAATAATATCTGGCACTATTTCTTTGGCTTTTTCAAAACCTTCTATTCCATTGCTGGCTTCATAAACCTGATAGGTATTTTGCAAAATACTTTTCAGATAAGTACGAATATCATCATTGTCTTCTACCAGCAATATAACTTCTGATGATGTGTTTTGAGTCTCTTCAAAAGCTATCGTTTCTATCTTATCATTACTGTATTCGGCTATCTGAGAAAATTCTTGGGCAGTATTTTCATCAAAACCTTTTAGTGTAAACGTAAAACAAGTTGCTATAAATGGCTCGCTACTTACGCTAATATTTCCTTGATGTAATTCCACTAATTCTTTGGTCAAAGCTAAACCAAGTCCTGTCCCTTCCAATGATTTTTGTACATGATTATCGGCTTGAACAAAAGGGTCAAAAATTCTATCAATCATGTTGGCAGGAATACCCGAACCATTGTCTTTTACAGAAATACTTACGTCATTCATTTGAGGTGATTGGGCGTGTAGCCTAATCCAAATTTCTCCTTTTTCACCGCTAAATTTCAACGCATTTGAGACAAGGTTATACAGTATCGTACTAAGTACTTCAGCATCGAAGCCCATGAATAGAGATTCGTTTTCGCTTTCAAAATGTAGCTTTATTTGTCGTTTTTCTGCACGAAGTTCAAAAGCAGATAAAAGTTGTCGGATAAACAACACTATATCTTGATGTTGGATAGCTAATTGACGTGTTCCCGATTCCAGTTTTCTAAATGCTAATAATTCATTTATCAACTGTAACAACCTACTTGCATTGCGATGTATAATTTGATAATACGTTTTTTCTTTGCCAGCAAGATTTTTTCCCGACATTAAGTAATCTAGTGGGTCGATGATTAAGGATAAAGGCGTTCTAAATTCGTGCGAAATATTGGTAAAAAAACGAGATTTTAGTTCGTCCATTTCAATGGCTTTTTCGGCTTGTATTTTGGCTTGAAATATTTTTTGATGATACGCCTGACGAGTTTGGACAATTCGGTAAATACCGTAAATCAAGAAGATAAAAAGTAAAGCGTAAATACCATAAGCCCACCAAGTATGCCACCAAGGAGGTAAAACAATGATTTCGAGTGTGGCTGGTTCTGGATTCCAAATACCATCGCTATTAGAAGCTTTTACCAAAAGTCGATACTTCCCATCGGGCAAATTTGAATAACTGGCTACTCGTTTACGTGCATCAGAAACTACCCAATCAGCATCAATACCTTCCAATTTGTAAGCATACTGGCAACGGTCTGGGGCAATGTATTGTAAAGCAGCAAACTCAATAGAAAATGAATGGTCATCATGAATAAACCTAAGTTGTTTTGTAAGGGTAATCGGCGAAGTCAATAATACTCTTTCATTTATTTTTTCTCCTTGCACCACCGCTTTGTTTTGGACTTCCAAACCTGTAAAATAGACTTTAGGGAGTTGTGTATTATCTGAAATTTCTGTTGGCAGAAAACTGACAAAACCTTCTGTACTTCCAAAAAATAACTCACCATTTTTGTTATCTCTACAACCAGTTGCATCGGTAAATTCAAATCTTGGAGTATTTTCTTTAATGGTATAATTTCGGATAACTCCCGATGCAATGTTGAGGCGAGATAAACCTAGCTTATGTCCAATCCATATAAAACCTTGTTGGTCAGCTTGTACTTTGGCAATATAAGTATCTGCAAGTCCTTGTTGTTGACCGAAAAGAGTAATGTGGTTTTTGCTATCAATTTTTGCTAATCCGTTGGCTGTTCCGGCCCAGATATTTCCTTTTTCATCTTCTGTTATGCCATAGACTCGATTATCGGGTAGTTTTGGATTTTCCCCTTCACTATTATAAATCTGTATTTCCGCAATTTGACGAGTCCGTAAATTCCTTTTTACTTTAATTAATCCAGCGTACTCAGAACCAATCCATAAATTTTTTTGGGAATCAAAAAACAAACAGCCAGCACCAGAACTACTAAAAGAATGATTTAATTTCTGTTTTTGAAAGGTACTAGTTTTGGGGTCGTATCTTAGAATACCATTGATAGTAGCCAACCAAATGGATTGGTCTAATGGGTCTTCGGCAATTGCAAAAAATCTTGTAAAGGATGCTCCATTTTGCTGAAAATAGCTTGTTGTTTTCTTTGTTCGTGGGCTATATTTATCTAATCTGGTTCTACTTCCTATCCACAAATCACCACGACTATCTTTAAGCAAAGCCCGTACATTTTTACCAGAAACTAGTCCTGTTACAGTTTTCCTTGTATAAGTTTTTCTATCAAAAAATATCACACCTTTGTCTTGTGTACCCAACCAAATACCCGATGAATCTGCCAGAATAGCACGCACAGATGTTTGAGCAGTTGAATGCAAATCAGTTTCGAGCGTATGTGTGTGAAAAGGCTTTGCATTAAGTTCAGCTTTATTTACTCCTCCTGTAGTAGTTCCTAACCAAAGAATTCCTTCATTGTCTTTATAAACACAATTGACATTGTTGTCGTTGATTCCGCCTTCGTTGTTAGGATTTACTTTAAAAACGATGTTTTCTTTTGTCTGCGAAAGTTCAAATAATCCAATTTTTTGTTGGAGTTCTGTAGCAAGACTATTGATTTTAGCCAGATTTTGTTGACGATTAACGGAATCTCGGATCGCTCTGGGCAATTGAGCAGGTTTAAAACGGATAAAATTATCGGTTTCATATTGATACCGACAAATGACAGAACGAAAGGTTTCTATCCATAAATCGCCATTACTGTCTTTATAAAGATAATGAATGCGATTGCTAGCAATAGAATGATTATCGTTTGGAATATTTTTATATACCTTAAAACTGTAGCCATCGTAACGACAAAGCCCATTCCAAGTACCAAACCACATAAAACCATATTTATCTTTTATGATGGTGCGCACTCTATTTTGCGACAAACCATCTTTGGTAGTCAGATAACTGAAATGTATTTTTTGAGCATAGGGGTATGAAATACTCTGAATTTGAGTAATAGTTAGAACAAGAATAAGTTTAAAATAAAATCGCATAGTGATTCATTAATCATGTAAAATTACCATTAGGTATTTTAATAATAAAATAGTTTACGTTACTGTAGTAAATATACCAACAATCTTAAGAAGAAATCTTGACAAGTTGTCTTTGGAATTAGAAGGAAATAGACATTAGATAATACGGAAGGCGACCGCTAAGGTTAAGTGCAAGACTAGCGATCCACTATGCCTTCATCATTTTTTGGCTTTCAGCTACCACGAAGGAATAGTTATTCGCTAATGTTTTTATGTTGTCCAATAATTTGGAACTCGTTTTTTGTCTGGAAATTCCTCAAGGTCACTGATATGTGTTGTTCGATTAAAAGTATCTTTAATAAGCCAACTTTTTAATGTGTCTGTCCATAATGAGCCATATATGTAATTTTGATTTTTGTTTCTGTTGTATGCTGAAGTAAGAAAATATATTGGATTTGTTTGGTTATCAAAAATCATTAATGGGGAAAATTAAAGGAATTTTTTGCTCTTTCATTTGTTCAATAGTTAATCCTTTTATTTCTAATATTTCTTGTATCAATTCTTTTATTTTTGTCAAATGTTCAGGATATGAAAAATAAATAGGTGCATAATAATATGGTAATCCTTGTTCTGCAAAAACATTTATACCTGTCAAATCCGTACCATTCATTGTTTTATAGAATTCAAGTAATTCTTCGGGAAATTCAAACCCTAATTCATTTTGAAAATCTGTTAATTCTTGTACAGTTAGTCCTTTTTCCCATTTTGTTGCCTTTTGGTGTTGCAGTCCTGCTACATCTTTTTCCAATTCTATTGTTTCAAAGTATTTTTCGCTTTGGTGTTTAAACCAAAGCATAAATTCGTTCAAGTTTTCAGGTATTTTCATAAAATATTATATAACAGTTCGAGCCTCTTCTGGTATCTTTAGCAAAAGCAAGTTAAAAATAAATGAATAATTCCAGACTAACTGGAATTACACAAGGTAGATACTATCGCAGTATGTTTCTTCTCTGATGGAATAAAATTAGAAAATAAGCTGGGCTTGTGGGGAATTTGAAACACAAAACCCTGAAGGTCTGCTGATACAAATTACTTATGTTAAGTAAAGACCCTCCGTACTATCTTTAATACTATTCCAGTACTAGATTCAATAATTTCATGCTCACAATAAAATATTATCACTAGATAAATTGATATTATTTAAAAACCTCACAATTTCACTGATTTATTCAATATACTCCTAATTATCATTTATGGCGTTACTAGAAGTTTTGTGAGATGATTTTATTGGGAATATGTCTATGAAATAACCTATTTGAAGAAAATCTCGACCTGTTTCATCATCAATTTTGTAGTCAAATTGGTGTAAATAACCAATTTGTATTGTTGAGACTTTTGTTGGTTTATAATTAATAGAAAATAGCATTCTATTTCTTTCAAAATAAGGTTCATTATCGGTAAAAAAGATTTCATTACTTAAATTAATTTGTAGAGGATTATATTCATCTTTTTGCTTGCCTAAAGGATATGATAATCCGAGCCTATATCTAAATCTATTGCGATAACCATTATTGGTAAATCTTAATTCAACTCTATATCGTTGCTCAATTTTAAATTTATTAATAGATTGATTTAGAATAACTTGTGGCCAAATTCTAAATTCATCATTATTTTTAGGTAAAACAAAATCTCCTCCTTCTCTGTAGGTTTGATAACTACCTGTTCCAATGGTTAATGCAAGGTTTTTAGTGGACTTATAGTTAATCCCTCCTTTATATTCATAGTAATGAAAATTAGTGAAAAACTTTAATGAACGAATTTGTCCTTCACCCCAAACACTCCATTTTTCATTGAGATTATATTTTACATTCAGAATACTCCAAGTACCTAAATCAAATGTTTGAGCCAAAGAATAATTCACTAATAAAGCATGCATAAGTAATACTAAATATAATTTCCTCATCTATTTAAATTTTAATCACAAGTCCTTAATAACAATTTTCAGTTTGATATTAAAAAGTAATATTAAGTAGTAAATATTTATTTGTATAACTGTTAACAATGGGTATAATGATTTAAATTTTCTTCCTCAGTTTTTCTATATCCCTGTTAGTATGCCTCCCGTGATACTCTACTAATTTCAATAAGATATGATGAAGTACATTTTTTTCCGCTATATCCAAAGCAGCTGTAAATTCTGTTGAAACCGCTCCCATTTGACCAAAAACTTTAGCAAGGATTTGTGTGCCTTTATCTGTTAATTTGATTTGTTTACTCCGTTTATCTAATTGATTTAACTCTTCAGAAATAAGGTTAGCCCTAACAAGTCTTTTTATTATTTCAAGCCCTGTTGACTTCTCGTGAACCATTAAGTCAATTAACTCAGACTTAGTACAGCTTTTTAAACCTATTAACTTCGCTAAAAAAGAATACTCTTCGAAACTAAGATTCGTAGAGTATTCTAATACTTGTTTAGAGTACATCTTGACATAACGATGTAATAAACTGTTAAGCATTTCAATGCTATTTTCAGTATCGGTCTTATCGTATATCTTGTCAAAAACAATGCTATCATTATTATTTTCAATGGTAAGCCAAATTAGGAAAGTATCTAAGTTTTTACTCGTGTCTTCGTTAGCATAATACTTTTCAACTTTAGTCATCAATAACTTTAAAAGTTCGAACTTCTCCATTTTACAATAGTACTTGGTTTACATAATGCTTAGCTTAATAACTCCTGATAGGAAAATGCGTCCATTAATAAAATATACATTTAAAAATACTCAACAATTGCTAGGTAAATGGGCATTCCGAAAGTAATATTGAATGGAAAAGTTACCGCCAAAGCCATCGGTAAAAATAAACCGGGGTTTGCTTTGGGTACTGCAATTTTCATAGCAGCAGGTACGGCAATGTAAGACGCACTTGCCGCTAATATTGCAAAGATGAATCTATTGCCAACTTCGTGCGTAATAAAACCACTAGCAACAGCTACCCAACAACCATTAAAAAGAGGAATCAAAATAGCAAAAAGTACCGTAAACCAACCTGATTGATAAAAATTATTGATTTTTTTACCACTAATAATGCCCATATCTAAAAGGAAAATCGCTAAAAATCCTTTAAAAATATCAGTGGTAAAAGGTTTGATTCCTTGTGCTTGTTGCTCACTTGCTAGCAAGCCGATAACTAAGCTCCCGATAATCAAAAGTACACTTCCATTGGTCAAAGAATGTTTTATCACTGTTTTTAAACGTTGTGGAGTATCACTTTTACTTCCAAAAATCCGTATCAACACCACGCCAACAATGATGGCTGGTGCTTCCATCATCGACATTACAGCTACCATGTATCCATTCATACTATGGTTTTGCATTTCCAAAAACGAGACCGCCGTTACAAAAGTTACTGCACTTACCGAGCCGTAGGCCGCACAAATTGCTCCTGCGTTTTCGATACTTAGCTTCTTTTTCAGGATGAAAAAACTATAAATAGGAATAATACAAGCCAATAAAACACCAAAAAGTAAAGCCCAAATAATCTCAAGATTAAATGGGCTATGAGCCAACTCTTGCCCACCCTTGAAACCAATCGAAAACAAGAGATAAAGCGAAATGAATTTAGAGGAGTTTGGCGGAATTTCTAAATCACTCTTGAGTTGTACGGCAATTATTCCCAACACAAAAAATAGTAATGCTGGGTTGGTTAAATTTTCAATCAGTAATTGTAAGTTCATATCGTAAGGATTTAAGAATGGTATTTTATTATGGCAAAATTCTAAAAAGCCATTCATATATTTTTATTTATATTTGTAATGACAATCATTAAATATATTTATGAACTATACTTTGCATCAGCTACAAGTATTCTTGAAAGTAACCCAAACACAGAGTATCACAAAGGCATCGGAAGAGTTGCACTTAACACAGCCTGCGGTGTCGATTCAACTCCGAAACTTTCAAGACCAATTCGATATTCCATTGACAGAAGTAGTTGGAAGAAAGCTATTTATCACAGATTTTGGAAAAGAAATAGCTATTGCTGCCGAGCGAATTTTGGATGAAGTAAATGCCATTAATTTTAAAACATTGGCTTATAAAGGACAGCTATCTGGACGGCTAAAACTTTCTGTAGTTTCTACAGGGAAATATGTAATTCCTTACTTTTTAACCGATTTTTTGAAACAACATGAAGGTATAGAATTGATTTTAGATGTAACCAATAAAGCCAAAGTGCTAGAAAGTTTAGAGAATAATGAAGTAGATTTTTCATTAGTGTCTGTCTTGCCCGACAATTTACAGATTGAAAAAATTGCTTTGATGCAAAACAAATTATTTTTGGTTGGGAACACACAAGAATCCTTTATCAATAAAAATTACGAGAAAGATATTTTTGAAACGCTGCCACTTATCTATAGAGAAAAAGGCTCTGGAACAAGGCATACGATGGAAAAATATGTTGAAGAGAATAAAGTTTCGGTTAGAAAAAAGATGGAACTGACTTCCAACGAAGCAGTAAAGCAAGCAGTAATTGCGGGATTGGGTTATTCAATTATGCCACTGATTGGTATAAAAAATGAGCTACTCAACGGAGATTTACAAATCATTCCTGTCAACGGATTACCCATTATTACTACTTGGCATTTGATTTGGTTGAAAGGGAAAAATTTCTCACCAGTAGCAAAGGCTTTTCTAAATTACCTTCAAGAAGAAAAAACAAAAATCATTCATGATAAATTTAATTGGTTTGAAAAGTTTTGATATGGAGACAAATAAAGTATTTTTATTTTTTGTAAAATCTACTTAGATTGTCCACGAAAAACAAACGCTTTGTCCTAATAAATACAAATGGTTTGGGCTTAAAAACGTTATCTCAAATAATAGTTCTCTTTGTACTTCCCAATCTTTTTCTTCCTCAATTATCATCAAGTCTAATTGCCCCACTCAACTAATGTTAATATATTTGTATAAAGTGTACTTACCTTCAAATAATAGTATCGCTTAACTATGCCTAACCAGAATCTAGGACAAATAGCACGTGCATCGACAGATAATTAATTTCTTGTGGATGGATTATTCAATATATTAGACGTATCACTCTTAGTGCTGGGGTTTGGGTTATCGTGAAAGAGTAATTAGCATAATTGGGCATCACCGATTACCTGCCGTTTGTATAGGAGAAAAACCAGGAAGTAAGCTAACAGTTTGTGACAAGTTGGAAGAAGACATTTGAGGGGAAATTGCTGTAATGTTTATATAAATTTGCCAACATGAGTATCGAAAGAGTAAAACGTTTACTGAAAGATAAAGAAAATATCCGCCTTGAATTTAAGGAGGCAAAAACAGCATTACCCAAGAGTCTGTTTGAAACTATCTGTGCCATGCTCAACCGTGAAGGTGGGGATATTATTCTC
Organism: Arcicella rosea; assembly: GCF_040543805.1. Classification (NCBI taxonomy): domain Bacteria; kingdom Pseudomonadati; phylum Bacteroidota; class Cytophagia; order Cytophagales; family Flectobacillaceae; genus Arcicella; species Arcicella rosea. The sequence continues at coordinate 197,241 of NZ_JBEUMS010000013.1, forward strand.
GGAGCAAATGATAATGGCATTATTACAGGCATAGAAGTAAGCCTAATAGACGGTATGACAAAAGATTTGGTCAATTTATCAAACAATGCTCAAAAACTTGACCCTCCGTTTATCTTGTTCCCACAAACGTATGAAATAGATGGACATTGGCTTATCCATATTCAAGTACCTTCCAGCTCACAAATACATAAAACGGTCAATATTGTTTTCGACCGCAGTCACGATGGCGATTTTAAAGTGACACAAGCAAATCAGATTGCTCAAATTTACAACCGTAAAAGTTCCTATTTTACCGAGGGGACTATTTACTCAGCTTTGCGTTTTGAAGATTTTAATGAAGCTTTATTCCCAAAAATCAGGAATTTAATTCGTAGTCAAAACTATAGTCATCCATGGCTGACGCTAAGTGATAAACAGCTACTTGAAACCGCTGGTTTATGGAAACATGATTTTCAAAGTGGAAAAGAGGGTTATACCTTAGCAGCAGCTTTGTTGCTTGGGAAAGATACGGTTATTCAGCAGATTTTACCCCATTACAAAATAGACGCTTTGGTAAGAATTCAGGACCTTTATCGCTACGACGACCGTGCCTACATTCAAACTAATTTGATTGATGCTTATGAGGAATTGATGGCATTTGTAGCTAAGCACTTGCCCGATAAATTTTATATGGAAGGCGACCAAAGAGTAAGTTTACGTAATAAGATTTTCAGAGAAATCGTTGCCAACCTTATCGTTCACCGAGAGTATCTCAATGCTCAACCATGTAGCTTTACCATTTATGCTGACAGAGTAGAAGTTATCAATGCCAATAATCCACATGGTTACGGAATTATCGACCCCAACAACTTTAGTCCATTTACCAAAAATCCAACTATTGCCAAATTTTTCATACAACTTGGTCGTGGTGATGAATTAGGTTCGGGCGTAATCAACGTCAATCGACTCATCAAATCATACGCTAAAGGAGGAGAAGTGCAGTTTATTGAAGGAGAAATTTTTAAAACAATTATTCCCCTTAAATCAAAAATACTTGACGTTAAAAATAACGATGAGGATGCAAATGATATACTAAAAGGAGTAATTGAGGGAACAATTGATACAGTAATTGATACAGTAAATGATACAGTAAATGATACAGTAAGTAATACTGTAAAAATAAGAATGGTATCCATTATCAAAAAACTTTACGTAACACCTGGTATTAACTCTAATGATTTAGCGAAAGACTTTGGAGTAGAAGCTGTAACGATAAGAAGAGACATTCAAAAAATAAAAAAATTAGTAGAAAATAGAGGTCCTAAACTTGGGTATGAGCTAACCGAATTTATGAAATCAAAATTAGATAAGAATCAATAGAATATGGCACAAAATAGAGTATCAACCCAGAACTAGTCGAAATCCTAAGACCTGAACAAGGAAGAGTTTATTGAATACATTGTATGGCGTGACGCTCTTTAACATTTTGAGTCGTAGGGAACAACCTACGATAAGTTTGAGCCCAACTTTGTACCAAAGCTAAATTGGAAAACTGAACTTGAGCCTTTGCACTTCAGTCCTGATAACGTCAATACCTTGTTAGTGGCAAGTGGCTTTCGGATGTCCTTTGTTCGTTGTTTTTCAGTTAAACGATTGTCTATATTCTAATGGCGAAAGTTGTGTCTTGGTTTTGAAAAGTTTGCTAAAAGATTGCGGATGCTCAAAACCTAATTCATAGGCAATTTCGCTAACCGATGAGTCTGTTGCGGATAGCTTTTCTTTTGCTTTTTCTATGATTGCGTTTTGGATATATTGTTGAGTGTTTAAACCTGTTAATGAACGAAGCATATCACTTAAATAGCGTTGTGATACTTTTAATTGTCTACTAATATATTTAACGGACGCCAACCCATTTTTCAAACTGCTTGCGTCTTCAAAATATCTGTTTAAGAGTGTGTCCAAAGAAGTTATGATGTCGTGATTGACTGTTTTTCTTGTGATGAATTGTCTATTGTAAAAACGATTGCTGTAATTAAGTAGCAATTCTATTTGCGACACCAAAATGTCTTGGCTAAAATGATCAATATTGCTATCTAATTCAATGGTTATTGAAGCAAACAAATTCTTTATAATTTCTTTTTCTTTTACCGACAAAAACAAAGCTTCTGAAACATTGTAGGAGAAAAACCCGTATTGATTTATGATAGTACCTAATGAATAACGTCGTATAAAGTCAGCATGAAAATATAAAGCAAAACCTTCGTATCCTGCTATATCTTCTGGCGAATAAACAATTTGTTTGGGTTTCAAAAATGCTAATCCGCCTTCTTCAAAATCGTAATATCCTTGTCCGTATTTTGTTTGTCCTTTGAATGTGGGCTTAAAAGAAATTTTATAAAAATCAAGACTTATTTTTTGTCCTTTTGGAAACATTTCAGTAAAAGCATTATTGTAATCAACCAATGCAATCAACGGATGCAAAGGTGCAGGAAGTCCGAATTCTCGTGCAAGTTGAGATATACTTTTAATATGATTGATATTAGGTTGTCGTTGCATTTTCATAGTTCCAATGTATCAATTTTGTTTTGACGGACGAATGACAATATCGCCAACTTCAACATCTTTAGGCTGACTAATAGCGTAAATTACTGCATTTGCAATCGCTTCGGGACTTATAGCTAATTCTTCAACAGCTGTGGAAGCTACTGTTTTCATTTCTTCTGTATTTACGCTTTTAACCGCAAAATCTGTTTTTATATACCCAGGCGAAATCCCTGTAATTCTTATGCTTCCGTCCGACTCTTGGCGAAACGCTTCTATAATAGTGCGAACAGCGTTTTTTGTTCCTGCATACACGCCTTGCGTTGGCACTATTTTTATACCCGAAGTCGAAATGATATTGACAATATGTCCTGATTGTTGTTTCTTAAAAATAGGAATTACAGCCGCCATACCATACAATGTTCCTTTGATGTTAATGTCAATCATTTCGTCCCAACCATCTGTATCTAATTCGTCAATGCGACTAATACGGGCAACGCCTGCGTTATTTACAATCACGTCTAATTTGCCAAATTGGGTAATCGCTACATTTACCAACTGAACTAAGTCAGCTTTATTACTTACATCGGTTTTTAAAAATACAGCTTCGCCTCCATTACTTTTAATTTCTTCCGCAACCTTTTCCAATTGTTCGGTATTTCTTGCAGCCAAAATAACTTTTACACCATTCTCAGCCAATTTTATTGCTATGGCTTTCCCAATTCCTGCACTCGCTCCTGTAACGGCAGCTACCTTTTCTTTAAGATTTTGCATATTCCATCTGATTTAATTGTTCTGCAAAGTTCTTAATTGTCTCACTATGAAAAGTAGCCGAATTGGTACTTGTTGTAGTCAAATTGTTTGGGTAGTGTGGGTCGTCTTGCCATTGCCCTAACCCGCTAATATGCGAAACTTTTGTTGTACTTTTTGTATTATTTGTTCCAGTTTTTGTAATTCCTAAAGTAGGTGTATTCTTAGTAATTCTAAACAATTCTCTTAATTAAATTTAATTGGTAAAACGGACTAATAATTTTCAAAAGACTTACTTTAAAACATGGGTATAACTATAAATGAGAAACAAGCTTTAAAAACAAAAAAAGCAGGCGAAAACCTGCTCTTCCAAATATCTTCAAGTCGAACGATAACTCCAAAATGTATATCTGTACGCCTTCCACTATTATTAATGTCCTCAAAACTTTCTTGAAACTTTTCTAATCATTGTAAAAAATGACTGGATGTCTCTGAACAAATTGCCTTATTAGACAAAGAATTACCTCTACTTATCGTCATAATTCATCTGGATTATAGAATTAGTCTTCATAATACTCAACCCCTGTCTTGATATTCCAAATTATTTCCTTTCCATTTTTTTTAACACAAACAAATTGTTCGTCGTCTATGTATTGATTAGTATTTGGAAGAAGTTCTAAATCAAATTTTGGCTCTAAATAAACACGAGGCTTGCCCTTATCTATATTAAAAAGCGAATGTAAACCATATTTGCCTTCAAATTTCAATCTACCATCTTTTTCACTACGTTTTCCTATTCCTGTAAGAAGCACCGAATTAGATGATGTTATATCTGAATTATAAATAGAACTCAAAAAGTCATAAATAAAAGGAATGAGTATATTTTCATTTTCATCAATAACCCCGTATTTTCCATTTTTGAGAGCAGTAAAGTATCTACTCCCATTTACTTCAAAATCAAACATCCTATCATAAACTGGAAGTTTGTCCTTTACTCCTTTTTTCCCATTTGCTTCTGAATAATCGTATGGTTCTCTTGGTGCCATTAGGTCTGGTTCTAGTTCAATTAGCTCATCTATTTTATTAAATTTTTCATCAAAATAAACCTTTCCTGTATCTGAAAACGCCTTATATCCTTTTCCATCTTTCCCTACATATCTATACTGAATAGGTATGACAATCTCACCTTTTGCTGATATAAGTCCGACTTTTTTGTCTTTTACTACCATTCCAGCTTGATTGTCAATAAGATAAGTAGCCATATCAAATTCAGGCTTTATAATAATCGTTTTATTTACGTCACTGTAACCCCATAAGTTTCCTTTACGATAAGGAATTAACTTTTGAGCAAAAAGATTGAAATTGCTTAATAAAAGAATGATAATAACTGTGTGTTTTTTCATTTTGGTTGGATTGTTTTTTGATTATCAAGTGGCTTTTATAGAGTAGCCACTAATGGTTGTATTGAACTTAACCTGGGCGGACGGCTAGTCTAGCTTTTACTTCTCAAAGTTCCATCTTTGTATAAATTACAAACTATTTTTAAGATGACAAAATTCGAACACCCGAAGATCAAAAACAAAAAGTAGGCAAAACCCTGCTCTTCCAAAATCTTCAAATCGAACGATAACTCCGTAAAAGAAACCACCGAAGCCAACCGCTAGACTTGCCGTCCGCCCAGGTTAAGTTCAAGACTAGCCGTCCACCATTTCTTCATGGTTTGGCTTGCAGCCACCACGAAAGCTTAGCTATTGGCAGAAGCTATTACTTAGTCAGTATTATGCCGTCGCACGATTCTTTGTTAATTATAAATATCTTCTTATTATCCAATGTACTGTAAATTATCCTGTCGCTTATGAATCCTAAAAGTTTTAATCGTGTTGTGTCGGAAGTTATAACCGCACTTTTAATATTAACAATACTAACATATTTACTTTCCCTATTATGAAGTATTTTTAGACTTGTTAGTTTGCCTGTTGATAGACAACTAATTGGGAAAAATATTAGGAAATGTCCAACAAAATATCGGGCTACTCTATTTTTGATTTTGTTTTTTACTATTCCATGATTTATAAATCGGTGAAGTAAATAATAAGCAACCACAAATGAAGATATAATCCAAAAGATTTCATTTTCTTTGTAATTAGGGATGTATACTATCATCCCACACAAAATTGCGGTAAGCCATAAATTTATTGATGTAAGCATTCCCAACGGTATTCTCTTAAAATTCCCCCATTCTTTTTTAAGGGTTATAAAATGAGATATATCTTCTCTATCATCATTAAGGTTAATTGTATTTCCTGTGATAACATTTAAAACAAAAAAACCTTGTGAAATTAATAGTGGGAACGCAAAACTTTTTGGAATATCGTATATTGAGATTAGGCTAAAAACATCTATGTCAAATGTAGACCAATACCCAATTAGATATAAAATACCACAAACAAACAAGTACGTTAGTAGTATTGTCGTCAAAGGTATATTTTTTAGAGTCTCATTATCCATTCTGTTTATTTTTATAGTTTCTGCCAACTCGCTAATATGCGAAAGTTTTGTAGTACTTCTTGTATTCTTGGTGATAGTTTTTGTAATTCCTAAAGTAGTTGATTTCATAGTAATTCTAAACAATTCACCTATTTTAAATTTAATTGGTAAAACGGACTAACCATTTTCAAAACTACTATATATAAATGAGAAACAAGCTCCAAAAACAAAGAGCAGGCAAAAACCTGCTCTTCCAAATATCTTCAAGTTGAACGATAACTCCATAAAAGAAACCACCGAAGCCAGTCCCTGGACTAGGCGTCCAGCCTATTTTATTCTCTTAATTTCAATAATGCATTTCGATGCGTCAGCAATTTTTCACGAATTTTTTTAAATTCATTTTCGTCAAACTCGAAATCATTTCCGTTAAATTGAGCTTTTAATACCTCTCTACCATCTTCTGATATTTCAACTTTTGCATGAGCGAATTTGTTTCTAACATCAATGACTTCGTCTTGATACGATGCATTGATTGATAGAAATTCAGTAATAAAATCTTTTACATTTTTATTTTTCTTTAAAATGCCTCTTAAGAGTTCCCATTTTCTTATGGCTTCTAAATGTGAGACTAAACCTATTAAGCCCTCTTTTTCATAACATCCTCTAAGAAATGTTAATTTTGATTCTAATTTTAGGAAAAATTGTTCATCAATGTATTTGTTAAAATCAAAGCTATCAATATATGGCGATTGAATATAAACGGATAAATGTTCCTCTATAAGTGCGTCTAATTCTGAAGTTTCCCCCACAATCAATCCCCTCATTGAATTTATTTCTTCAACTTTTTTAATTGTGGTTTTAAACACTTTTATAAATTTATCTTCTACCTCTTTTCTGTCAGAATGATAAACTCCTTCAAATTGATGTTTGCTAACAGATTCTAATATTAAACTCTTATCACTTGAATAGAAAATAATGTCTGTATAAATATCTTTATCTCTCAGGAGGTCGATAATCGAATCACCAGATTTAGAATCCTTTAAATTAAAATCAATTAATAAAATGTCATATTTTTTTAAACCAGATGCTACAATTTCCTCAACCACAACCACTTCATCAAGGCTTACTTTTCTTTCAATTATTGGATTAAAACCATAATCAAGAATAGTTTCTTTAAATAATTCTGAAGTTGTTTCGAACCAAGAGTCGTCATCTTCAACCCACAGTAAATAGTAGTTTAGTTTCATTAAGCAAAAGTTATTATTAATTCAAATCCCTTTTTATACTCAGAATTGTATTTAATAGAAGCATTAAAATATTGTTCAAGTAATCTTTTCACGTGATTCAAACCTAAACCAGCTCCTTTTGTAGAAGTAACTCCTTCATCAAAAATAAGTTCGGGAACGATAGATTTATCAAGTTCTTTACCTTCATCTTTGATTGATAAAATTAAACTGTTGTTTATTTTGTCAAATTCAAAAATTATTTTTGATGCATTTTTCTTCTTAGAATTATTTAAAATATTATCTAAAATTACAGAGAGTTCAATAGGTTGAAAATTCTTTTTAAATTCTATGTTGTTGGTGATTATCTCATATTTTAATTCTTTATGTAGTGACCCGTAAATGTTTAACACATAATTTTCTACATAAGAAACGATGTCTTCATTAGCAGATAGAGTTGCTTCTAAAAAATTAGATTTTGTTGTAAACTTTGTAATTGTATTAATTTTTTCATTTACTAAACTAATTCCTTGAAGAAAATCTATTATATCATTTTTTGACATATTACTATTTCTATCTAGCTTTCTTTTAAAAAGTTGAATTTTCTTAGAAATATCATCAGCATAAACACCTATAATATGATTAGAATCTCTTAAATCTTTATAGGTTACTGTTTCTGCAGATCGAAATCTATCAATTTGCCTTTTTTGGTTCTCTGATTTTTTTTCAACTTGTTTTCTATTCTCTTCTTCTTCTTTAGCTCTTTGTTCTGCTTCTTTACGTTTTACCTCTTCCTCACGTCGTTTGATTTCATTTTCTCTTGCTTCAAATTCAGCCTTTTTTCTTTTTTCCTCTTCTTCTTTTTGCTTACGTTCTGCTTCTGCTCTTTTTTTAGCTTCTTCTTTAGCTTTATTTTCAGCTTCAATACGTTTTTTGCGCTCTTCTTCTTCCCTTAGAATAGCATCTTCTTTTTCTTTTAGAATTTTATTGAAATTATCTTCGGTTAATTTTACTTGGTTCAATAAATCTTTATCATTCGTTTTTTCTGCAATTTTTTCTAAATCAATAATGAATTTAGGCTGAACTATGTCGAGTTTTTCATTGACAAGATTTACTAAATCTTTGTTATATGAGATAATTTTAACATTCTTGTCGTCGCTAAGACTCCTAATTAAATTAACAAAATCTATCTTGCTCCCTAAATTATTTAATGCGTCTTCAAATGTATCCTTGTTTTTATCTTCTGAAAGACTATCCCTATGTTGTTGAGCAGTGTCAATGTTAAGAAAATAGTTTTTTCTTTTAAAAGCTTCTCCCCAAAGAACACCAGCAACATATCTTTCAAGTCTTAAAAAGGCTTTTTCTTTAAAAAGATCAAATAATATTTTTTTTCCAACAGTTTCAACCAAACCACCATCACGACTAGAAACTTCTTTGAATTCGTTGAAATTCTCAGTAATTAATTCTACAGAACCAAACAAATCTCTTGTTCCTAAAAAACGATTATAGCCTTGTTGTTTTCTAATATCTAATTCCCAACTATCATCTCCAGGATTTCCGTAGGGTTGTACTCTAAAACCATTTTTGAATAAAAAAACATTCCCGTAGTTTACAGGTTCGATATCCATTAGTTTTCCGAAATTAATTTTAGCACTTCGATTTAAGTAATAAAGATTAATTTCTAAGTTGTCAATTAAAGACTGATAATTATTTGATTCTTCAATATGATAAATTAAAGTTCCTCTGTCAGTAATTTTAGTGGTAACTAAATTGTCTTTAACAACTAAGTCTATTTGAGTTGTTTTTAAATCAAGGACTTTTAGAATTGTATTATCAATAATCCCATTTATCTTCGAATTAGAATCTTCAAATAAAGTTTCGTTTAGAACTTCATTAGCGTCTATTTCTATTGAGAAATCATTTTGTTTAGAAAAAGGATTAATTAATTTTTCTAATGATCTTCTAAGGTTAATCAATTTATCTTTATCCCAAATTGAATTAAGATTTGCAATTTTCAGTATAGTTCCATTTGAAGATGAATTTGGGAAACTATTTTTTGTCGAAGTTTCTTCATATGGAATATCTATTGATCCAAAGCTTTGTTTTGCATCAACTTCAAATTCATCCCAATTGACTTGAACTTTATATGCCTGATTAGACAAAATTTTTGAAGTAATTAATTCAAGTTTACTTCCTAATCTATCACAAGAAAATCTTCCAACACCTTTAGCTCCTGCATAAAATCTTCTTGATTTCAGGTTGTCAAGGTGTGAATCACGTTTTAAATCATCATCTTCTGTATTATCTTTTTTAGCTGAATATGCAACTGAAAACCATTTTTCGAATAAATCAACTTTAGACATTCCTTTTCCATTGTCAGCAATGATAATTTCGTCTTTTTTGAAAGTAATTTTTACTCTATAAGCATAAGCATCATAAGAGTTTTTTACTAATTCGTATATAGCTATAAAATCATCGGTGATTAAATCTCTCCCGATGATATTTTTCATCCCTGTTTTTACATCAAATCTTAAAAACCCTTTATCTATCTCTTCTTCATCCATGTAATAAATTTCTTAAAATTATTCCTACTTGTTCAGCAAATAAAGGCGGAATTGCATTTCCTATCTGAGAATACCTAGGGACTTCTTGTTTTCTAAGTTTCCCTCCAGTTGTATACTTCCCTTGAAATTTGTACCAATCAGGAAAAGATTGTAATCGAGCATATTCCCTTACAGTCATTATTCTAGGCTCTTTGTAATGAATGTAATCATCTGGAAGAGTTGTGATTGTAGGACTACAATCATTAGCCGACAAGGGTATTATTGTATGCTTTTTAATATTGTATCTTAATCTAATATCGTTAGAAATATCAAAGTTTCTTCTACCTTCAGTTAGATCTAATATGTTTTTAAATTTAGCTATTGTTGTTTCTTGATGTTTAGCAAATCTATGACTATCAGGAATTTCATCATTGATATTTTTTCTAATATATTTTTGGTATTTGGATTTTGCTTCACCATATTTTGAAGATTTAAAACCTGGAGAATCGATAGATTCTACAATTCCATTCGATTGAAACAAATCAGAAATTGCATCTCCAACAGTATTTATTAAATTAAGGTTATTCGATTTTAGAAATGAAAATTTATTTTTTTCTAAATCAGAAAAGAATGAATCTGCGACATTCTGGGTAGCTTTATTTAAGGTTTTCTTTACCCCAACTAAAATAAATCTGGTTCTTTTTTGGGGCACACCAAACTCTGAAAAATTCACTAATTTTCCTTGAACATAATAGCCTAACTTATTAAGACTTTTCAGTACGACTCCTGAATAAGCAATCCCTTTCTCTCTATTTTTCTTGAATTCCATTGTAAAGCCTTTTACATTTTCAAAGAAAATTAAATCAGGTCTTACTAAATCTACAAAATCAATATATGATTTTATTAAAGAATTACGTTCATCTACTTCATTCCTTCTTCCAGCCATTGAGAAGCCTTGACAAGGCGGACCACCAGCAATTAGGTTTATTTTACCTCGAAGTTTTTTTAGTTCAGTTTTGTGGTTTTTTAAAACTTCATTAATGTCATGAGAAGATTGAGGAAGCCATTTAGGCCATTCAAAGTGTTTTTTTTGGGTTATTAAATTGAATTCCAGCGTTTTAAAAGCATCAGGATTTTTTTCAATAGCAAAAACACCTTTCCAATTAGAATTATGCAATCCTAAAGAAAGCCCACCACAACCTGAAAATAAATCTATATAGTTCAAACTAGTCATTTTTTATACAAAACAATTTTCAAAATTAGCTAAATTTACTAATTTATTTTAATTTTCGATCCCGAATATTGATGTTTTTTCTTATTCATATTTCTTAGGTCTGCCTCATTTGATAGGTTCTTCCGTCAATCCTCATTGCAACAATATAAACCTATGGTAGCTTTTATTTCTCAAGGTTCTATTTTTGCATAAAAAACTATTAGATGACAAAATAGAAACATCTGAAACCTCCAAAAACAAAAAGAGCAGGCAAAAACCTGCTCTTCCAAAATCTTCAAATAAAACGACAACTCCATAAAATAAACCACCGAAGCCAACCGCTAACAGAGCTTGAGTTCAACATTTTGTCTTCATGGTTTGGCTTGCAGCCACCACGAAGGCTTAATTATTGTATGTAGTGCTTCTAAGTCGTCCACTGTGCTGTTGGTGAAACAATTTTATAATCAAAGTTGTTTTTTTCTAGCTGGTCGATAAAAGTTTTGTAACGCTGATTATAAAAATGATAGGCTTGTAAATATTTTCCTCTAACCTTTGAGTCAATTTGAGTGTTAATGTTTTTCTTTAATGTTTCAAGAATTTTTACCTCGTCCTTTAAATATGGAAACTCGTCAGCTTGGTCAATTAAAAATGGGTCAAGAGGCAAATGTGAAGTGTCATAAAAATTACAAAGACGTTCAAGGTTCTGTGTCAGAAAAACGAAATGCAAATCCTTGTCAAACTGGGTTGTTTTAAAAATAATATTGTATTGCAAAATGGATTCGTCAATAAACAAGCCCAAACAATTTATGTCTTTCTCCTTATAGTAGGCTTTTACAAGTGCCTTACCGTGGTACGCCTCAATATTTTCAAGTTTTTCATAATAAAATTCACCGTATGTCAAAATTGCTCTAAACTGAATTTCTAAGTCTATACAGCGAAACATTAAGTCCTGTGCAAACTCACAAGCATACATTACAAGATATTTGTGTTCGTCTGTATTTCTTGGTGCTTGCTTGTTAATTATTAGAATTGTGTCAGAGAAAACAATTGTTTGGAAAGCGTTATGTCTATGAACATTTAATTCGTCAATTTTTTTGAATAGCTTTCTGATTTTATCATAGTCGCTTTTAACAAGGTCAGCGAACCCTAAAATGTCAATGTACAGTAAATATTTGAGGTCTGTCATAGTATTACATACAATGTTAGTATTGGCGAAGTAGCTAGTATGGCTGTTTATTTTGCCAATACATGTTAGGCGAAGTGTATTTACGAAAGATTTGTCGTACTTTTTGTATTGAACTTTCTTTTAACGCTTAAATACCACACCATGACTCTCTAATTATTCATTTTCTGTATCCTATGAATAAATCACTTACCTTCTTTTAAAGCCTTAATAATTTCATCCTTAAGCGTTTGGAACTTTCTTTCGTAAAGCTCGATAATTTTGTCCACAGGTTCGTTAATAATCGTATTTATATTAGTGTTTACCGAATGGCTACCTTCATAAAAGTTAGCAGTACAATAAAGAATTGATTCTTCATTATACTTTTTCAATCCATCGGGAACAACACCTAAAGCGTTAGCTATTTCTGTAAGTCGTTCATCGTCTAAATTTTCACTTTGTTCTATTTTACTTACAGCCTGCTTACTAATTCCTCCCAATTTTTCTCCAAGTTGAGATTGTGTCATTCCACGTAAACTACGTATGCGCTCAATCTTCCTTCCCAAATGATTTTTTTGATGTTCAAAAGTGCCCATAATATAGACTATTTTTGGTTAGTTTTTGATTTTTCTATTTCTAACAAATTAAGTAACCTTTCATAAAGGTCGATAATTTTATCGCTTGGCTCACTGTAAGTAATCGTAGATGCCCCTGCGTTATAAACATTATCGTGAATGTCATTATAATTATTGATATTATATATAACAGCTCTTTCATCAAACTCTTTAATAATTTCAATCGTAACGCCTAATACATCTGCAACTTGCTCAAGAATATCATCAGCAATATCCTCTTGCTTTTCAAGGCTTGACAATTGCTGTTGAGTCCAACTTAGCTCAGTGGCTAAAGTTGTTTGTTTTACACCTCTATATGCCCTAATTCTAGCGATGTTCCTTCCCAAATGTACCTTCTTTGGCTTAAGATGAAATTTTGATTCCATAATTGTTTATTTTTCCCAAATATAGTAAAAGTCAATCAAATCAACGTAATGGTCAACCAATATTTTTTCTCTTTAAAGAGACTTAAATTTAATTTTGTAATGAGTCAATTACATAATTGGTTATGTCAGAACATATTTCATACAGTACTTCCTATCACTTTTGCTCAAGAAGCCAAGAGGAAAGCACTATTTCGAAATATGGTATATCTACAGAATTAGGAAAAAACCAATTATACAAAAATATAAAGAAGCCTCCGATATAATATTGATACTGTCATGATATTCTCAATGTCATGCAGATACTATTTCTATTTTTCTAACTAAGTAACCTCACTTCATCTAAAAAACTAAACCCATGAACGCAAAAACCTGCGTAAGGGCATTGCTATGTCTTTACTTTTTCATATCTGTACATTATCTAACCGCCCAATCGCTTAAGGTGGGAGACTCTATCCCACCTGAGCTTTGGAACTTGTCCCTAAAAGTGGCTAACCACCCACAAGGCAAACAAAGCCTGACCCTAAGGGATTATAAGGATAAACTAATCATCCTAGACTTCTGGGCTACTTGGTGTGCTCCCTGTATTAAATCACTCAGTAAGCTGGATACCCTACAGCAGAAGTTTGGCTCGGAAATAGTCGTTATCCCTATCACGAATGAAAATGCTGGTAAAGTGCTACCTTTATTCAACAAGCGAGGCTGGCGGCTACCCAGTGTGCTGGAAGATACCATGGTAAGGCAATACTTTCCTTACTACGGTCTCCCCCACCAAGTATGGATTAGGAATGGGCTGTTTTTTGGGGAGTCTGCTTCCTCTGCGTATGCCAATGTTACTAATATCAACCGTGCTTTAAAAGGAGATGATTTCGTCCTTTCTCATACCACTCCTCCCGTTAGCTTTGATTTTAATCTTCCGCTGTTCTATAACGGTAACGGAGGTACTTTGGAGCATCCCCGCATGAGGTCTGTCTTCTCTAAACGCATTAATGTTGATGTGGGAGGAATCCGCCTAGGCAAAAACAGCATCATGCTATACAATGCTTATTTTATCACCCTCATCTATGAGATGTACAGTGCTTACATCCCCTTTGTCGGGAGAACCAACCGCATTGTCTGGGAAGTAAGTGACTCGCTTAAACATGAGTTGCTGGGTACCTACAGAAAGGAAACGGGTATTTACGAGCAAGACAAGGACTACCAACGATGGCAGAACCAATACATGTATTGCTATGAGTTAAGTTTGGATACCTCGCTGAATATTTCCCGCAAAGCCCTTCGGGAGTTTATGAGCGATGATATTAACCGCTATCTAACACTGGAAAAAGGCGTGAAAGCAGTCGTTGAGAAAAGAAAGATTCCCGGTTATGGTATTGTTCGGCTGGAACATGCCTCTACCTCTACCCTGCCTTCCCTGAATGTTGATGAGGCTAACGTTGAATCTGCTGAATCTAGTAATGCTGATTTCTTCACATTGAAAAATCAATCCATCAGACGTTTAACCAGCTACGTTAGTGCTGTATTATCAAGCCAGCCTTACCCTGTCTTGGACATGATTCTTGAGGATACTAAGGTCTCCATTCAGCTGGACAAAAAGTATCTTACTATTCCGACGATTAAAAGAGCCCTCAACAAAATCGGTTTTGATTTGACGCTGACAGCACAGGAAATGGATGTAATCGTTGTAAAATATGCTAATACTTCAAACCCCTAAACTAAACCCCTAAACAACATGAGAAAAGTCTATTTTATAAGTATGTTAATGGCATACTGCTCACCCTTGTATGCCCAGCTGTTAAAAAGCAGGGTGATTACTGCCACAGATGGAATCGAGATGCCCGGTGCATCCGTAAGACTCATTAAACAAGGGACTGGGACGCTTACAGATAGGAATGGTTTCTTTGAAATCAATGCTACTCTTCCCAGTGATACGCTTGTAATTAGCAGTATTGGTTTTAAGTCCCTCAAAATACCGGTTGCTGTTTCCCTAAAAGCATTGCCTGCCACGCTCAGCATGGAGATACAAAACAGTGAACTTCAAGAGGTAATCGTTTCTACGGGATACACTAAAATCAGCAGTGAAAGAGCCACAGGGTCTTTTACCCATCTTAATAATGAACTTATCAACCGAAGTGTCAGTACCGATATTTTGAGCCGTTTAGAGGGAGTAAGTGCTGGTCTGCAATTTTACAGAACCAGTATATCTCCTCACGGGAATACCTCAGACTTAAGAGTCAGGGGGCTTAGCACCATTCATGCCTCAAGTGCTCCTTTAATCGTAATCGATAACTTTCCTTATGAGGGTGATATTAATTCCATCAATCCCAATGATGTAGAAGACATCACCATCCTCAAAGATGCAGCCGCTACTTCTATCTGGGGTGTTCGGGCTGGCAATGGAGTAATCGTCATTACCACCAAGCAAGGCAAGTACAATAAAAAAACAGCGGTTAGTTTCCAATCTAACTTTACCTCGGCTGATAAACCTGACCTATTCTACAATCCTGCCTTTTTGAATGCCCAAGACCTCATTGACTTTCAACGCTTACGTTTTCAGAATGGTGGCTTCCAACAAAATAACTGGACTCTGCTCCCTCCTGCTGTTGAACTCCACATTGCTGCTCAGCAAGGAAAGATTAGTAATGTGGAGATGGAACGACAACTGAAACTTTTGGCCACCAAAGATATCAGAAAAGACATGCTGAAATACTTGTATCAGCCTTCTCTGAATCAACAGTATGTGCTGAATATTTCAGGGGGAAATAATGACCTGAAATATGTCACATCGGTTGGATTTGATAAAAACCTTTCCGCAAACGTCGGGTTTAATTCCTCAAGGCTAACACTCAATAATCAACTAAGCTATAGACTGGGTAGAAAACTGGAGGTATTTAGTAGCTTGTACTATGTCCTTCAGGCTTACAAAAACAATGGACTCCAGCCATCAGCCCTTATTCCTAGAGAAGGCGGAGCATTGCAATCTTATACTTCTTTGATAGATGAAAATGGATTGTCAGCAGCCATCCCCTACAAATACCGTCAAACCTACATTGATGCGGCAACAGCTTCTGGCTTGTTAAACTGGGCTTTTAAACCCTTGGAGGAACTTAATTTTTCTGATAATACCTCCAACAATAACGAGATAAGAATGAACACTGGCTTGCGATATTCCTTGTTGTCTGATTTAGCCCTTGACCTTAAATACCAATTCAGAAGTGCTACTGGGGAAGTCCGTAATTATTATGCGCCTGAAACGTACTATGTCAGAGACCTCATTAACCGCTTCACTCAGCCTAATGGCACGAGTGTCATTCCGCTGGGGGGAATCTTATCGGGTTCAAGATCTTCTGGCAAGAGTCATTATGGTCGTCTGCAACTTAACTATCATAAATCACTCCAGCAACAACACCAACTCGATGCACTGGCTGGGGCGGAAATCAGGGAGGATCAATCAACAGCGGGGCCTGGCTATTTATTATATGGCTATGACAATCAGACATTAACTAGTTCACCCTATCTCAATTATGAAACTAGCTATCCCTTACGACCGAGGTCTGCCAGCAGAATCCCCAATACCATTGCTGATGTCCAGCATTTCACTGACCGATTTATCTCTTATTTTGCCAATGCTGCCTACACTTTTGATCAAAAATATACCCTGACACTCAGTAGCAGGTGGGATGCTTCCAATATATTTGGAGTAGCTACGAATCAAAAAGGTGTTCCACTCTGGTCTGTGGGTGGATTATGGAACCTCAAGCAGGAGTATTTGTCCTCAGCCTCAAGTAATACGATTGATGTGCTAAAGCTTAGAGCGACTTACGGGGTTAATGGTAATGTTAATAAGCAGGTAAGTACCATGCCAAGTATTACTAACAGTATTGGTACGGTGACCAACTTACCCGCTGCCCAGCTCTTAAGCATAGGTAATCCTTCTTTGAGGTGGGAGAAGGTAAGCGTCTGGAATACTGCCTTTGACTTTTCTTTCCTGAATGGCAGCATTCGGGGTAGTTTGGAGTACTATCAAAAAGCGGGTAGTGACCTGATTGGCTATGATTATGTAGATCCGACTACTGGAATCTTTTCAATAGGATTGGGTGGAATCACCAATATTGATAGTCGGATTAATGCTGCAAACATGCTTACCAAGGGAATGGATTTGGAAATCAGTGGGCTCATTAGTTTTGGTAAATTCAAATGGTCTGCTGTACTACTGGCGAGCTGGGTTAAAAACAGGATTACCAAGTATAGTGGTACAGAATCCCCTGCTATCCAGTCTTTTTTTCCGGTGTCTAACGCTGCAAGGGCTCCAGCCAGAGAAGGAAAGTCTGCGGATGTAATCTATGCCTTGCCTTGGTATGGCTTAAATCCTGCTACTGGGGCAATGCTAGTGTATTCCAATAACGAATTGAATGAGAACTATGCTGCCTACTGGTCGTCATTGCAAACGGCTAGTCTTCAAGACATGGGGGTAACTGTACCTCAGCATTTTGGGAGTTTTAGAAATACGCTGACGTGGAAGGGGCTAAGCCTTAGCTTCAATGTTGTTTATAAGGCTGGATACAATTTTAGAAGAAGCAGTATCAATTATACGAACCTGATTAACTATGGGAATGGGCACAAGGATTATCTGTTAAGGTGGAAGGTTCCTGGAGACGAGTTACATACAATTGTCCCAGCACTCACTATGCGAGCTAATACCACCAGAGAGAATATCTATCTTAATAATGAAACACTTATTGAAAACGGAGCGCATCTTAGGTTGAAAGACATCAATCTTAGTTATAAGTTTTCTGCGCCTCAACTAGGACTCAGCAATGTATCGGTTTTCATGTATGTCAATAATGTAGGAATATTATGGCGTGCCAATAAACAAGGCTTAGATCCAGATTTCCCAACCTCAGATTATCCTCCTATCAGAACTTATTCTTTGGGCTTTAAAATTGACCTTTAACTATACTAAAACGCATACGAACATGAAAAGACTTTATACAATCATCGCTGGCTTGCTATGCTTGGTATTGGTTTCCTGCCATACTGATTTTTTGGAGCTTAAACCCGATAGCAGACTGGCGGTTCCTGCTTCCTTAAAGGATATGGATGCCTTAATGGATAACATGACTGTCATGAATACTACTGCTGTGCTCATCATGGGGGAAATTGGCACGGATGATTACTACCTGAATGAGACAGAATGGAATTCTCTGACTAACCCCTATCAAAAAAATGGCTATGTATGGGCTAAAGACATCTATGAAGGTCAGCAGTGTCCGGGTTGGAATAATGCTTATACGAAGGTGTTGTACAGCAATATAGTATTGGAGGGGCTTGGCAAGATAAATCAAAACGAAAAGAATATAGAACAGTACAACAGGATTAGGGGGACTGCTTTGTTCTGGAGGGCATGGCAGTTCTTTCAACTGGCGCAGATTTTCTGTGATGACTATGAAAAAGAAACTGCTAATCAAAAAATGGGGATTCCCATTAGGCTGTCTTCTGATATTAATCAATCTAATGCTAGAGCTAGTATAGAAGCTACTTACCAACAAATACTCCATGACCTTGATGAGGCGTTGACTTTGCTTCCTGTATTGCCCAAAGAAAAGACTCGTCCTTCTAAGCAGGCTACGCTGGCGCTTTTAGCTCGTATCTATTTACAAATGAAGGAGAATGCTCTTGCTAAGCAGTATGCTGATGAGTGTCTAGCGATTGCTGACGAATTAATGGATTATAATAAAGTGGACAGCAGGTTAAGTTTTCCATTCCCTCTTTATTCCTTTGGGAATGTGGAACAGCCTATGTTTAATGTGATGCTGGAAATTCAGGTGTTCTTTTCTTACCTGAAAGTGAACCCAACCTTGCTGGCTTCTTACGAGGCTAATGACTTAAGATTTCCGGTCTATTTTTTAAAAGCTAACAATGACTATACTTTTAAAGGTTCTTATAATGGTTATGATACCTTTAATCCTTTCCCTGCACTTGATGAGCTTATGCTTATCCGTGCGGAATGTAGTGAGAGGCTGGGGAATCATGAGGATGCCTTGCATGCCCTCAATTCTCTTTTAATCAAGAGATACAAAACAGGTACTTATCAAGCCATGACGGTGGGTAATACCAAGAATATCCTGACTGAAATCCTGAATCAAAGAAGAAAAAGCTTAGTATTCAGAGGGCTAAGATGGAGTGATTTGAGAAGACTGCGAAAAGAAATGGGTTATACCCTTGTTCGTTCGCTGGGAGCTAAAAAATATGAATTAGCACCTGATGATGAAAAACTGTACACTTGGCCTATCCCTGATAATGTGATTAATCTGGGTGGGATTACTCAGAATGTAAGATAAATATGATACCCTGTGCTTCAATTTTAGAAGCACAGGGCAATTTTTAATCGAACCCAATAATTGTACTTATCTAAGATTTAATCAATACATCCTAACTGTAGATTTACTTGTCTCATCATTTTTTCTATCCATGAATATGAGTGTTTTTAAGCGTTGATTAAGGTTATTGATAATACCAATCTATTGTTTTTTAGCGTTTGGCTCTTCTTCGGCAAATACTCTTTGAACCTTCCACTAGAGTATCATCGAACGAATGTAGGCTGCTCTTGATATTTTTAAGCCTTCTCCTTTTGTTTAATCTCTTCAAATTATATCTGGTTAACCTTGCTGGGATAAGGCGTCTTCTAATCTAAATCATCTTGATTATTTTGGCTTCTTTATTTCCATAGGTTTTGAGATTTTAGCTTGATGTGTAAAATTATTTTTTCTGCAAAAGTGCTTGCACGTCAGTTTATGTATACATAATCTCCATCTTGCTTCACTACTCAAGTAGTGAAAAAATATTTAACCCTTTACTAAATCAATACTCATATCTCAATTCCTTAATCTTACACTAATTTTATACTAATTGTTCATAAATTTTACATTAACTCCCTTGTTTACACTAATTTGATAATAGTCTTATACTAATCTTACACTATTTTGACATAAATTTTACATTATGAATCTTTTTGCCCGAATTCGTATAAATATCATATAATCATCTCTATTTGGGGGGATAAAGCAGGTAAATTAGCTGTTAATAAAACAATTATGCAAGCCATTTATTCTAGCTTAGTAGCTACAAGGTTTACACATACCACCAACTATATTCTCTCAGTATTTACGCTATTCTTACTTCATTAAAACTCTTCTCCCTCCT